>JAPLJA010000239.1 GCA_026388815.1 Pseudomonadota bacterium
ATCGTCTCGATCAAAAAGGAGTATCCGGGGCAGGCAAGGAAGGTTGCCTCTGCCCTCTGGGGGATGGGGCAGATGATGCTCACCAAGGTGATTGTGGTGGTGGATGAGGAAGTGAATGTCCAGAACTGTTCTGAGGTAGCCTGGAAGGTGCTGAGTAACGTAGATCCTGAGCGGGATGTTTTTTTCCAGAAAGGCCCTCTGGATGTACTGGATCACGCTTCCCGTACCTCTGGGTATGGTTCCAAGGTGGGCATTGATGGAACGAAAAAAAGCAGGTGGGAAGGGCATAGCCGGACCTGGCCTGATGAAATCACCATGACCGAGGGAATAAAACGTTTAGTAGACCGCCGCTGGAAGGAGTATGGTTTTTAATAAGCTTAAGATCATCCTGGAGATGATCAGATTCGAACATACCGTCTTTGCCCTGCCCTTTGCCTACCTGGGTATGATCTTAGCGTGTAAGGGGTTCCCGACAGTGCCTCAGTTCCTCTGGATTACCGTAGCCATGGTGGGTGCACGGAGCATGGCCATGTCAGTCAACCGTCTTGCTGACTACCGGATTGACAAGCGGAATCCTCGGACTGCGACCTGGCCCCTACCCACAGGAAAGATTTCATTCAGAGCAGTGACCCTTTTTGCTGTTGTCTCTTTTATTGTGTTTCTGATAGCGGTATACCGTCTGGCGCCGCTCTGCCGCTCCCTCTGGCCTGTCGTCATCGTCCCCATGATTATCTACCCCTTTACCAAACGGTTTACCTACTTCTCCCATTTTGTCCTGGGCCTCTGTCTCGGACTGGCACCCCTGGGTGCCTATGTGGCGATCACCAACCGGCTACCGGAGGTGCCCATCATCATCCTGGGACTGGCGGTGCTCTCCTGGACTGCTGGTTTTGACATCATCTACAGCTGTCAGGACTATGCCTTTGATACCCGTGAAGGCCTCCATTCCATACCCATTGCCCTCGGCATTGAAAAAGGTTTGCAACTGACAAAATGCTTGCACCTCCTCACGGTCTTCTTACTCTTCCTGGTCGGGTTGCTCGTCAGGCTCAATTTCTTTTACTTTCTCGGCCTGCTCCTGATCTCTCTCTTCCTCTGGTATGAGAACCGCATTGTAAAACCGTCTGATCTTTCCCGGGTCAACCTCTCCTTCTTCACCTTGAATGGATTGGTGAGTATTGCCATTCTCCTGTTCACCACTGCCGATATCCTGATTTTTAAACGGGGTTAAATCTGAAAGAGATGTAAGAAGAATGAGAATGACAAATGTCAATCCGCCTCAGGCGGACAAATGTCAAATGCGTTTTAAGAGAGCTCGGAAAAAGTACAAAAGGAGGGTTCCGAGTGCGAATTGAAGATTTTTTCGTTAACAATTCGCATCGAGCGAAACGACCGCAAATTCGGCTGTTTGAGCGCAAGCGAGTTCCGAATTTGCAGAGAAGCAAGATGCAGAATTGTCGAAAAAATATTGTTGAGCAACGAGGAACCCTGCTTTTCAGAGACCTCTTTGAAGTCAGAGAGTAGTATGTCAGAAGAATGGAAATGGATTGAGGATAAGGTCAAGGCAGGGGAGCGGCTTACCCGTGAAGATGCTCTCAGACTGAGCAGTAATCCTGATCTCCTCTTCCTGGGACGACTGGCTCAGGAAGTCAAAAAGAGAAAAACGGGAGACCAGGTGTTTTTTAATGTCAACCGTCATATCAACCTTACCAACATCTGCTCTTCCCGCTGCCGGTTCTGTGCGTTCAGTTGTGATCCCGGTGATCCCCGGGCCTATACCCTCACCGCAAACCAGGCGGTAAAGATAGTTGAAGATGCATTACCTCTGGGCATTACTGAGATCCACCTGGTGAGCGCCCTTCACCCTGACCTCCCCTTTGCATATTACCTCGAGGTGGTGAAACGGTTAAAGGAGCGATTTCCTCATATCCACCTGCAGGCATTCACTGCCGTGGAGATAAAATATTTTTCTGATATCTCCGGCCTCTCGATCCGGGAAGTACTTACCCGGCTCCAGGAGGCTGGGCTTGGCTCCATGCCCGGTGGAGGGGCGGAGATCTTCAGCCCGAGGATTCGAGCAGAGCTGTGCCCGAAAAAGGCATCAGGAGAAGAGTGGATTGAAGTGATGAAGACTGTGCATGAACTGGGGATAAAGTCAAATGCCACCATGCTCTTCGGCCACATCGAGACCGACGAGGAGATGATTGATCACCTCCTTCAGCTGCGGCAGCTTCAGGATGATACTTCCGGTTTCCAGTCGTTTATCCCTCTCCCTTTCCATCCCCGGCATACGGCCCTTTCCCATCTCTCACCGCCGAGTGCCTGGGAGGCGCTCAGGGTGCTGACTCTCTCCCGGCTGATCCTTGACAATTTCCCCCATATCAAAGCCTTCTGGATCATGCTTGGCCTCAAGGTTGCGCAACTCTCTCTCGAGTTCGGTGTGAATGACCTGGACGGGACAGTGGTCGAAGAGCGGATCGTCCATGCTGCCGGTGCGTCTACTGAAAAAGGAATCACCAAGGAAAGACTGATAGAAATCATCCGGCAGGCAGGAAAGGTGCCGGTTGAGCGGGATACCCTCTATCGGATCATACGGGTTTACTGACAAATGCTTCCCCGCGTAGGTCATATCCAGTATCTCAACTGCCTCCCCCTCTACTACGGGATGGTGAAAAAAGGGTTGCTCCCGAATATAGAGCTCCGGAAGGGAACTCCTACGGAATTGAGCAATCTCCTCATCGCCGGCAGGCTGGACATCAGTCCGATCCCAGCGATCGAGTACTGCCGTTACTCTGAGAACCTCTTGCTCCTGCCTCACCTCACGGTCAGCTCTGATGGAGAGGTGAAGAGCATCCTGATTGCCAGCACCGTGCCGATCACAGAGCTCCATGGGAAGCCCTTTGCCCTTCCCGCTACTTCTGCCACGTCACAGGTTCTGGCAAGGATTATCCTGGAAAAGAAATACGGGGTGAAACCTGTGTACTTTGAGTGCCCGTCTGACCTCCCGCGCATGCTCCTCGAGGCTGCGGCGGCCCTCCTGATCGGAGACGATGCCCTGAGGACATACGTGAATGCCCGCAATCTCTTCCTCTACGACCTGGGCCGGGAGTGGAAGGAGTTGAGCGGGGAAAAGATGGTCTATGCCGTATGGGCAGCGAGAAAGGAATATGCAGAGAATAACCGGGAGATCGTGAAAGAACTCTTCCAGGCGTTCATGCATTCACTTAAGTACAGTGTTGACCACATCGATGAGATAGCCCGTGAGATTGCGCGGCTTGAATCCTTTACTGCAGATTTCTTGAAAGGCTACTTCTTGAGCCTCCGGTTTGAGTTTGATACGGGTTATCAGGAAGGCTATCGGACATTCCTCCGGCACGCTCAGGAGATGGGTTTTGTGAAGGACGTACCTGAATTGAAATTTGTGGAGGTAGAGTGAAGGGCGTTTCAGAGATACTGAGGGAAGTGCAGGAAGGGAGAAGGCTGAGCGAAGAAGAGGCTGTTTTCCTCATGCTCGAAGCTGACCTCCTGGCACTCGGTTCTGCTGCCCAGACAGTAGCCGGTGCCAGGCATCCAGAAGGGATTGCCACCTTTCTCATCGACCGGAACATCAATTATACCAATATCTGTGTGAGCCGCTGCCGGTTCTGTGCTTTTTACCGGGATAAGGGGAATAAGGATGCTTATCTGTTGAGTAAGGAGGAGATCCTTGTTAGGGTTCAGGAAGCCGTCTCATCAGGTGCTACCCAGGTGATGCTCCAGGGCGGGCTGCACCCTGATCTTTCCATTGATTATTACACGGGACTGGTCAGGGAGATTAAAAAACGTTTTCCCGTTTTCATCCACTCCTTTTCTCCGCCGGAGATTGCCCACATCGCCTCGGTGTCCGGCCTTTCGGTGGGTGAGACCTTGAAGAGGCTGCAAGATGCCGGACTGGATTCGCTTCCGGGAGGCGGCGCTGAGATCCTGGTGGATCATGTCAGGGATCTGATCAGCCCACAGAAGATCAGCTCTCAGACCTGGCTCGAGGTGATGGAGACAGCACACGCCCTCGGGATGAAGACCACTGCCACGATGATGATGGGAACTATTGAGGGCCTGGAGGATAGGGTCGAGCATCTCTCGAGGATCAGGAGGCTTCAGGATAAAACACAAGGGTTCTGTGCCTTCATACCCTGGACCTATCAGCCAGGAAATACTGCACTGAAGGGAAGAGAGACCTCTCCCCTTGATTACTTGAGGACACTGGCAATTGCCCGGCTCTTCTTAGACAATATTGAAAACATCCAGGGTTCATGGCTGACTCAAGGCAAGGATATCGGGCAGATCACCCTCCTCTTCGGTGCCAATGACTTGGGGAGCATCATGCTCGAGGAGAATGTCGTGAAGGCAACCGGTCTCTCTCACCGGATAACGGAAGCTGAGATGGTGGATCTCATCAGGAGGGCAAAGAGAATCCCTGCTCAGCGTGATACGGAGTATCGGATTGTCAAAAGGTATGACTGATGTCTTTGATACAAGGGGTTCTTCGTTGCTCAGTAATATTTTTTCGACAATGCTAAATGGGCAGACACATCGGTCTGCCCCTACAGGGCAAATTCGAAAGGGCGGGCTGAATCCCGCCCCTACACAACTGAATTTGTGGCCGTTTCGCTCGATAAGCATTGTTGCCGAAAAAATCTTAAATTCGCACTCGGAACCCCTTTTTCAGAGACATTTGAGTAAGATATGAGTAAAACTATGGAGATCATACCTCAGTGTGATTGGGCAGTGATCGGCGGTTCAAGCACCTTCTCCCTGGCCTTCCCGGAAGACCTCGGAAGTAAGGAGACACGGATGGTTGAGGAGGGACTCATTTTTGAGACACCATTCGGTCAGAGTCCTCCGATGAAGATATTTGAACTGAAAGGAAAGAAGGTGATTACCTGCAAGATGCACGGCTGGAGAAAGGGTGTATCATGGGCATCGGCATCAAGGCAGGTGTTCTGGGCATTCAGGGAGGCAGGTATTAAAAAGATCATTTCCGAGGGTGGGGTAGGGTGCATCAGCCCGGAGTTAAAGGTGCGGGATCTGGTTATCCCTGACGATTACATTGACTTCTCCCTGCGGAGGGATGTGAGCCTCTCCGATGATTATCTCCTGATCATGCGGGACCCCCTCTGCCCGGCACTCCGTGCATTGCTGGTAAAAGCTGCACGGCAATCAGGTTCCTCCCGGGTCCATGACGGCGGTATCTGTGCAGTGACTGACGGAAGGCACTTTGAGAGCAGGGCAGAGGTTTTGATGCTCTCGAATTTAGGAGCAGATATGGTTGGACAGAGCCTTGCCCCTGAGGTGTATCTGGCGAGAGAGATCGGTGCCTGTTACGTGGGAATCTACCAGGTAGTGAATTACGCCGAAGGGATAAAAGACGAATGGGACTATGAAGCCTTCAGAGAGATATTCTACGCTGAGGCGAAGAGGATAGGAGCTATCATCCTCAAGACATTAAGCTCTTTAAGCGATTTCTTACCACCCTGTTCCTGTCAGTCATTGCGCAAACCTACCTTACTTAAAGAATAATGATAATCAGCAGTAAACTTCTGGTACCGGTAACCTCTCCTCCCTCAGCGGATTCAGCGCTGGTGATTCGTGATGAAAAAATCGTAGCCGTTGGTCACAGGGAAGAGATTGTCAAAAAATATCCGGGAGAGGAGATAAGAGATTATCCCCAGGGTGTTATCCTTCCCGGACTCATCAACCTCCATACCCATCTGGAATATACAGCGCTGCAAGGCTTGTTAGAACCCGCCCCTTTTCTTGACTGGCTTGATAATCTCATCATGAGGTCTAAAAAGTTCAGTGCGAAAGACTGGGGAGAGTCCTATAAAAATGGTATTGAAGAACTGAAGAGATGCGGCGTGACTACGGTGGTGGATGTCGCCCGAAGGGGAGCGGGACTGGATGATTTGGTTGCGTCAGGGCTGCGGGGTATCTCCTGCATCGAGTTTGTGGCAGTAGATGATGCACATCTATCGGGTGTCGGGGAAGAATTGAAACATACTCTGGACACCGCCCTCATGAAGACACAGGGGACAAAGGTGCAGATTGGTCTTGCCCCTCATTCCGTTTATACCCTGTCTCAGAATGCCCTTTCGTTTGTTGCGAAGCTTTCAAGAGAAAAGGATCTGTTTCTAACCATCCACCTTGCTGAATCGAGAGCAGAATCGGAACTCATCATACATGGCAGAGGACCGCTCGTAGATTTTCTCTCCCGCTACAAATTAGACACGGTTCCTCCTGAAGGTTGTGGCATGTCTTCCACAGCGTATCTCCGTGAGTGTGGTATCCTGGACAACAGGTTGGTTGCTTCCCACGGGGTCTGGGTTGATGATGAGGACCTGAAGCTTTTGCGGGACAGAGGGGTGGGCATAGCTCTCTGTGTGAGATCCAATCATTTCCTGAAGAATGGCAGGGCACCGCTTGAGCAGATAAAAAGCCAGGGAATCCATTTCGGGATAGGCACAGACAGCCTGGCAAGCAATTCATCTCTTGACCTCTTTGAGGAACTCAGATTTTTCAAGAGCCGATACCAGGGATTTTCTGATGAAGAGCTTTTGAAGATGGCGACAATTACTTCAGCGAAGATACTCGGAATGGGAGAGATGATCGGGAGTATTGAAAAGGGAAAGAAAGCAGACCTTGTGGTAATGCAATTGAAAAGGACAGTTGATCCTTCTCACGTGTATCAATACCTCATTGACGAAGGGGGAGGGGAAGATGTATTACTCTCCCTGGTAGATGGAAAAGTAATCTTTGAGCGAGGTGAGGCATGAAAGAATCTCTGATCTTACAGAGCCTGGAAGAACTTGCAGCAAGCATCAACCTCAAGGTGAATTATGAAAACCTGAGGAAGGAAGACCCGGGATTAAAAGGGGGATTATGCAAGGTGAAAGGTGAATACCAGGTGTTCTGTGAAAAAAACCTCACCTTATCAGAGAAGATCGAAGTGCTCCTCGACGCCCTGAAGGATTTCGACTGGGAAGATGCCTACGTCAATCCCTATATCCGGAAACTGCTGGAGAAGAGGAAGGGAAAGCCGTAGGTTTCTTTTCAATTTTTCTTTTTCCCTGCTGCCAAAAGAAACCCCGCCCCATAACCCACCTGCTGACAGATAAAAGCAAGGGGGGCGAGAAAGAATGCTGTTGCTAATTTGAGGGAAACCCAGGCAGAAATGCCAACGATTGGAAGGTAGAGAATACCTAAGGTGAGGAGTGTCTTGAGTATAGAAAGAATGACAGGGGAGAAAGGTGAGAGAACAAGGAGAACGGTCAAGAGGACAATTGCAGAAAGGGGCAGGAGGAAAAGCGGCTCCATGAGTTCCCGGTGAGTGCGGAAGAGGAGCCACCGGGCCTCACCCATCCTCAAGAGCTGAAGGAAGAAACGAAAAAATGTTGCTGGGCGGCGATGGCAGACCTTTGCATCATCGCAATAGATGAGCTTGAACCCTGCTTCTTTAATTCGAAAACTCATCTCCACATCCTCACCGTGGTACCATTCCTTAAATCCTCCCACCTTTTCATAGGCAACTCTTGAGATGGCCATGTTGAAGGTTCTCGGGTAATATCGGGCAAGTTTCTTCTTCGCACCCCGAAGACCACCTGTGGTCAGGGGAGAGGTCATCACAAACTGAAAACACCGGGAGAGGATGGGTTTCTCCGGATCAGGTATCTCCGGCCCTCCTGCCGCCCCGACAGTTCCATCTTCAAAGGGACGGATAAGGTTTTCAAGCCAGTGCGGATGGGGAATGCAGTCAGTATCAGTAAAGACAAAGATCTTCCCCTGTGCCATCTTCATACCCATGTTCCGCGCTGCTCCCGGACCTCTGTGATCCTGAACGGAGAAAGTTAATGTGCCGGCTACCTGTTCCCTCTGAAGGAACTCTACCGTCGAATCACTGGAGCCGTCATCGATGATGACGATCTCACATTTCCTTTGAGGTAATGTCTGGGCTTTTAAGGAGGAGAGGAGTTTTGTAAGTTCTTCTTTCCGGTTGTAGGTGGGTATGATGATGGATACGTCCACCTCTTTACTCATCGGTGGGTGATTTTCTCTTTGATCTTGCCGTCTTCATCCTTACGCGAGGAGAAGACAATCAACTCTCCCAGCAGGCCGAAGAAGATGAACTGAATACCAACGATAACCAGGAGGGTACCATAAAGCAGGAGAGGTCTGTTGCTGATCCACTGCCCTGAGAACCAGAGGATTGCAAGGTAAAGGTCAATAAAGGCACCAGCAAAAAAAAGGATAACCCCTGATAAGCCAAAGAAGTGGAGTGGCTTCTGGGTGTATTTGGTTAAGAGGATTACGGTGAGCAGGTCGAAGATGCCCCGCAAGTATCTTTCTGCTCCATACTTTGATTTTCCATATTTGCGGGTATGATGTTCTACCTTAATCTCTCCTACCCAGAACCCCCGCCAGCTGGCTAAGACCGGGATGAAACGGTGGAGTTCCCCGTACAATTCTATTTCTTCAATTACCTTTCTGCGATAAGCTTTAAGACCGCAGTTTAAGTCGTGGATCTTCACTCCCGTGAAGAAAGAGACCATATGATTGAAGATCCAGGAATTAACCTTTTTAGCCGGAGGATCTTTCCGTTTATTCTTCCACCCGGAAACGAGGTCATAGCCTTTATCCAGTTCAGCGAGAAGATTTGGGATTTCTTCGGGAAGGTCCTGGAGGTCAGCATCCAGGGTAATGATTTTCTCTCCCTGTGCCTCCTTAAAACCAACGGAAAGGGCAATAGTCTTGCCGAAATTTCTCCTGAGATGAATGACCGTTACCCTGGGGTCTTGGCGGGAGATATTCTGTAAGAGCTCAGAAGAGCCGTCTTTGCTCCCGTCATCTACAAAGATCAATTCATAACGGCCGGATAGTTGGTTGACTACCTTAGTAAGGCGGGTGTAAAGCTCCGGTAAACTTTCTTTTTCTTCGAAGACCGGAATAACGACGGAAAGATCGATTTTCCCCTCTGGTTCTCTCTTTTCCATTTCGCGCTCTGATTATTTACAAATTGGCTTTCCTTCTATATCATATACAGACTTAAACAACAAGAAAGTTAAATGAGATGTTTGAAAACCAGGGTTCTTCGTTGCTCAACAATATTTTTTCGACAATTCTACATGGGCAAACACAGGGGTCTGCCCCTACAGGGCAAATTCGAAAGGACGTATTGCCATACGCCCCTACAGGACTTTTTCAGAGGTCTCTCAATCTCCTTTTGCTATGGTAAACACACCCATTCCCAGAAGCCGTTTTTACCTCTTTGTCTTCCTCTTCTCTCTCTGTATCGTTGAGATGGCTATTGCATCAATTCTCCTCGAGAAGTTTAGCGGGATGGGATGGTCAGCAACGTTTGCCGAGGACAGCGAGGGATATATCCTCGTCACCCGTTATTTTTCAGGGGAGCATATACCTGCTGCCTTGACTCCTCTTTTGCACTACCGGTTATTCAGCCCTCTTATTCCTTTCGTTGCCTCTTTCCTTACGAAGATATTGCCTCTTTCTTCTTCCTTCTTTCTGATAAATTCACTCTTGTGGATAGTAACAGCCTACCTGTTTTATCTCTTTGCTCAAAGGTTGTTGCTGTCAGATGATCTGGCCCTGGCCTGCTCAATTATTTTTACTGTCTCACTTCCCCTCATGGTCTGGGGATTGCCCATCATGGTTGATATGGGGGCCTACTTCTTTGTCGCCCTCATCCTCCTTTTACATCAGCGACTTAAAACACTCAAAGGTGCTGTCATAATCGGTCTGATAACCGGTCTGGCTATCTTAACCAAACCGACTCTGATAGCCGTGCTTTTATTTCTCATCATCTATCATATAGTGAGAAAAGAGGCAGGCAAGGCGTTTATCATTGCAGGAGTAAGCGTATCTTTCGTACTTATTGTTTACTCTTGTCTGGGATTAGGGTTAAAAGACTTTCTTGGTTACTACTCACCACGCCATCAGGGAATTTTTTACGTACTGAATGCCTTCTTCTTCTGTTTCAATTTTGGTCTTGTTCTTATCTGTTTCAGTTGGAAAGAGTTAAAAGAAAACCGTACGTTTTACCTGTCATTTTTGTTGGCTACACTTTCTTTCTATCTTCCCTCAGTACACAACCCCCGTCTCCTGTTCATTATCTATCCGGCAATTATCCCTTTAATCAGTGCCGGGGCAAAAACCCTCTCGCAACGGTTATCTGATAGGGTTAATTGGGATGAAAAGTTCCTCTTTCGTCTGATTATCTCCCTCATTATTATCATTTCCAATTTCCTTACTGCCTTCTATCTCATGCTGACCCGCACACTTGCCCTGAGGAGTATCGAGGATCTTCTTAGGGCATTGCGTATTCTCTCTTAATCTCCTTTCTTGATACCAAACTTTCTAAAAAGCTCTCCACTCTTAAGGTCTGTTTTAACCTTCTTAATATCCTCTTTAAGGGAAGGACTTGCCTCTCTGCTCATGGCATCACATAATCTCTCAATCTCATTTACTACCTCTGAAGGGATGGTAACTTTATTGCCGAGCAAGCGCGAAAGAACATATGGAAAAGAAGTTTGGAACAGATTGTATGCCTTTTCTCTTATGGCAGGGTTTTGCTTCATGATTGAAATAATTTCCGGCGAGTTCTCATAGAAAAGCTGAATATACTGCGCACCTTCTGGGATGCTGAGGAGTATTTCATCCCTGAGTTTTCTGATGAGGTTGATATTCTGCGGTTCTTCACTTAAGACAAAACTAACTGCGCATGGCTCAGTTTTCCCTTCCTGGGTTACGGTAAATGTCTGCCCTGCTATCGTCATTGTTCCAGTACGCTCACTGGTGCCCGTGTTAGTTGAGACTGAATAATTAACCGTCCCACTCCCTGTTTCTGAACTCCCTGAGGTGATCGTGATCCAGTCATCATTACTTGTTGCAGTCCAACTGCAACTGCTTTCTGATGCAGTTACACTTACAATTCCTGTACCTCCCTGATAACTGAATGATTTACTGGTAGGATCGATTGTGTAAGTGCAGGATGGGCCTGTACCTGCAGAAAGATTTTTATCCAGCTTTGAGATAAAGCCATCCCAATACGGTGATGTGTCTATCCAGGATGTATCATACGCCCCTGGGGTGGTAGGAAAATCAGATGAGGATGTCCCTCCAGCAATAAAAATGTTCCCTGACGAGTCTATAGCAAGCACAGGGCGAACTCCCTCAGAATCACTTCCTCCAAGAAATGTTGATGCGAGAAGAGATGTAAGCGTGTTATTGAACTTTGAGACAAAGACATCACCGTAGCCATCTAATGATCTATCATACGCCCCTGCAGTAGTTGGAAAATTAGAAGAACCCGTCTCTGATGCAATAAACACATTGCCTGAAGAATCTATGACAATAGCTTCAGCGTGCTCACTCTCATCCTCATTTCCTCCAATATATGTAGATGCGAGAAGGGTGGTAAGGTTGCTATTCAGCTTTGAAACAAAGTCATCCCTAGCTCCGCCATTATGTGATGTATCATACGCCATTGAAGTAGTGGGAAAATCATTAGCAAATGTAGTTCCAAAGACAAACACATTTCCTGACTTGTCTATGGCAAGATTACCGATATAGTCACCACCCTCAGCCCCTCCAATAAATGTGGATGCTAAAAGGGATGCAAGGGAATTATTGAACTTGGAGACAAAACCATCAACACCGCCAACTGCTTTAAGTGATCTACTGTACACCCCTGGAGTAGTTGGAAAATCAGGTGAGGATGTCCCCCCAGCAATAAAAATGTTCCCTGATGAATCGATGGCAAGGGCTTTACCGTAGTCATCATAACCACTTCCTCCAATAAATGTGGATGCCATAAGGGTTGTAAGAGAGCTATTGAATTTTGAAACAAAGACATCCCGATCACCGCCATTATAAGATGTATCATACGCCCCTGAAGTGGTTGGGAAATTAGATGAAGATGACTCCCCCGCAACAAAGACATTCCCTGACGAGTCTATAGCAAGCACACTTCCGTATCCTTCATAACCACTTCCTCCAATAAATGTGGATGCCATAAGGGTGGTAAGAGAGCTATTGAATTTTGAAACAAAGACATCCTCATCACCGCCATTATAAGATGTATCATACACCCCTGAAGTAGTTGGAAAATCAGATGAAGATGTGTACCCTGCAACGAAGACATTTCCTGATGAATCGATGGCAAGGCCATAGGCATCATCCTCGTCTTTTCCGCCGAGGAATGTGGATGCCATAAGGGTTGTAAGGGAGCTATTGAGCTTTGAGACAAAAACATCTCCTCCCCACTCTCCCCCCCCGTTGTATGAAGTATCATACGCCCCTGAGGTAGTTGGGAAATCAGATGACTCTGTTTCTCCAGCAATGAGGACATTCCCTGATTTATCAATGGCTATGGCCTGGATGCTGGCTCCATAACTTCCGCCGATAAATGTTGATGCTAAAAGGGGATCAATAATTAAGGGATAGTTTTTGTTGTAATCTTTTACCTTAAAACTATAAATTAGATTGGGGTTGGGAGTTAGGGATTCGGGGTTCGGGGAAGAAAGTTGTGAATGCGGAATTGTATAGGCTGCGGCTACTTCAATTCTCTTGCCATCAATCTCCTGATAAGCAAGAGGTCGAGTCATTCTAAGTGGACCCATCCCGGTCTCTATCTCAAGCTCACCCTTCTCATTTACCTTTAACCCCTTTGCACCTTCAACCTTTATCCTAATATCCTCAGGCCTTCCACCTTTCTCTATAGTAAAGAGCTTCTCTATGTTCTTGCCGTAAGCCTTGAGGCTTAAATTTATATGATCATATACCTCGCCCAGCCCTACCTCCTGGTAGGTCGGAATATTGCTCTTCCAGTTACTCTGGTCTTTTCCTTTAAAATAGCTTACCTTTGTCTCTGCCTTTTCTATTCCTACTGCCTTTGTCTTTCTTGCATTCAGCAATCTTTCTTTTATAACCCAACCCTTTACTTCTTCTTTGTCTTTGTTCTCCGCTCTATACTCTGGGCGGACACACTGGTTAATGGGCGCCCCTACAAAGGGCGCAGCAAGCGGCGCCCCTACATGCTCCATGCTCTTACCTCTCAGCGAATAGGTTATCCCATCGTCTGTGACAAAGACCGTACCTGCAAAGGTGTTTGCATAATACCTAACCTTGCTATCTTTAATCTGTGATTCGTTCTTGATAAATGGTATCTGAAGAATGCCGAGCCTCGACCTAATCTCCTTATCTTTTGCTGGATCAATTGTGTTTGGTTTTGATATGGCTGCAAAGGCAGTTGAAGCAAAAAACAAAAACAGCAGGGATATAACACAAATCTTTTTCATAACTATACCTCCTGTAAGGTGGGTTAAAAAATAAAAGCTTTGGAACGTAGCAAAGATGTTTTCAATGAAAATAATACGAACGGCTAAGGATGTCAATTAAAAATTCTTTGATTAAAAATTCTTTGATTTTCTCAATGAAAACATTAAGTTCTTTGCAAGTGAAGCACTCTCTTGTTTAGACACTAATGCTCTACCATGATAATCGGTTCACCCCAGCAGGCAACCATGGATTGCTCCTCGGGGTGAGGCCAGGCGGCTACTGAGAAGGTGAGATCAATCACCTTCCCTGAAAAATGAGAGAAGTCGAGGTACGTTTCCTGCCATTTCTGATCAGAGGGCTTGAGATAGTGGATAAAAAAGGTCCGTGGTTTAGCAAAAAGGGCACGTGGTTTCATAAATGCGTTCCGGTGCTCAGTACCCATAACGCCGACTATCCCTTCTAAGTTGTCGATCAGGGCATCATCAATGAGGATTTTGAAGAGGATGCCGTTTTCCTCCTGTGCGCCGCGATCAGCAAGACCCCCCAGGTTCATCTTCAGGACGCAGGGCTTCCGGGGGAGAGCAATTCGAAAGGTGACCTGAGTGTTGAGAGGCTGTAGCAATGCCTCTTTTCTCGCTTCCCGTATGGTTACCGCTCCTGCCCTGATATCTTCCCCTTCCTTCTTTTTAACTTCCATCAAAGGAAGATTTTTTAAGAAGTCGAAATATATTTCACCGGCGAAACGGCTTTCTCTTCTCTCCCCTCTCTTCAGGACATACACCCTTTTCTTCATGAGATAGAAGAGGCTGAAGTAATCATATGCTTTGTATACCTGATACTGATCAGTCTGAAAGTAGTTCCGGTTAGAAGAATCGGAAATGAGGTGAGGGGAACTGGAAATGACGTATGCAGGATCGACTGCCGGTGTCAGGTCTTCTATCCACCAGGGAACCTCCCCTTTTTGAGTAGTGACTTCCAGGGGGTGAGCTTTTGAATAATCATAGGAATGCCAGCAATCCCAGGGGAAGCCTGCGGAGATCGTATGAGCTGGTATGCCTTCGTTCAACAGCTCCTTTCCTGCTCTCCACCTGGTCTGATTCCAGGCCATAAAGTCCTGGCAAATCACGAGGGAGAAAAGGAAGAAGAGAAAGAGCAGCGGGAGGAGAATCTTTTTCTCTGTCTGTTCCTTTTTCTGGCCTTCAAGAAGCACGATAAGGAAGAAGGGGAGGACGGTAATGAAATACCGGCTGTACCACTTGCGGGTAACAAAGAGGAAGAGAAGCTGGAAGAGGCCGATTGTGAGGAGAAGGAAAAAGGGTGAAGGGGCGGAAAACTTTTCCTTCAGCATCGGCCATTGCTTTATGAGGAGGTAGACCAGGATGGTGATAGAGAAGACTGAGGCGAAATCGATCAGCTTGAAGAAAAGGATGAGGATATTGAATATCCCCCGGATTCCATATTCCGAGATAAAAGCAAACTTAAAGCCATCTGCCCACTGGTAGATGGATGGAAACAGGCCCACGTGTTCAAAAAAGAGAAAGAAGAGGATACCGGAGGACATAAAAAGGATGAAGAGCGGAGAGGTTCCTTTTTCAACGCTCCGCAACTTCGATACACAGGCAAAACTTAATGGTATGAGGGAAAAGCCAATGAACTCCAGAATGACAAAAGGCCGCCACAAGATTTTAAACAGGAGAAGTTGTGGCTTAAGAAAATTCTCTTTGATCTCATGTGCGTGTTTGAATGACTCAGCGGTCTGGCCGTGGATTACGTTCAACCAGTAGATGAAGATGGCAAAGGTGATCAGCGGCAGTGCTATGGTAAGCAATCCCCTTTTGATGGCCTTTTTCTTATCCATTTCCTTTACCGCCAGGTAGATGCAAACAGCAATCGGTATGAGCAGGCCATTCTGCCTGATAAGGAGGGCGAGGGAGGAAATGATCGAGCCGAACAAGAAAGGGAGATCCCGGTCATCTTTCTCACCTTTGAAAAAGAAATAGGCTGAAATGATGAGGAGAGAAAGGAAGGGGATGTCGGTAAAGAAGGTAAAAGTGAGAGGGAATGAACAGGGATTGACGAGGAGGAGGAGGGTTATACAGAGGCTTGCAGAGTACCCGTGCCCCACTTCACGAACCAGGCGGTAAAAGAAGGCCAATCCAACAAAGGAGATGACCAGTATAGACAGCCTCATGGTTGCAAACGAGAAACCGAAGAGGTAAGAAAAAATCCACCCCCACCAGACCTGAGAAACTAAGCTCGGGGCAGTCCAGTCAGTAAATTTCATCTGACCGGTGGAGAAAAAGTTTTTCACCGCCCAGATGTAAGACCAGTCATCATCAATGGGGTAGTTTTCGTAGGCATAGAGAAGGAGTACCATGAGAAGAAAGAACGCAGCGAGAATACAGATTGCAAACAGATCATTTCTCTTCGTTGCGTTCTCCTTTGACATGAGCCGCTCTCTGATTAAGATTTGACTTTGAACCCGTTCCCCTTTATGATTCCTTCAAACCGGGTGTTACACGGTGCGCTTATCACGATTCTTTAATACAAAAAGGGTGATTTGAAAAGAACTATTTGACATGGATCGATCCTATTACCCTCTTGCCCTTCCTTTTATCCTGATCAGTCTCATTACGACAGTCCTTCTCTTTTCTTATCCAAGGATTTACCACATTTTCCCTCTTGATGATACCTACATCCACTTGGTTTACGCCAGGAATTTAGCTCAGGGATGGGGATTCTCATTTAATCAGGGTGAGCCGAGCATGGGAACCACCAGTCCCCTCTGGGTTATGATCCTCTCCCTCTTTTTCCACCTGGGGCTCGATATCTATTATTCAACTATCTTCTTCTCTCTCATCCTCTTCCTCTGCTGTGGCCTGCTGGTTGGCTTGATAACAAAAGATCTCCTTTCTGAAATTCCCGGGGAAGGAGAAAAAATAGAGTATCCCCTCGTCCTCTTTAGTACATCCATGTACCTCTTGAATGGGAATATCCACTGGTACCTCTTCTCCGGCATGGAAACCCTCCTCGTCCACTTTTTTTCCCTTCTCAGCATCTACCTCTACCGTCACCATGGCCTTACCGTGAAAACTGGCCTGTCCCTGGGCTTACTCCTCCTTACTCGCATTACCGAGGGAACTCTGATTTTGGCGATCGTAATTGTCGACCTTTTGCAGAACAAAAAAGGGTATAGAGGTTATTTAACAATGGTATTGGTATATATGCCTTACCTCATCTTCAGTTATCTGGTAACCGGTGACCTCATCCCTACTACTGCCCAGGGCAAGACTATTACTTGGGTGGATGGCGAATTTCGACCTGCCCGGACGGTTTCATTTCTTTTAGCCTGTTTTAAATATCTCTTTTTTTATAATCCCCAAATCTTTTCTCTCTTATTGCTCATACTTTTCGTGTTTGGCTTTAAAATATGGTTACTGGTAAGGAAGAAGAAGAGTTTCAAAGTTATAGAGCAGGTAAAAAAACACCATCTTCTGTGGCTCGTTATCTTGTGGGGAATATTCCATATAGGCATCTATGCCCTTTTTTTCCGCACAATGGCTCATCACTTGAGGTACATATCCGGGATTTTTCCGATGATCGCCATTCTTTCCACCTATGCCTTAGCGACATTAGAAGAGAGATGGAAAAATTTGGGAAAGTATTTGGTGCCTTTTTTCATGATAGCAGTTCTTATCATTAATATCCTTAATCTTCCATACTGGAAGGAAGTTTATCGAGGGAACATTGAACAGATAGAGAAGGTGTATATTAAAGCAGCAGAGTGGATAAAGAACAATACATCTTCTTCAGACCGCATAGCAGGTTTCGACATTGGTATTATCAAGTATATCTCCAATCGTGAGATCATCGATTTAGGAGGTCTGGTGAATTCAGAAGTCTATCCCTACCTGCTCGTGCATAATTGCGGAGAATATCTAAGGTATAAAAAAGCTAATTATATTATGTACTCCTGTTTCCCTGACTGTGACATCTTTACCGGAGTGTATAAGGCAGAATACGGAGAGAAAAAGATGCTGAATCAGAAACAGGTAGCATCCTTCAGCACAGATTATTACAATACTCCAACTATCCTTCACTCATTTGAGCTTGATATCTACCGGATTGAAGGGTGGCTTCCGAGAAATCTTGAAGGGGTACGTGAACAGTTTGTAGTAAAAGAAGCACCCTGTAAATTTCCAGTACATTATATCTTTGACGGGAAAATTGAGCTTTTGGGATACGACTTGGATAAGTCCGAACTTACCGTGGTTAGAGGTATGTCCCATGCTATTTATCTCACGTACTACTGGCGAAAAATTACACCTACAGGGAATCCGTTATTTGTCAAAACCACTTTTTCTGATCCCAGAACCCACCAGCTCATCATTGAGCGATATCACAATCCTACCCAAGGGATATATCCCATGTATATCTGGAAACCTGGTGAGATTATCAGAGAACGTCACCGCTTTTTAGTGCCTGATGATACTCAACCAGGTGAATATGAGATACGGATCAATCTGGTGGATGATTACCCTCTTGAAGGAATCAGGTGGGGAAGACAAGAGGTGGGTACGTTACTGAAGGATGTGCTCGGTATAAGTTCCATATCTTTTCCAAAAGATAAAGGGGTGAAGAGAGATCTCCT
>JAPLJA010000028.1 GCA_026388815.1 Pseudomonadota bacterium
GGATAACCGGTCTCACCACATTTTCTTTCTTCTCTGTCGAAAAAAACCGACGTCTGTTTAAAACCAACCCATGAGGTAAGCCCCCTCATGAAGCGAGAGTGTTCGCGCAGTCTTTTCATTTCCACTACTACTTTTTTATCCATGAGCCGAAAATCGCCGGTGTCCTCGGGGATTTCAATATTCGTAAATTTTTTCAAAAGGCGGTAAAAGATGAAGGCCGTGGATCGTTTAAAAACCCCATCTCTGCGGGTTCTCCTTTTCCCGTAGACGACCTCATAGCCCTCTTTCCATTTTTTTACCATCTCCTCAATGGTTTCTGGTGTGTCCTGAAGGTCGCTATCCATGATAATTACCGCATCACCCTGCGCATAATCTAAGCCGGCGGTGATGGCAATCTGGTGACCAAAATTTCGGGAAAAATCAATTAACTTAACATTTTTGTCTTTTTGAGAAAGATCGACTATCTTCTGCAATGAGCCATCTTTGCTGCCGTCATTGATAAAAATGATTTCATATTCTCCCATTGATGCTAAAACCTTCTGGCTTCTTTGATACAACTCATCAATATTTTTTTCTTCGTTGTAAATGGGGAGGATTAAGGAAATCAATTGCTTCATACGTAATCTTTGCTCTTATGGGTATCTGGTTGAGTCATTGTTGTTCATTCAGGGTAAATTGCTGTTCAATGTATTAAAAAAAAGAATATGTGCCACACTTCCTGCTACGAGTAACACGATAAATAATCGATACTTATTTCCGTTTTCTTTATAGCGTTTATGTAATTCTGAAGCCGTCAATACGCAGAGAGGGACAACAATCCAGGAGAAAAATCGGAAATTCACGCAATTAAATATGTGATGGGAAAAACGGATAAAGAGTGCAAACAGGAAGAGACTCAGGAACAGGAACCAGCTCATTGCCCTGACATTTTTATCCCGGTAAGAAATGCTCACGAGCAGGGCAATCTGGACCCACAAGGTTATCCATGCCCACTTGTCTGCAGATGGGACTTTTTTACTGTAGTTATACTCCCCAAACAGGGATGTGCTCATAACCGATGATAGGTAAGTACGTTTGGCCCAGTAAAACAACGGAGGTCCTAATTCATAGTGGAAATCAGCGTCAAAGCCATAGGGGTCGGTCCATTCTCCTGTGGTAAGAGCAGGTGGTTTAAAAAAGAAGCGGAGATAGCCGACATTTTTCTTAATATCCCAGAAGGGGCTGAGAGGCCAGATGTCGGCATTGTTAGGCAAATATTTCCCCGTATAAGCATAATTATGAAATCTCAGATAGGGAATGAGGGTTAAGGAACCAAGCATTAAAGGCAATACAATCAGCAATACCTTTTTCATTGGTACGGCCCGAACAATAAAGGCACCTGCGAGAAGAATTCCTATTGCAACAAACAGTAATATTACATTATATTTTGAATAAACACCAAGAACTGCCAATACAAAGAGAAAAATCATCAAAGAGGTCTTTGGTTTGAAGAAACATTTAACACTTGCAGCAGTAATCGCTCCTGATAAAGCCATTGCCAGGGAGTCATTGTTATAGGTTGTAAAAAGGTGAACAAAGGCAGGAATGCTCATGAAGTAGATAAGAACCAGCAGTTGAATCACCCTTGGTATGTTCCATTGATCCATGACTATATGACAAGACAGCAAAAAAATTAAACCATAGACAATCGAGAACAGGCGTACTTTTAATACGTGGTATTCAGTCTTCGGCGAGAACATCTGGTTAATAAGATAGTAGAGCGGCGGCTGATAGGTTTGAAATCCCTGGTAGGGATTTGGTAGTTTCTTTTCTACGTGAATGAGGCTGGTGTATTTGACATGTCCCCACATATCATGGGCAAAGCAATTCACCTTCGGCAGCGTGATGAGGAAATTTACAGAGATCAATAGCCAGAAAGAAGACAATAGGATGAAAAACAGCCACCGCGAATCAAGTCGCTGACTCATGAAAATTTTACATCTCTTTGAATGAGTAATGTGTAAGCTTGCTCTCCGGTTTGTTGGGACATATGCGGTAAATAACACCCCACAGTTATAATATAAGTGTATAGAATATTTTTAATAGGGTAAAGTGATATTTTGAGCCACCAAAAATCGGGATTTATGTAGTAGATGGTGTGGACTGCACCCCGTGAACTGGTGAGTGTCCAAATATCTATTTGATTCCCTAAAAGCTTATCTCCTTGGCCGGAGAAAACAGTAACATTTCGCTGAAGGTATATTCTCTATTGCTGCACCGGAGCTGGTTTTAGGACCATAACCAGACAGGCACAGCCGTAAATAAGTGTAGCAGTCCAAAGCGTCGTATTATAGCCGAAGTTGAGTGATAGCCCCCACGCCAGTATCGAACCCATAACCGAACACGCCCCGTTCACTCCCCACACCCAGGGGATCATGGCTGACCCGTCCCGTTCAAGGAGCCGTATCCCGAGAGGAAATGCCATCCCCATCAGAATTCCCAGGGGAATGATGAGGAGCATAGAGAGGATAACCCTTGTCAATCCAGCTCCTCCCAGGAATGTCTGAAAGATCATCGGCAGTCCATAGATGTAGATGATCAGGAGAATACAGAGAATGGCAATAATCGCGGGTAACCGCTTAAGCATTGTCTGATCGGAAAACCTCCCTGCTAGCAGGCTGCCCGTTCCTGAGGAGATGAGCAGGGTTGAGAGGATAACCGCTATGGCGTAGAGGGGCTGGCCCAGAAAGAGAATAAACTTCTGAATCAGGGGGATTTCCACCAGCATAAATCCAAGCCCAAGGCAGGTGAAGTAGAAGATGTACCCTCCGCGGAAAGACACAAGGTTGCTGTGAAGAGAACTGCCCCACTTGAAGATGATCAGGGGAAGGACGATGGCAAGAAAAACCATGATAGAGACAATGACGAAAAGCGACTTGAACATGAAGACCGGATAGGTGAAGTGGGTTAACGTGTCAGGGAGTTTCCAGAAGTAGTGGATGGGTTTCAGGAAATTGAAAAAGAAAGGACAGTTATCGGTATTGGGATCTACTCTCAGGGGATACTGTTTTAAAAAACCTTTTTGTCTGGCGAAAACAGATAGTCGTCAAATTGATTGTCCATCCTTTTCTCAGGGTGGTGGAGCCACTCCAGATTCATTTTGATTCGCAGGTCGTCTATCGCTTTGATTTCTTCAGTGAGGAATGGACCTTTTTTCATGAGTAAAAAGGCTTGGCACCACTCCGGTCTGGGTTTTTCTGCTATCATCACAATGTGCCGCTCCGGTTCGTTGACCCCAAGTTCCTCCAGAGCCTTGACGGCACTGGTGAGAACACGGAAATTTTCTAAGTCGTTATTGAATCTCCACCTGCCAATCCACAGGACACCACTGTCCTTCAGGTGGCGGTAGTAGTCCTTAAAGGCTTCTACTGTATAGAGGGAGTTTTCTACAAACGTAAAGGCACCAGATGAACTTGCGACTCCGCTGTCCACATTGCTCAGGTGGATGATGTCATATTTCTTACTGGAATGCCGGACGAAGTTCCTCCCGTCATCAACAAACATCTTTATCCCGGGCTGTGCGAAGAGGTTTCCATTGAATCCGCGATAGACAGCGGTATTCAAACGTGCAATGGTGGGATTAATTTCTATCCCGTCAATCTTACGGTGTCCATTAATATAGGCAGATAAGACGTCCTGTCCTCCTCCGACCCCGATAATCAGGACCTCAGCGTTTTTCCTGATTTGATAGTAGAATGATGGAATGAGGTCCTGTAAATAATGGATTCTGGTTATGTCTCCGTCAAAGAAGTGCATGTGTGCCTGAGCAGCTGCATCGTAGTTTATGCGCAAGGATTTGTTCCCGAGAAAATTTTCCGGGGTCACGGTGACCCGGTTAATGGGATTCCACTCTTCAAAGATGATCCCGGTCTGCGGGGTACCCTGCACATAGTTGATCCTTAAAAACCGGTAGAAATAGACGTTACTGATAAAAGCGATAAGTGACAAAAGGGCGATACAGAAACTCAGTCTTCTCAATATCCTGCTTGAGCACTGCCGGGCAAATACGATGGAGGCTGTGGCTGCCATGAATGATGTCAGCAGGACGAGGCTGATCCCGTCATAGATGAAGAGCAGGCTGATGACGAGGATGCATCCCAGTCCGGCACCTATGAGATCACAGCAGTAGAGGGTGGTAACGTTTTTTGCATAGTGCTTGAGAAGGAGGGTGATGGTGATTCCGGAAAAGAAATAGGGCAGAAAGATGAAGAAAAATATTTTGAAGAGTTGCAGAAAAGATGATAAGGATGGGGTAATCTGAAAGTTTACCCGGAGATAGACAATGATGGCTATAAAAATGGTTACCGAGAGGAGGGTAGAAAAAAGGGAGAGATGGTTATCACATTTGTCTTTTGAGAAAAACCTGGGGAACAGGAAGACAACAACCCCGCTGCACCCAAATCCCAGCATGGCAAGGGAGATGGACATGAAGACAAAGTGGTAGTACATGGTTGCCGAGAAAATTCTTGTCAAGAGTATTTCCCAGACAAGGGTGGTGAGGGCAATAAGAAAAATTCCCCAGTAAATGTTTTTTCTGTTCATATACGTTCTTTTCAGCTTTTTACAATTTTTGAAGGAAAACAATAGGTTATTTTATACAATGTGTCAAGGAATAATCATTTCAAGATTTCATTTCTGATTTATCACCTATGCATGACGATGGTGCGTTAACCTTATTGAAGGCGATAAATCTTTTCATAAAAAACAGGACCTTCATCGACAGATAAGGTGCCTTTTCTTTTTATAGTGACAGTGAATATTTTTGTAGTATACAATTGATGTGAAAGGCTGGATTCATATTGTTTTTCAAAAAATATCCTCTGTTATTAATGTTTGTTCTTGCTGTCGGTGTCAGATTAATCTTTCTTGCGTATTCCTGGAATACAGTACCTACATTATCTGGGGGGGATGAAGAGGCCTATCATTTATTGGGCGTAAACCTGCTTCGGTATCACACCTATGGAAACCCCTTCACCACTTCATATCAACCCGAGCATGCCATTAGTCCAGGATATCCACTTTTTGTCGCCACGGTTTACATGATGGTTGGCGTTAAACCGCATGGTGTTCTCATTGTACAATGCATTCTCGATTCTTTGATCGCATTGCTTACCTGTGCCATTGTGCTGAGATTGAATGGGTCACAGCGTACAGCCATGATTGCTGGTATGCTGTATGCCCTGTGGCCAGCTGCATGGTATTATGCCCAGCACTTATATCCAGAACCCACATTGACCTTGATTTTTGCGGTAATATTTTGGCTTATAATTAAACCAGTTCGTTGGAGACCAGTATCTTTAGGTGCGTTGTGTGCGCTTGCCCTTTACATAAAATCAACTTGTATGCTGTTACCAGTTATCGCGGGTATAGTTTTGTTCATGCAAAATCTATCATCTGGTCCATGCAGCAGGGGGAAAAAATGGGGGATTGCTCTGAGGCAAACTGCAGTTTTTGTAGCCATAGTGATTGGTTTACTTGCGCCATGGTTAATTCGCAATAAACTGGCACTCGGACGAGTAACCTTTGCTACGCTCACTGAGATCAACTTCTTTACCGGCAGCGGGACATATACTTTAGCAGAGTTACAAGGTGAATATCTTCCTTCCGTCATGTCTCCACGGTATGCATATTTCTTTGATAAACTGGTAAAACAAGCTGAAAACGAAA
This sequence comes from Pseudomonadota bacterium, assembly GCA_026388815.1. GTDB lineage: Bacteria > Desulfobacterota > WTBG01 > JAPLJA01 > JAPLJA01 > JAPLJA01. The sequence continues at coordinate 5,707 of JAPLJA010000028.1, forward strand.
ACCCAAGGTGGAAATACAGAGAGAACCCCAGCAATTACTACACCCTGGAACAGATGGACCCATTAGCCAAAACTGCTCAGAATATAATTGTCGCACACCCTGTTGCATTTCTCAAATGCTACATAAAGGGTGCTTTGCGGGCATGGTTGCCGGAGAGGAACTCAACTTGGTTCAGAATGTACATGGGGTATATGATGGGCACTGTAGCGATCAATCAGATGAGCCGATTAATACTGGGCGGTAAATTATTCGCTGTGCCAATAACGTTCCTGGTGGCTTTTTTTTCCTTTGTTTTATATTATGGATTGCTAATTACAAGTGCTGTGTTAGGGGCATGGAGGCTTTTCCCTCGTTCTCCCATGATAGTGCTGGCTGTAGTTATGATGCTACTTTACATGACCATATTACCCAGTATATATTCCGCGAGTGACCGCTATATTCTTCCGGTAATGCCGTTACTCTTTGTGCTGGCAGCCTTTGCACCAGAGTTTCCTGAGTTTTTCAAGCGTAAAAATGGCAAAACAGTGACTATGCATTTACCTACTCAAGAAGGTGCTTAAAGATTGAAGTTGTTGACTGCAGTCATGCATAGATAGTTGTTAAGTGAATTTCTAAAATTTCCCAGGAAATATTCTTTCTATTCATATCCATCCTCTTCAGCTTTTATACATATTGCTGAATATAGTGTCTTGAAATTATCCCAACCGTTTGCTATATTCAAACTTTCCGGAACATGAAGCGGAGAGAATTTGTAACCAAAGGAGAAAAGAAGCTTAGCAGATTGTTCAACAATATGTTTTTAAGCGATAGTAAATTTTCCTGGAGGCGACTGTGGGCAACCATGCGTCTCATCGGCGAAAAAGCAAATTCCTATCAATATCAATCATGCTGCACAAACTCAGCGTTCTGATTCCGGTCTACAACGAACGGGCGACGATCGAACGCTTGCTGACGCAAGTTGTGTCGGTCGACACGGGCCTCCAGCTCGAAGTGCTCGTCGGCGATGATGGATCCAACGACGGCACGCGCGAGATCCTCTCGAAGCTGGCGCTGCCCGGTGTCACCGTCATCTTCATACCCAAGAATGTCGGTCGCGGCGGGGTCATCAAGCATCTCTGGACGTGCGCGACCGGCGACGTGTACGTGCATCAGGATGCCGATCTCGAGTACGACCCGCGCGACTATATTCCGCTGCTCCAGCCCCTGCTTTCCGGCGCGGCCGATGTGGTGTACGGCAGCCGCTTCAAGGGATCGATCGAGAAGATGCGCTGGGTGAACCGCATGGGAAACCTGACGATGTCGGCGGCGGCGCGGGTCCTGTACGGCGTGCAGGTGTCGGATCTGATGACGTGCTACAAGATGTACCGCGCGGCGATCGTCCGCGGCCTGCAGATTCGGGCGAACGGATTCGATTTCGAAGCGGAGTTCACCGCGCGCCTTGCGCAGCGGGGCGCACGGTTTGCCGAAGTCCCTGTCAGCTTCACGGGGCGGACGTTCGAAGAGGGCAAGAAAATCCACGCGTTCGACGCCGTTCGAGTGATGCGCGAGCTCGTACGCTGCAAGCTGCCGGGAGGTGCCCGTGGGTGACCTGCAAGACAGGCTGGTCGGTGTCATACTCGCGGCCGGCAAGGGCGCGCGGATGTATCCGTTTTCGGAGCGCAGCCCGAAGCCGATCCTGCCAATTCTGAATCAGCCGCTGCTCGCCCATCAGGTCGCCGTGATGTGCGACTGCGGTATCGCCGACGTCCACATCGTCGTCGGCCACCTCGGGTATCAGATCGCCAGCGTTTTCGGCGACGGCTCGAAGTATGGCGTCCGCGTCAGGTTCGTGGAACAGGAAAGCACACTGGGGCTGGCGCACGCCGTCGGCGCGCTCGAGACGCAAGTGCAGGTGCCCTTTCTGCTGATGCTCGGCGACATCTACTTTAACCTGAAGGCGCCGCTCAGGCCGCTGCTCGATGAAGTGCTTGCCGGCGAGGCCAACGCGAATCTGGTGAGCATGTACGAGCCGGACCCAGAAATGGTGCGGCGTAATTTCATCATCCAGGCCGACGAACACGGCCGGGTGCACCGCGTGATCGAGAAGCCGCGATACGTCGACAGTCAGCTTAAGGGCTGCGGATTGTACGTGTTCGACCAGCACATATTCGATGCGATCCGCCGGACACCGCGCACCGCCATGCGCGACGAGTACGAGATCACCGACAGCATCCAGATTCTCATCAACGACGGGTACGTCGTGCGGCACCACCCGATCGTCAAGCGGGATCTGAACCTGACAAAGCCGGAAGATCTCCTCGCGATCAACCTCATCGAGCTCGAGCGGCGCGGATTACAGCATCTCATCGGCGACCGTGTCACCGCTCCGGAAGGTACGCGCATCGAACGGAGCGTGATCGGCGACGGCGTGGTCATCCGTTACCCCATCCGGATCTCGAACAGCGTGATTATGCCGAACGTGGTCGTCGAAGCTGCGTCGGATCTCGATTCGGTGGTGATGGACGGAGAGCATCTGGTGTATTGCCTGGGCGTCGCCACCGGAGTCACGCCATGATGGGTGTCACTCACGCCCTGGTCACGGGCGGAGCGGGGTTCATAGGCTCGCATCTCACACGGGCCCTCCTCGCGCAGGGAACGCGTGTGACGGTGCTGGACAACCTGTCGGTCGGCCGCCGCGAGACGGTGCCGGACGCTGCGCGCCTGGTCTGCGGCGACGTGCGCGATTCGGTAGCTGTGGCCGATGCGCTCACCGGAGTGGATGGCGTGTTCCACCTCGCCGCCCAGGTCACCATCCGCGGCAGTTTCGACCGATTCTGCGAGGATCTCGACACCAACGTCATGGGGACGGCGCGCCTGCTGCGGGCGATGGATGCCTCACAGGTGCGCTGGTTCGTCCTCGCCTCGTCCATGGCGGTGTATGCAGACGCCGAGAGCCCGGAGCCGATTGCGGAAAGCCATCCGACGAAGCCGCTTTCGCCTTACGGCGTCGGGAAGCTCGCCGCCGAGGGAGTGTGTCAGCAGGTCTGCGCGGCGCGAGGCGTGCCGTTCACCGCGCTCAGGTACTTCAATACGTTCGGTCCCGGTCAGGCGTACACGCCGTATGTGGGCGTCATTACGATTTTCGTGACCCGTCTGCTGCGCGGCGAGCCCCCGGTCATTTTCGGTGATGGCGAGCAGCAGCGCGATTTTGTCCACGTCGAGGACATCGTGGCTGGGACGACCGCCGCGCCTGGCCGCCGCCCAGGCATCTACAACCTCGGCACTGGCCGAGGGACGTCTCTGAAGGCCCTCGCCCGGATGATCACGCGGCGACTCGAACCGTCCATCGCACCGGTGTTCGGCCCGCCGCAGGCTGGCGAGCTGCGGTTCTCGATTGCCGACATCACCGCTGCACGCGAGGCGCTTGGCTTTGCGCCAACCCGAACTCTCGAGGACGATTTTGATGCCGTCGTCGCTGACATCAAGACGCGATAGCGGCTGCGGTACAGCTAACGATCGATTGCCATAGGGCGAAGCTTTGGGTCTTTCGATGGTGGTGGCAATAACAGCATTGCTTTACTTCGTCGTCGGCCGCTCATCTCGGTCGTGTGCTTCCCTTTCTACCCCCATGAGACAAATGATATTATTAAGAAGGTATAGGGTACATTTAAGCTTTCAATAAATATCGATGATATAATTGATAGAGGATAGTTTTATATGCCAGTGAAAAAACGGTTAAAAAAAGGTGCAGGCGTAGAAGATCTTATTAAAATAATCAAAAAGCTCCGGAGCCCATCCGGCTGTCCCTGGGACAGGGAGCAGACCCGGGAGAAAATGGGTTACTACCTGATCGAAGAGGCGCATGAGGCAAAAGAGGCAATTGATGGGGGTTCTCCGGAGCAGATACGGGAGGAACTGGGTGACCTTCTCTTTCAGCTCCTCACCGTTATTGAGATCTCCGAGGAGAGGGGGGAATTTACCCTCTCAGAGGTGATTGAACAGGCGCGGGATAAGATGGTGAGGCGCCATCCCCATGTCTTCGGCAAGCGCGCCGTGAGCGATGCGGATGAGGTTGTGGCAAACTGGGTGCAGATCAAGAGAGAGGAAAAGAAAGACGGAAGTGAAGGCGATTCGATCGTGAGCGGGATTCCCAAATCAATCCCTTCTCTGCACCGGGCCTATCTCATCACCCAGAGGGCAGCACGGGTTGGGTTTGACTGGGAGGATAAAGAAGGTGTCCTGAAGAAGCTAAAAGAAGAAGTTAAGGAGTTAGAGAGTGCTGTGAGTGAAGGAAATAAAGAAAAAATTGTCCAAGAGATGGGAGACCTTCTCTTTTCTATTGTGAATCTTGGCAGATTCCTCGAGGTGGATCCTGAGTCTGCCGTGACCAAGGCAGTTGACCGGTTTATCTCTCGCTTCCGGTATATCGAACAGAGATTGAAGGAGAGGGAAAAAGACCCCTCCCAGAGTACCCTGGAGGAAATGGATCAGCTCTGGGAGGAGGCAAAGAAGGCTGGAATTTAATCTGCTCAGCGAAATTTTGAATATTTGATTATTGCCTGTGCAATATATAGATGTTACCTTCCCCGTATGGAATCCACCTTTTATATGGATAGCGCCTTATTTCCTTGAAACCAATTATAGGCTCAAACGAGATTACGTAATCAGTGTAGTCAAACTTCCTAAATAACCATGACCAGTTCTTTTCGATCTTTCTCCGGTATGCAGGATCAGGTTCATACCAACCGTTGAACTCAAACCCCCCATCTATATTATTAGATGAAATATGAGTGTCCTCTGTTAGATAGCGGAGCGCTTCCCACCGGGATCGATTCCAGGATAAATAATCGTGTGTAGCTGCTACGGAGAATATGCCATAAACAAGGAGAAGCGCTACGACAAGGAAAGAGCAGAGGCGATTTATAGGTAAATGCAACGGGATAGATTTTGCTGGACTCGTTATGAGGATCATCAGCAAAGGAAGAAAAGGGATGACATAACGGTCGGCGGCATAGAGGAGAAGGCACAAGCAAAGAAAGTAGAGAACACAGGTTGAGATAGCAAAGATGAAAGCTGATTCATCAGATTCAGACCTATTTCTCTCCCCAAGCAAGGAGAGAATTTTCGCCACTGCTGAAAACAAGGCGTGAATTAACATTACCGATCCGATTATGGCAGCAAACGTTATGAGGTACCATACCGCTTTTGGAGCATACGGCAGATTTGGCGGCGTATCCGACCCCCAGAGTGTAACGGCTCCCAGTCCAATGTCATAAAAGATATTACCCGGTAACGGCATGAGGCTTTTTTGCCATAAAAACCCTGCAATAAATAAGAATAATAAGAATAGGTATGAAAGAATAGTCCAAATTCTTTCTCTATAAGGAATGGACTGCCATTTGTTTGCAGTTCGTATTATCAAGAGGGGGAGAAGGGATAGTCCAAGGTATAACAAATAAATCATACTTTGATTTATCGTAAGAGAAATTATCGAGCGGATTGGTTGTTGTCTAAGAATGCGAAGGGCAAAACTCAGATCGTAGCTTGTTGAGTCCGGTAAACTCAGTGTCTTCCGGTAGATGGTAAACATGATGAGAGTAGCACCTACTATTATGGAAGGAGCAAGTGCAGTACGAAGGGTCTTTTTCCCCATACCATTCTTGGTTACATAAGCAATACCGAACGATAGAGGAATGACAATTCCGAATTGACGGATAAGAGTTGCCACACACGCAAACAAAGTGCCAATCAAAAGATCCAATCTTTTTTCACGGTTGAGGCCACGTATTAAATAGAGAAATGAAAGCGTGGAAACAGAAAGAAATGGAACGTCGGTCAAAAACGTATTGGAGACCGAAAAGAATAATGGGTTTGTTGCGATTATCAAAGCTCCAGTGAAGGCAATTATCTGATTTGCTTTTATTTCTCTCAGGAGGCCGTAGGTAGCAATAATACCGATGAGGCCGAGGACAACGGTTGATAATCGCAGGGCGGTAAACGAAAAACCAAAAGGAAGGCAAAAGAGTGCGCCCCAGGCAATTTGGGCAATTACAGTCGGTACACTCCAACCGGTGAATTGCAGATTACCTTCCTTGACAAGGTAATATACTGTACGTCCATAATCCCAATCATCGTTGAGAGGGAAATCTCCAATGGGATTTACCAAAAGCACCATAAGTATCCAAATGCAACTAAGGCTTACAATGATGAGCGTTGTGGTATTAAATAATTTCTTACTGGAGAGGTTGTACATGCATCACCCCCAACATATTTATCTATGTCCTGGCTAAAGTGGTGGTCAGGGATTCTTGGTTGCTCAACAACATTTTTTTGCAATTCTAAAAGGGCAGACACAGGGGTCTGCCCCTACAGGGCAAATTCGAAAGGGCGTATCATGATACGCCCCTACATGATTTAATCTCTCTGGGTTATTTCGACTAACACACCATTGGTAGCTTTCGGATGGACGAAGGCAATCATGGCTCCACCGCCGCCTTTTCGCGGCTTCTCATCAATGAGCCTGATCCCCTTGCTTTTTAATTCCTGGAGGGCTTCTTCAATGTTATCCACCCGGAAGGCAATGTGCTGAAGACCTTCTCCCCGTGACTCGATGAACTTTGCAACCGGCCCGTCTGGAGAGGTTGATTCAATCAATTCAACTTCGCTGTCACCCACCGGGATGAAAGCAATCCTCACCTTCTGGTCTTCCACCACCTCGGTCGCCACCGTCTTTAACCCCAGGGCATCAGCATAAAACTTCATGGTCTCGTCCAGATTCTTCACTGCAATCCCGATATGGTCAACCTTCTTTACTTTCATTGTGCCTCCTTATCGTAATCTTTTTAGTGATTCAGTTAATTCGCGTGCACAGGCATAGGGATCCTTTTTCCTTGCTACCACTTCCTCCACCATTGCATTGAACGAGCTTCGGCCCTCGATGAAGCGTTTTACCTGTGCGCCGATCCTTTCCTCTACCATTTTCCTGATCTCAGTTTTGACCCGCTCTCTTCTCCGCTCGAGGAATTTTCCGCTCTGCGTAAGATACTCCCGGTGGGAGTGGAGTTTTTCTACCAGATCCCCGGTCCCCGTATCCTCAGTTGCCACTGTCTTGACCACCGGGGGCGTCCAGTTGTTCACCGACGGTTAGAGTTCCAGCATCATCCGTACCATCTGAGCGGGTCTGTCAGCGACATCCCGGACGCTCATGT
>JAPLJA010000175.1 GCA_026388815.1 Pseudomonadota bacterium
TAACGGTGTTGAGCACCAGACCAATACGGTCCAGACGATCAGGGCGCTCAATATCCTGCTCTCCCTTACGGGAAACATTGATGTCAAGGGAGGGAACACCTTCCTTGCTCCCACCCTCTTTGCGCCTGAGGGGATTGAGGGTATCCCTGCACCTGAAGGTGAACCCATCGGGATGAATGAACACCCCATGTTCGTGAGCATGATAAAGCAGGCACAGGCGCTGGTGGTAATCGAAAAGATGGTTGAGAAAGAGAGCCCCATCAAGGCGATGATCGTTGCAGGCGGTGCGCCAATCCCCCAGCTTGCGAACACGAACAAGGTAAGGGAGGCGCTTAAGAAACTCGAGTTTATGGCTGTCGTGGACCTGTTCATGACAGAAACAACCAAGTATGCGCATCTGGTTCTTCCCGCTGCTTTTTTCCTTGAGCGGGAAGAGATCGGGACGATGCCTTTAAATCTCCAGAGAAAGGCAGTTGACGGCGAGCAGTGCTGGCCGGACTGGCGATTCTGGTGGGAGCTTGCGAAGAAGATGGGATATGGTAAGCATTTCCCCTGGCAGGGCTTTAAGGATGCAGCCGATTTCCTCCTCCAGTCTGTTGGTGTTACCTATGAGGAACTGGAAAAACACCCGGAAGGCATCTTGCATGAATTGCTCCCTGGTAATTTTCTGAAGGACGGATTCTATACCTACTCGGGAAAGATAGAGATCTATTCGAACTCCCTTGGATCAAATGGATACGACCCGCTCCCGGTCTACCGGGAACCCATGGAGAGCGTTGCGAGCACACCGGAGCTTGCCAGAAAGTATCCCCTTACGCTGACGACCGGCGCCCGCCTGCCTATGTATCTCCATTCCCAGCATCGCAACATACCTGCCTTAAGGAAACTTCATCCAGAGCCTTATCTTGAGATCCACCCCGAAACTGCTCGGGAGAGCGGGGTAAAGAATGGAGACAAGGTAATAGTGGAATCACCACGGGGTAAGGTTGCCATCAAGGCTCAATTGACAGAAGGCATCATGCCCAGCGTCGTCCATATCCCTCACGGCTGGGTTGAGTTCGACTGTAACCTCCTTACTGACCATGAGAAGAGGGATCCGGTTTCCGGATTCCCGGGGCTTAAGTCTGCACTCTGCCGGGTAAGAAAGGCGTAAGGTCTGAACCCCACCATAAGCACCAATGACATCTCACAGTCATGGTACGAACGCTGCATTATAATAATGCATTATAATAATAGTTGACAGAAGGAATCGAATCTGTTAGGTAAAAATTTGGAAACAGAATAATCCAAGTACCTGATTTGGTTTAAAAGGGAATCCCGTGAAAGTCGGGAACGGTCCCGCCGCTGTAGTCGGGGACGAAACTTACCAATAACCACTATCCGGTTTTAACCGGGTGGGAAGGGGTAAGGAGTAGGGAGATCCGAGAGTCAGAAGACCTGCTTGGGTTTATTTCTATCCTGTTTCGAGGAGAATCAGGGTGAAGAAACTGGGTGCAACCCCGATTGAAAAATCGGGGTTTTTTTTGGAAGAAAGGGGATGGGATTTTAAAACAGACAGACCACCGTTTGAGGGAAAATTTTAAAAGGAGGGGAAAAGTTATGAAACGCACACAAATAAAAATTTTCTTCTTTTCACTTGCACTTTCACTCATAGGTATGCAGCAGGTCCTGGCTCAGGAAGGATCTGTACCCAATCTTGAAAATTATCGTAAACCATATGCCTTTGTAACCACGAGTGATTATGAGACAGGTTTTTTCGCCACCATCAACGTGAGATCTCAGAGCGTTACAAAGTATCAGTTGGAGTTAAGTCCTGATGCCGTGGCAAGGACAATTGATGGAAAGATTTATGTGGTCAACCGGTTTGGTCAGGATAACATCACGGTCTTTTCACCTCAAAATTTCGCGAAACCGTTGATCCAGTTCTCAACCGGTAATGGAAGTAATCCCCACGACATTGTACTGGCAAGTAGCAATAAGGCGTACGTCTCTCTCTATGAGAAGGGATACCTGCTGGTAGTCGATCCCACTACCGGGATTGAACTGAAGAGGATAGATATCTCTTTCTTCGCCGATAAAGATGGGGTACCGGAGGCAGACCGGATGGTGATAGTAGATAGCATCCTCTATGTGGCATTGCAAAAGCTTGACCGTAACAACTACTTTGAACCAGCAGGGAATGGTGAGATTCTAATGATTGATATTGAAAGTGATACCATCATTGGATCAATAATGCTTTCCGGGGCTAATCCTTACGATATCCTCTATCACCAGGGAATGGACAGAATAGTTGCGAGTGAGGTAGGGAGCTTCTATGACCTGACAGACGGAGGGATTGAGACGGTTGATCTCCATACCCGTGAGGCATCGGGGTTCATATTGACGGAATCAGACCTGGGAGGGGATATTACCGAGTTTGCAATGACGCCATTCTCCGGCAAGGGTTACATTATTGTGATTGATGGTGCTACCTATGACAATAATACCTCCGTCGTGAGCTTTGACCTGGAGAAGGGGGAGAAACTGAAAGACATCCTTGCGCCCAAGGCCGGATTCATCCATTCTGGTATCGCGTTAGGTTCTGGAAGGCTTTTAGTGGGTGATCGAAACTTCACTCATCCGGGGGTAAGAATCTTCTCAGTTGCAACTGATCGGGAGATCACCACTCAGCCTCTTGATACTGATCTGCCGCCAAACAGTATTACGATGTATTAGCAGGCTGCTGAAAAACGCCCATCTGCGTCGTTCCCGTCGTCCTTCGTCGTTGCAGCGTACGTACAAGTACGCCTCACTCCTCAGGATTTCGGGCGCCTTGCATCTGGACATTTTTGATCAGCCTTACAAACAGTTGCTTTTTCAGCAAACTGTTAGAAGAACAGTACCCAGCTTGTGCGTTACCAGATGAAGAAGCCGCGAATCAGCATAGGATGTATTGCTTGCATCTTCCTTATATGGTACCTGAGTGGTCTTGGCCTTGCTCAGAGCTATCCCCGGAGAATAGTTTCGTTAGGCCCAGTCATAACTGAGCAACTGTATTTATTGGGAGTACAGGATCGCTTAATCGGCTGCACGGTATACTGCAAGAGGCCAGCTGAAGCAGAAAAGAAGGAGAGGGTAGGAACAGTAATAAAAGCCAATGTTGAAAAAATTGTAAGCCTCAGGCCGGACCTAGTGATCTGTACCTCTTTAAGTGACCCAAAACAAGTGAAGAAACTGAGAAATCTGGGGATGAGGATTGTCCTCTTCCCTGCACCAAAAAATTTCTACGAGCTTTGCGTGCAATTCAAAGAGCTTGGCAGGGTTGTCGGTAAAGAAAAGGAGGCAGAAGAGATTATAACCACCGCAAAAAGGAAGGTGGAGTCTCTGGAGAAGAAAATAGGGAAGTTACAGAAGCCAAGAGTATTTGTACAGATAGGAGCAAAGCCTCTGTTCTCTATCACCGAAGATTCCTTTATCAATGACTATCTTAACTTTGCAGGAGGAATAAATATTGCCTCAAAAGCAAAGGCAGGTCTTTACAGCCGTGAACAGGTTCTCAAAGATAACCCGGATGTAATTATTATTGTCGGTATGGGCATCAATGGCGGGGAGGAAAGAAAGATATGGAAAGGGTATGAAACGATGAATGCAGCCAGGAATGATAGGATCTATAGTATGGATCCGTATAAACTTTGCAGCCCCACGCCGGTAAGCTTTGTTGAGACATTGGAAGAAATGGTTACCATCTTACATCCCCGTCATGAATAAGAAAATAATCCGCTGGATTCTTTGGATAGTAATGTTAGGTGGGATTCTTTTATGCACAAGTGTTTTTTCCCTGTGCGTTGGTTCCGCAAATGTATCTTTCAAGGCAATGTTCGCTTCGATTTTTAACAGCAGGGATTCAGCAGAATATAGTATCCTTTTCAACATTCGACTGCCACGCATTATTTTAGGTTTCAGTGTTGGAGGAGCATTAGCCCTTTCCGGGGTAATGCTCCAGGGGATGTTCCGTAACCCCCTGGTTGAGCCATATACGTTGGGTATTTCAGGCGGAGCTGCCCTGGGCGTGGCTCTCAATATTGTTCTCAGGTTAAATAATACCTTGGGTGTTGTATCTCTTCCCGTTTCGGGATTTTTTGGGGCGATTTTAGTAGTTCTCCTGGTCTATTCTGTAAGTTTAAGAAAAGAGGGCTTGAGAATTCAAGGGATACTCCTGACAGGGGTAATGTTAAGCTTTATCTCCTCCTCTTTGATTATGCTCATCATGTCTGTTTCCTCTATGGAAGATCTCCAGGGGATTGTTTTCTGGATCATGGGTTCTTTAGAGGAGCCAAATTGGTTATTGATACAGGTAGTATTGTGGGTATCTGTCTCGGGTCTCGTTATTTCTTATCTCTTTTGCCTTGACCTGAATGCCCTCTCTCTGGGAGACGAAGAGGCACAGCATTTGGGGATAAAGGTAGAAAGTACAAAGCGGTTGCTCTTTATCCTCTCATCGCTCCTTACGGGGTTAAGTGTCTCTGTCTCCGGAGTAATTGGATTCGTGGGACTGGTTGTCCCGCATTTTATGAGGATGTTTGTAGGTAACGACCATCGGATCCTCTTAGTTTCTTCCTTTCTTTGCGGAGCCGTTTTTCTCATCTTATGTGATACTCTGGCGAGGACAATCATCGCTCCCATGGAGTTGCCTGTCGGTGTGATTACTGGCGTGTTAGGAGGAACTATCTTCGTTTATACCTTGACCAGGAAGCAAATCACTTGAGCAGTCTTACAAAAGTTGCTTTTTCAGCAAACTGTTAGGAGAAGAATAGTGCTCAGCATAGAAGGTCTTGTATGTGGATACGATTCAAAGTTTCTTCTTCAGGATATAAATCTTGAAGTAAAACGCGGGGAATGTATTGGGATAATTGGACCCAATGGTTCAGGAAAAACCACCCTGGTTCGGGCCATAACCCGTCTCCTGAAACCCAAGAAAGGGAGGGTTGTTTTTGAAGGAGAAGACATATGGAAGATAAGTCCTAAGGAATTGTCCCGGAGAATAGCCGTGGTTACCCAAAACCCGCCGACAAACTATATGAGCGTGGAAGAATTTGTCCTTTTAAGCAGAATTCCTCACTATAAGAAATTCCAATTTATGGAGAGCGGACAAGATGTAGAGCTATCCAGAAGATGTATGGTTTTAACCGATACCCTCAAGCTTAAAGATGAATGTATAGGTAAGATAAGTGGTGGAGAAAGACAGCTCGTTTCCATTACTCGCGCATTATCTCAACAACCTCAACTCCTCATATTGGACGAGCCTACAACGCATCTGGATATCACCCACCAGGTAAGAATTTTAGACCTGATAAGAAGATTAAACAGGGAATTTGGAGTTACGGTAATTATGGTATTACACGATCTCAATTTAGCCGGTGAATATTGCGATAGGCTGATCCTTCTTAACCAGGGGAAGGTTTACATGATCGGAAGGCCTCAAGAGGTATTGACCTATCAAAATATTGAGGAGGTCTATAAGACGATCGTAATCGTAAACGAAAATCCAATCAGCCATAAGCCTTATATAGTGCTCGTTTCTGAAGAGATAGGGATGTATCCTGAGTCCTGTTTGGGAACGGACGCACCGGGAGAGTTGAAGAGGTAGAGTTTATGGTGAGTAAAAAGATTGTTTTCATTATGGGTGGAGCGCGCAGCGGCAAGAGTACCTTTGCACTGAAAGAAGGTTCAAAGAGTCCGGGGAAGAAGGCATACATTGCAACAGCAGAAGGACTCGACGAAGAGATGCGAAAGAGGATAGAAAATCATAAACGCCAGAGAAGCGATGAGTGGGTTACCTATGAAGAGCCATTGAAGATTGCAGAGGTTATTAAGGGAATAGGAGATGAATACAGCGTGATTGTCATCGATTGCCTGACACTGTGGTTATCAAATATCATGCACAGCAATCTCGACATCGGTTATGAAATTGAAAATCTTGTTGAAACATTGCGCTTCATACCTTGCGCCCCATGCATATACATTGTCTCCAACGAAGTCGGAATGGGAATCGTTCCGGAAAACGAGCTGGCGAGAAAATTCAGGGACATGGCAGGGTTTCTCAATCAGAGGGTTGCGGAGATTGCAGATGAGGTAAATCTTTTGGTAAGCGGAATACCTTTGAAGGTGAAAGGTTAAGGAGGCTATTGTTATGGACATCAAGGAGATTATCTCAAACATCCAGCCGGTCAAACAGGAGTTCTATGAAGGAGCACAGAAACGCCTCAACGACCTTACAAAACCTATCGGGAGCCTTGGAAGGCTTGAGGAGTTTGCGAGGAGACTTGTTGCGATCTACGAGAATGAGATGCCTGATTTGCCGAAAAAGGTTATCTTTACCTTTGCAGGTGACCACGGCGTGGCAGGAGAAGGAGTAAGCGCCTATCCAAAGGAAGTTACCAGGCAGATGGTCTTTAATTTTCTCCGCGGCGGTGCGGGCATAAATGTCCTTGCCCGACATGCAGGGGCAGAGGTTGTGGTAATTGATGTGGGGGTCACTGGTGATTTTGATGATGTTAAGGGGCTTGTTTCAAAGAAGGTGGTGTCAGGTACAAAAAATATGAGAAGAGGCCCGGCCATGACGAAAGATGAGGCCATACAATGCATCGGTGTCGGAATAGAGCTTGCAAACGATTATGCAAAGAAGGGTTATAGGCTTTTCGGCACCGGTGAGATGGGCATAGGGAATACCACCCCATCATCTGCTATAGCAGCAGTTCTTACGGGGAGACCTGTATCAGAGGTAACAGGGAGGGGTACAGGAGTAAGTGATGAGGTGCTTAAAAATAAAATCACGGTGATTGAAAAGGCAATCTCTTTAAATAAACCGAATCCTTCAGATCCTATAGATGTCCTTGCCAAAGTCGGAGGGGCTGAGATCGGGGGGATTGCCGGACTGGTTATCGGTGCAGCCGCAAACAAGATCCCCGTTGTCATTGATGGCTTTATCTCCACAGCAGGTGCCCTGATAGCTTATGGTCTTGAGCCAAAGACAAAAGACTACCTGTTTGCTGCACATGTCTCTCAAGAAATCGGCCATCGGGCAATGCTTGATAGAATGGGATTGAGACCAATACTTGATCTTGATTTACGACTCGGCGAAGGCACAGGGGCTGCCCTCGCAATGCTCATTATTGAGGCAGGACTTAAGATCTACAGAGAGATGGCAACATTCGGCGAGGCAGGGGTATCGAATAAGTCAACAGGCAAAGGCTAATGAATATGGATTACAAGCGGATATTAATTGCTTTCCAGTTTCTCACTATTATCCCTTTACGGGTGAGAGGTGAGATTTCCGAGAAGGAGATTGGAGAGTCATCTGCCTTCTTCCCACTGGTAGGCGCTTTTCAAGGGGCCTTGCTGGTTACTGCAAATTTCATATTGGGGAAGCTATTTCCAACTGAACTGACAAATGGGTTCCTTGTTCTCCTGCTCATCCTGACCAATGGAGGATTTCACCTTGATGGGCTCGCAGATACCCTTGATGCCATTGCGGCAAAATCGGGAGGTGACAGAGATTCAGACAGACAGAGACGACTCTCGATAATGAAAGACAGTACCATCGGTCCCATCGGGGTAATTGGTATTGTCCTTACCCTTCTCCTGAAATTTCTTGCTCTGGATTATCTGTCTCACCCCTTACTTTTTCCTTATTACGTTTCATTATTTCTGATGCCGATAATCGCCAAATGGACTATGGTCGTATCAATGTTTCATGGCAGGCCAGCAAGGGAGGACGGACTGGGAAGGATTTTCATAACCGGGGTCGGCGTAAAAGAAATTATCATCTCCACCCTCTTGCTTCTTCTATCATTCATCTCTTCACAGGTGTTTTTCATTCCTTCTATGTCGTATACCCTCTCCTTTTTTTATGCGCTTCTCCTAACAGAAATGTATCTCTTCTGCCGGATATGCGTCAGTTTCTTTCATAAAAAATTCGGCGGGCTTACCGGTGATACCGTCGGTGCAGTGAGCGAGATTACGGAGATAATCTTTTTGTTAACGGTGATTGTATGGTCACGACTCTTTACTTAATAAGGCACGGGCAGACAGTGGGCGGAGAGGAAAAGCGGTATAAGGGCCACACGGATGTGCCTCTTTCTGAAAGAGGTGCTGAACAAATGGAAGGGGTCTCAGAATATATCGTGCAGGCAGGCTCAGCATTAACTGCTGTCTACTGTTCTGATTTGAGCAGGTCAGTAAAGAGTGCCGGGATTGTTGCCAGGCCTCATTCACTACGCCCGATCCTCATCCCTTCTTTGAGAGAGAGGAATTTTGGCGCATGGGAGGGGATGTCCTTTGAAGAGATACAGGAAAGGTATCCGGAGGAGTTCAAGGCGTGGGCTGGAAATCCACTTGCGTTCAGTCCTGTAAGAGGTGAGAGTACGGTAGAAGTAAAAGAAAGGGTTATAAAGGCTTTTAATCAAATAATTGAAAAGCACAAGGGTGAACATATTGCCATAGTTGCCCATGGAGGTACAAACAGGGTAATCCTTTGCCATCTCATGGGTATCCCTCTAAAAAATATTTTCAGGATTGAACAGGATTACGGCGCACTGAATATCATAGAGTTCTGGGATACATACCCTGTAGTAAAACTCGTTAACTTCACAGGATACGTATTGAATCAAGGACAGGGTTTTTCCTGAGGATTTGCCTGGTCTCATCTTTAATGGCATCGATAGATTTGCCCCGTGTTTTTACTTTAAAGGTGCTGATTACCTCGCCGCCGCGATCGCTTATGAATTTGCTATGCTTAGCAAAGATAGAGTCTTTCATGCTGCTTCCAAAATCAGCAAACAGAACAACCTTTTTACCAGAGAACCGGGCAGTGCTGAAAAAGGTGGTGATTGCCGGAGGAAACCTATTACCCCAGATGGGTGCGCCGATGTAAAGGAGGTTATAACTATCGAGGTTAAGTTCTTTAGGTGAAATCTCGGTGATCGGCCGGAAAAGAATATCAATCACTCCACTGATATATCCCAAGAGTCCTGAACGGTCTCTTAAATCGATGATTTCCTGCAGGTCGTAAGGGTATAATTCGCTGATTGCTTCGGCTATTGCCCGTGTCTTGCCTGTGCGGGTGTAGAAGATGACAATTCCCTTCAGATTGTTTTCGGTCATGAATAATTAATTAGCCGATACCTCTTATGGCATCGCTTGGCTTCTTGAGTACACTGCTTAATGAAGGGAAAATCCCACCCCAAAAACCAATCAGAATAGAGATAAAGAGACCATAGACTACAAGAGAAACATCGGGGTTAACATGTAATGGAATGGCTGTTGGTATATCTATCTGATGAAGGATAGGCAAGAGATATGCGAATACTGCACCCAACATACCCCCACAAATAGCAACCAATATTGATTCGGCCAAAACGAGAGCCAAAATTTTAGCACGAGAAAATCCTAAAACTCTCATGACCCCAATTTCTATCGTCCTTTCCCTGATGGATATGGCTATACAATTTGCCACTAACAGAAAGGTAGTAATAATTGTTATCCACCCGATTAACCTAAAGGCAATAAGAATAGCCTTTATTTTGTCAACTATGCTGTCCATAAAGCTTTTTTGTGCAAAGGCATTTATTTCAACTGGATAATTGCGAAACATTGCTTCTATTCTTTGAGAGATTTGAGGGATGAAAGAGGGGTCATCTACTTTAATATAAATAAAGCTCACTCTACCCTGGTTATTCAGAACTTCCTGTATGTATCTCAGGTTGAGATAGACAATATCTGAGGCATTACCTATCCCATGGACAATCCCTCTGATGGTGAATGGTATCTCTTCCTGGAACATTCCGGATTTCAGAATAATTCTGTCTCCAATTTTCCAGTTGTACTCTTTCATTAGGTTGTAACCTACCAGGGCAGACGTCATTTCCTTAGATAATCCCTCAGTGTCTAACCCATCAATCCTTGTAATCTCCACAATCTCGACTAATTTATCAGGAATGATTCCCCATACCCCTATTACTTTTGTGGACTTCTCAAAATAGGTGAAAACCTGCTGGCAAGGGTTTGCATCGACAACATAAGGTATAGTTTTTATTTTAGCAATATAGGATTCAGGAAGATTGTTATGTTTTGAATTATGGCTTTTATCAACAGCAAAAAGATTGTTTATCATGCCTGGCTGATATATGGCTCTGTGCATAGAGGCAAGCACAGTAAAGAGAAAGACAAAGAGAAAAAGGGCAAAAGAAAGGCTAAAGAAAATGAGAAAAGTTCTCCGCTTATTTCTTAAAATGTTCTTATATATGAGAGGTAGATATTTCATTACTTTAGTTGTTTTACTCTATCCCAGTTTAAACATGACTGAGCGCCTCTACGATGTGCATCTTAGCGGCAGACCGGCTTGGTAACAGTCCCCCAAAAAAACCTATGAGGAGGGAGAGAATAAATGCTACAAGTATAACCGCTGGAGTAATTTTAATGCTAAAGGCTACCTCAAAGAGTTCCAAAGAGTATCCGTTTATCACAATGCTTAACATACTGCCAATGATTCCTCCAAGTACTGAAATGATAAGGGATTCTATGATGAGAGAAGCGAGAATATGAAAGGGAGTATAACCCAGTGCTCGTAGGGTACCAATTTCTCTCGTTCTCGCTGCAATGCTCATGTACATGATATTCATGCCCCCAAAGATGGCTCCCATAGACATGAGTACCGCAATAATAATACCCATCACCAGGACAAAGGTTGAGGTTCCTGTTAATGAGGCATAGTATTCGATTTCGCCAATGGCATCAACCATGGGCAGGCGGGGATTGTGGTTGATCTCTTTTATGAAGGAGTCCTTAAGTAAGGGGGAATCGAGTTTCACTGTTACAAAAGAGAGCCATTTCATGTCAAAACAAAATTTCATATCTTCTTTATCCATCCAGATTTCATCCTCATAGGTACTACCTCCTGATTCAAAGATTCCCATTATAGTGTGTAATTGTTTCCCAACTTGAATCTTATCACCAATGGAGAGACTTTTACCAAACTTGACTGGCACTTCTTTTCCGATGATGACCTCTCCCCAATGAGGTTTTCGACCTGCAGTGATCTTCACAGAGGGATAGACCTCAAAGGCAATAGGGGTAGTGCCTCTTATCCTGAGCCAGATGACCCTTCCTTCTTTTCCAGTATATCTATTGCTATACGTTTCTGGTGAAACGAGCGGGATGCCTTGATTGTTCTTTTTGATTCCGGGGAGATACTTAATAACATTAACCACCTCTTCTGGAATCATGCTTAATTCAATGGAAGAGGTAGATTTATTGTTGATAATCACGTTGTCTGAACTGCCAGTTTGGACAATAGCTCGTCTCATGCTCAGGGCCATAGCCATCATGCTAATAAAGATCATTACTACCAAAGAGATCCCGACTATAATGAGAATAGTACTGACCCTTCGGTTGAGAATGCTTCTTAAATTGTATTTAAGAGGGATAGCCATAAAAAATCCTATTTCGTTGGGTGAGATAGTTCCCGTCAAGATTATCCATCTATGAGTTCACCTTTTAGTAATCGTAAGCGACGTTTTGCATAACCTTCTGCTTCAGGATCGTGGGTTACCATGATAATGGTTTTGTTAAACTTTTCATTAAGCATTTTCATCAGATTCAATATCTCTTTGGCTGACTGGGAATCTAAATCGCCGGTAGGCTCATCGGCCAGGATAATCTTAGGATCACTAACGAAGGCCCTGGCTATGGCTACTCTCTGCTCTTGTCCCCCGGAGAGTTGACGGGGATAGTGTTCCATCCTATCTTCCAAACCCACAATACGGAGGGAAGTTTCCACATGCTCCTTTCGTTCCTTACTAGATAGATTAGAGAGCAACAGGGGGAGTTCTACATTCTCATAGGCAGTTAAAACAGGCATAAGATTGTAGAGTTGAAAAATGAAACCAATGTTGCGGTTTCGCCAATTCCCCAAATGTTTTTCATTTAAATTGCTTATATCCTTTCCGTCGACCAAAACACTTCCAGAGGTAGGGCTGTCAAGGGCTGAAATGATGTTGAGGAGTGTGGTTTTACCTGAACCTGAAGGACCCATGAGACCGACAAACTCTCCACTCTCTACCTCTAAATTAATATTTTCCAACACCTTGATCTCAATCTTATCCCGGTAAAATGATTTATGGAGATTCTCGATCTTTACCAAAGGTTCGGACATAAAACCTCCTATTTTAAACTAACCTTATCGTTAGAATGTAAATGAGCATGACCCTCCACTACTATTTTTTCGCCGTCTTTCAAGCCTTTTTCTATTGTCACATATCCTCCCTGAATAGCCCCCAATTGAACCTCCCTATCTATTGCTCGAGAGTCCTCTATGACAAAGACTATATTCTTACCGTTCTTATTTAATACAGCATTTTGAGGTATTCTCATCACAGCCTTTTCTTTAGGTTCGTCTCTTATTTTTTCTTGGAAAGTTACTTTGGCACTCATATCAGGTTTGAGGTATTCATCAGGATTTATAATTCTAACCTTTATGGGCACAACATTCTTTTGACGATCAGCCATGGGTGAGATCTCGGCCACCTCTCCCTGATAGGTTTTATCGGGAAAGGAGTCAGGGGTAATCAGGGCAGGTTTACCCAACTTAATCTTTTCTATATTATCCTCATTGATATCTACCTCCACGTTCATCACTCTTAAATCTGCCAGGGTTACTATAGCTGAACCTGATTTCCCCTCCATGGTCTTCATAGGGAAAAGCATCTCACCCACATCTGCGATTTTATTAATTACGATGCCTGTAATAGGTGCCCTGATGATGGACTCTTCAAAGAGAATCTTAGTTAGTTGAAGCTGTTTTTTACAAATCTCCAATTCTGATAGTGCACGATCCAACTCCAGTTGGGCAATAATTAAGTTTTTTTCCACCTGATCCATTTGAGATGGTGAGATTAGATTTTCTTTGAAAAGCTCCTTCCTCCGTTTTAAATCAATCAGGTCTTTTTCATAAAGTTCTTGCTTGTACTTTAGATTAAGGGTTGCCTTCTTTAGATTTGCTTCCTTTTCCTCCATTTGTATTCTCAGTTCCTCATTATCCAGGATGGCAATGATGTCTCCTTTATGAACTAAATCCCCTTCTCTCACATTTAAATTTGCAATTCTGCCAGCAACTTTTGAACTCACCGTTATTTCACTTTCAGCCACTATATATCCTCCCGCCGTCATAACAGTAGGAGCGTCACCATAAGCTTGAGTCTGAACTGTAATAATGGAGACTTGGTTGCTTGAGGAAAGAGATTTTTTAAAGAGAAGAAACCCGACAACAGTTATGATTATTACAATGGCAGAGAAAAAGAATATCCACCGCCTTGGACCTGTAGAAGGCTCAGTTCTTATATCAGTTATCCTCAGTTTTTCTAAATCAGTATACAAATTATCCATCTTATTCATCATTAGGCTTTCCACGTTATGCCGTTTCATTGTTACTAGCCTTTAAATGGGAAGGAGGGCAAACTGAAAACCGTCTAACAATACTGGTAAATATTGCACGTAAGAGAAAGCGGAGAATTGAGACTCATAGATCTCAAAAAAATCAATTAAATTGTATTGTGCTAAAAAAATGAAGATCAGCCTCGCTATAGGAGTGAGAATACACATAGCGATAAGAGCTTGAATTGTAAAATAGAAAAAACTAACAATGCCTTTTTTCATGGGGTAACTAAGGGACGCGTACTTTTTTCAAAAATAACTTTCAATAGGTGCTAAGCAAAAGAGTTAATCATGGAAGAAACTTCATTTTGATGTCTGTCATAAACTACGCATTTTGGACAATTTTCCTTCATCCAGTTTGCCATCATCACTTTCTGTTCTTCGGATAACTGCTTCATAAATGGCTTCCTGTCAATTTCAAAACAGTTCTTCTTCTGCTCAAAAGCAGGGCAGGGCTGTTTTTCTGCACCTTCTTTTTTCGCCATGCAATTCGGGTTTAAATCCCAGCACATCTCGCTCATTTTTCTCTCCTTTCTCTAACTTGCGGCGGTTTTTCTTATCGTCCAAGGGTATTCCTAATTCTGAAGGTGCAGATGCAATCGCCATGACACATGCGGGTATACGTGGTAATTTCTCCAAAGTTCTTGATAGCTTCTTCTATCCCAATTTCTTCTATAATATTGCAAAGATCTATATCTATTCCCCTTCGTAAGCTTTCTTCATAGTAAGGGCAATCGATTATGATGTATTGAAATTCATTAGGTCTTGCATACTCCTGTTTTATCTGAAATCCGAAAATCCTATATGGAATTTCTGCTAATATTGCTATCTCCTTGAAGCTTTTCTCTCTGTGCTTATCAATTCCCTGTAATAAATACTTCCTTAGGACGCTCTTAAAAATTTCGATCCCTCTGCTTCCCAATTCTTCTCTTAAGACCTCGAAGAGATTAAACTTAAAATTAATGTAATTCTGGCGGAGAAAAGCAATCTGCTGCTCTAGAGACATATTGGGATCCACATAGAAGTTTTGCGCACTTATGTTCACAATATTCTCGCTCCTTTAGGTACCCCTGGATTCAAGGGGCGTGGAAAGAAAAATGCAGAGCCCCTCTTCATTAGGCAATTTCTTCACCAGTTCTAGCTTGATAGGCTGAAACTTTTCCCTTACCTTGGCTGCTCTTACACATATTGCCTCACAGGGACTCACCTTCATGCCGAGCTCATGAGCCATGGAGATGTAAGGACAATTGCGGATTGTTTCCTTCACGGTTCCGTTTTCCAGCCTTTCGAACTCAACGTCAAAACCTATGGCGCTGGAAATAACTCCAAGCCCCCCCTTTGGAGGGGCAGTCATCTGTTCTTTCAACTGTTCTTCCAGATAGTAGTCAAAGACCTTTTCCCCCTTTTCTATTCCGAGGAAATCGGTTAGCACTTTGTAAATTCTAATCTGTTCGCTCTTTACCCTTTTCCTTAACCATTCCAGCACATCATCCGTTGATGTGTCTTTTAGCTCCTTATTGGCCTTTTCTTCTATCAATGTCAGGGCTTTTAGGTTATCCATAACCTTTTGCTTGAGTTCGTCGGGAGGGTTGACAGGGTTCCACTGTCTGAGCAGACTCCTCACCTTTTTCAGTTTCGCTAATTTCGTTTGACACTTCTGGCAGGAAGAGAGGTGAGATTCCAGCCTATCTTTTTCCTCATGCTCTAAAATACCTTCGAGATAGTCTATGAGCAGATCTTCTTTTTCATTGCAATTCATCGATAAGCCCCTTCTTTTTTATCAAGTCCACCAGCTGTTTAAAGCCGTTGTGGAGTCTGGATTTCACTGTCCCCAGCGGGATTTCCAGTATCTGAGCGATCTCCCGGCAAGAGAGATCCTGATACTCTGAGAGAATAAAAACCGATCTCAGTTTTTCAGGTAAGGATTTCACTAAGGCCTTTATCTTCTCTTCAATATCTTTCTTGATCAATCTTTCTTCAAGGGAGGGATTTATGGGATTTGGATTGACTCCTCTCTCTGTAAACTGAAGGGAAGATTCGTGAGCGAGATTGTTCTCTTCCAGAGGTACTTCCAATTCGCGCCTCTTCTTCCTGAGTTCATCTATGCACACGTTGGTAGCTATGCGATAAGCCCAGGTCGAAAATTGTAATGCTGGATTAAAAGATTTCCTGTTCTTATAGATTCGATAGAAAGTTTCCTGAAAGAGATCCTGTGCCATTTGAAAATCGCTTATATATTTTAGAATGTAGTTAAACAGTGGTTTTTCATATCGATTGAGAAGTTCCTCAAAAGCATTAAGGTCACCCTGTTCGACTAAGGAGGTCATCAACTGTTCATCAGTGCAAGAGGTCATTCTTTCACCATTCATTGATTTATCATTTCATTCATAACAGCTCCTCATGCTTCACTATAAATTTTGGTGGTGAAAGAGTAAACCCCTATCCATTCAAACAGGCTGTTCTCGTGAACCAAGCATAGCTGAACCGCCAATTAATTTCAGCCATCTTTCTTTATTTTTTGCAAGGATATTTTCTGTTTCTTTTCTTAGTGCCTTTATACTTTTAAATCTTGTTCTCAGGTGAAAATATCCGATAACCTCCCCGCCGTTTTTCGTGATATGGTTACTGTACTCATAAAAGAGTGATTGTTTCATCCGGAATCCACAGCTGGCAAAGAGGATCACTTTATTGCCGGTATAGTGTGCTGATCTAAAGAATGTTGTGAGAGCAGGAGGGAACTTTCCTTCCCAGAGAGGAGCACCGATAAAAAGGAGGTCATAGTCCTCTGTTTTTATAATTGAAGGAGATATTTCCGTAGAGTGATGGAGCAAGATATCGATAACACCACTTATATATCCCCAAAATCCCGATCGGTCCTTTAAATCAATAATTTCTTGAGCTTCGCACCTGAAAACTTCTTTAACTGTTTCTGCAATCGCACGGGTTTTTCCTGTGCGGGAATAAAAGATGGTCAAAACTTTGTAGTAATTGGCCTGTGACATAAATTACTCTCCATAATGAATATACGAATGTCCTTGAAAATGGTTCACTTTTAAATAAAGATTTTAAAATAAGTTAGTGATTGCAATGGAGTAAATTGAGATTCTTCAAAGGAATAGAAAAAGAGGCAGAGGACAGGGTAGTTAAAAGAATGCAGGAGAGAATGAGTTGATAGGTTTATTTTTTCTGTTATAATCCAGTAAATCACTCTTTTAAAACAGGAATTTTTAGATGAGAGTGAAAAAGAAGAAGGAGTTTTCAAGGTTGCTTAAGGACGGTAAAGAGAAAAACAGAGTAAAGGAAAGCTGGATCAAAGCAAAATTCAAGAGAGTAATACTCTTTGCAGCCATTTTTGCTGTACTCTTTCCGATCGTTACAGCGGCCGGTGCCTATTTTTTCTTCACCTATAACCTCCCCACTGTCCAGGCCCTTAAAAATTACTCTCCCGGCGTCGTCACCTTAGTCTATTCCCAGGATGACAAGGTTATCGGAGAATTTTTCATTGAGAGGCGCTATACCGTCCCTCTCTCCCAGATACCGCCCCTGCTCATCCAGGCCTTTGTGGCAGCAGAGGACGCCCACTTCTTTGAGCACAAGGGCATTGACTACATCAGTATCATGCGGGCTGCTTTTAAGAATATCGAGCACATGGAGATTGTCCAGGGCGGCAGCACCATCACCCAGCAGATCACCAAGTCTCTTCTCCTGACGCCCCAGAAGAGCTTCTCGCGGAAAATCAAGGAGGCGATTCTTGCCCATCGGATTGAGAAGTCGCTCACCAAGAATGAGATCCTGAACCTTTATTTAAACCAGATCTATCTGGGGCACGGGGCCTATGGGGTCGAAGCTGCTGCCAAGACCTACTTTGGCAAGACGGTGAAAGAACTCAATCTGGCAGAGATTGCACTCATTGCCGGGCTTCCCAAGGCACCTGCAACCTATTCCCCCTTCCGGTACCCGGACAGGGCTAAATCCCGCCAGCTCTACGTGCTGGACAGAATGGTAGAGCGGGGCTACATCACTTCGGAAGAGGCAGAAAAGGCAAATAAGACCGTGGTCCGCCTGATGCCCCATGAGGGGAAGGTACAGATAGAGGCACCTTATTTCACCGAGCATGTCAGGAAGTACCTGATGGATAAATATGGTGAGGAGAAGCTCTACCGGGGTGGCCTGAAGGTTTATACGACATTGAACCTCTCCATGCAGAAGGCGGCTGAAAAGGCGTGCAAGCAGGGGATAGAAGAATTTGAACAGAGGGAAGGACAGAGGAAGAAAGGTTCACCGGTGCAGGCTGCCCTGCTCTGTCTCGATGTTCATACAGGTTCTGTCAGGGCAATGGTTGGCGGGAAGGACTTTTCTCAAAACGAGTTTAACCGTGCCATCCAGAGCAGGCGTCAACCAGGTTCTTCCTTCAAACCCATCGTATATGCGGCAGCTCTGGACAAAGGGTTTACCCCTGCCTCTCTGATCAATGATTCGCCGGTTTTCTATTCATCCGGTATAAGGGGAGAGCCCTGGCGGCCGGAAAATTATGATGGTGAGTACCATGGGCCGACTTCTCTGCGCAAGGCCCTAACCAATTCGGTGAACGTGGTGACGGTGAAGATACTTGACAGGATTGGGGTCAATTATGTTATCAACTACGCCCGCAATCTGGGGGTCCAGTCCCCCCTCTCCCCTGATCTCACCCTGGCTCTTGGTTCATCGGGTGTTTCTCTCCTCGAGCTTGTCAGGGCGTATGCAGCCTTTCCCTCACTGGGCGCCCTCATGGATCCACTTTTCATTACCAAAATCGTGGACAGGGATGGAGTGATACTGGAGCAGAACCGTCCCAGGATGTTCCTGGTGATCAGTCCCCAGACTGCCTATCTCATGACCAGCATCCTGCAGAGTGTGGTGGAAGAAGGCACCGGGAGAAAGGTATCTGCCTTACACTATCCCTGCGCAGGAAAGACTGGAACCACCAATGAATTCAGGGATGCCTGGTTTATCGGCTATACACCTGACCTCATTGCCGGCGTCTGGATTGGTTTTGACGACCGGAGACCTCTGGGCAGGGGAGAGACTGGTGCCCAGGCAGCAAGCCCGATCTGGCTTTACTTCATGCAGAGGGTGGTAGAAGGTACTCCCATGAGGTTCTTCTCTATACCGGATGGCATCGTCTTCATGAAGGTGGACGCCAGGACAGGTGGCCCTGCCACTTCTTCCACCAGGGATACGGTCTTTGAACTGTGGGCTGTGCCATCTGTAAGATCTTGACTTCACGGTTAATGCGCTTTGCTATTTTGGCTTCCGCTACTTCAAGGTCGTAACGGGCTTGCAGACGCAGCCAGACTGCTGCGCTCGTGCTGAAGTAACGTGCTAACCTCAATGCCGTATCCGCCGTAATCGAGCGCTGACCACGCACAATCTGACTGATTCGCAAAGTTGGCACACCAATGTCTTTCGCCACACGATATTTGCTCAATCCTAAGGGCTTCATGAAATCTTCTAACAATACTTCGCCAGGATGAACAGGGGGAAGTCTTTCCATGCTTGGCCTCCTATTTGGGCGGAGGGATTGGGGATGGGTCATATCTCTCTTTATGGTCTCCCCCGTTTTTGCTGTCTCTTATAAAAGTTTAAAAACTCGTTTGGAGAAAAGACGTTAACTCCCAGACACAGTTTGGGAGGAAAATGAACGCGATTTCCTGTGACAAGGCATCCTACCTGGTCAGCGATGGCAACCTCCAGAAATGGTTCGTCATCAGGGTCTGGTAGGGAGTGGGGCAAAGGTGAGGAAGCTACTTTGTGTCCACGGTACTCAATATAGTCAAGGAGGGCAACGACCTTGTCTTCCTCAAACTTGAATTCTTGCCGGCGCAGAACTTCGTAATACTCAGACAAAATACGCGCATCAAATGAGAGTGTCAGTCTTCCAGACGAAACCATGCGGACGATTTCCCCGCATGACCTGAACGGCGATAAAAGGCCTGCGACAAGAACATTGGTGTCGAGGACAATATTCATCTTGTGCGTTTTTTACGGACCGCTTTGATTTCAGCGTTGATTTTGTTCATCGTGATTCTGTTGGTTCCCTGCTCGACGGATCGTCGCTGAAGAGATGCGACAGCCTCAACCGCCCGCGCTTGTCGGAATGCCGCCAGCGATTTCTCCAGGTTCGATTCACTTATCGCTGCGAGGATGGCTATAGGCCGTCCATTGTTGGTGATGACCATTTCTCTTTCCTGGGGAAGTTCTTTCCAGAGCTGTGCAGATTTACCTCTCAGGTCACGTACACTTACAAATTTCATAATAATGTCCTCCAATCGTGTACACAATAATATACACGATTGTCACCCAATGTCAAGCTGTAGCGGCAATAACCTTAAAGATAATCGTAAGTTTCTGTGAGGCGATTTTGCAGGCAGCTTTTTAAATAGAGCAACGCCCAATACTGTTCGGCATTTGTATTGCATAGAGACAAAATCTTTGAAAATATAACCTATAGGGGTACATAATACCATAGAGCCATGGCTTTGAGAAGAGCGAGGAGAGGGACAAAGCATAGAGACACAACCTGAAAAAAGG
>JAPLJA010000240.1 GCA_026388815.1 Pseudomonadota bacterium
GGTATGCTTATCGGGAGGAATGAAGGGGTGGTCGTCGAGATCAGAGAAAAAGAGGTTGTCATAGAAGAAAAACAGCTTGATATATACGGGAAGCTTGTAAAAAAAAGGAATATTCTAAAGCTTCGTGAACCTGAAGAATGGGAGGAAAAATGAGTTGCCAAAGAGAGATTGTAAGGGGAGTAAAACTCTGGTTTGCCGTCTTAACTCTCTCCCTGCTCCTCACCTCTTGCGCCTATGAGCAGAAAAACATTCCCTCTTCACCAGAGCCTACAGCAGCAAAAGAAGAGGCGCTGAAAGCAGTACGCCTCAACGATCTCAAGGTTGAGGAACAGGATACGGCATTCCAGGTAGTGCTGATAGGTTCTCAACCCCTCGCGTATGTGGCATTTCAACTAAGCACTCCTCCTGAGATTATCGTTGATCTACCTGCTACAGAACTCAATATTCCCCTGGATCCGGTTGTCCTGAACAACAGCACGATCAAAGAAATCAAAAAGGCGGCAATTGAAGGTGACGACCAGAAATTTGCAAGGATAACCATCGAGCTGCAGAAGCCCGGTAACTACAGGGTGAGGCAGGAAGGAATAATTCTACTCGTTGATATTGACAAGGCAGGAAAAAAAGGAGAACAGGCAGCCCAGGAAAAGGCTGCAGTAAAGACAGAGACAAAAGCCACTGAGATTGAAAACCTCCTGATCAATCCGCAGAAGGAGGGGCTCCAGGTGGTTATTCAGACTAACGGAGAGATCGAAAAATACAGCACCTTTACCCTGAGTAATCCTAACCGGCTGATCATCGATGTGAATGATGTCGCTTATATTCCTGCTGAAAAATCGATAAAGGTCGAATCCCCGTTTCTCCGCAGGATACGGGTCGCGAAGGATGCGCAGAAGGTGAGGTTCGTCGTGGAATTCCCTGACGTTGTGCCACCCTTCCAGGTGACGAAGGGCATGGAGCAACTGATTCTTTCTGTCGGGAAGATTTCCTCGGAGAAAATGGTGAAAGAAAAGAGTGCGGAGATAAAACCGGAGACGAAACCTGAAGAGCCCTCTCCTGAAGAGAAGGCCGAAGAACCGGTAAAGAGAGCGGAAAAGAAAGCCGGGGAGGAAAAGCCCGCTGCTCAGTATACTGGTCAGAACATTGCTCTGGATTTCAAGGATGCCGATATAAAAAATGTTTTGCGGCTGATTGCTGATGCCTGCAATTACAACATCATTACCAGTGAAAATGTAAAAGGCAAGGTCACCATAAAGCTGAAGGACGTCCCCTGCGACCAGGTGCTGGAAATTATTCTGGATACAAACAGCCTCGGTAAAATCATGATGGGAAATGTCCTCAGGATCGATACCAACGCCGCAATTAAAGAGATTGAGCAGGCGCGCTATGAGGCAAGGAGTGCAAGCCTCCAGATGGAAGACCTCGTCACCGAGATCATTGACATCAACTTCGCCAAGGCAAAGGACATGAAGAAGATCCTTGAGGATGAGAAGCATCTCTTCTCCGACCGGGGCAGCGCTGTAGCTGACGAGAGGACAAACAAGCTGATCGTCCAGGATGTCGAGAAG
>JAPLJA010000143.1 GCA_026388815.1 Pseudomonadota bacterium
CCATGAAAGCCCTCATCCTCTGTGCAGGTTTAGGCACAAGGCTCAGACCCCTAACCGAACAACTGCCAAAATCCTTATTTCCCATCCTCGGCACGCCGCTGCTTGAACTCATCGTCTCCCATCTGCGGGACGGAGGGGTTGAAAAAATAGCTGTCAATACCCACCATTTCCCTCAAGCAATTAAGACCTTCCTTGCACACCAGTCTCACTTTAGTTCTCAGATTTCCATCTCCCATGAACAGGAGATACTCGGTACCGGAGGTGCGATCGGACAACTAAAATATTTCTTTCAAGATGAAAATTGCTTCATCCTCTACAACGGGGATATTCTTACCAACCTTGAACTGAAGCCTGTTCTTAAGAAGCATCTGGAGGAAAGACCTCTCATCACCATGATTCTCCATCATTATCCTCCCGCCAACAACGTGATTATCAATCAGGAAAGAGACATCATCGATCTTCGCGGAGTCCTCGGAGTCTCACCTGAAAGCCCAAATCAATGTCTGGCGTATACCGGCATCTCCATTGTGAGCAGGGAACTCGTAGAGTACTGCCCGGACAAGAGTTTTGCCGATCTCATTGAGATACTCTTGAACATCATTCTGAGTAAGAGAGGAAAAATCAGGGGATTTATTGTGAACAATCACTACTGGCAGGACATCGGGACGATTGAAGATTACTACAGAGTCCACAGAGATATCCTCCTTGGAAAAAAAGCAGCCTTCAAGGGACTCCCTTCACTTTCCGCTGCTATTTATCAAGGAAAAGGAACCATCATCGAAGCTGGGGTAACCATGAAGGGTTTCTGTTCAATCGGCAGCAACTGTCTGATCAGGAAAGGGGCACAGTTAGAGAACTGCATCATCTGGGATCATACTGAGGTCGAAGAGAATGAACACCTGAAAGACTGCATCAGATCAAGGGAGATCATCTATCATGTCAACCCCTGAACAGGGAGACAGAATAAAGGAACTGTTCTGCAAACTCTCCGGAAAGACATCGCTCAGTCCTTCAGGAATCACTATTGAACCTATTAAAGGGGGTGGATCAGACCGGTGTTTCTACCGTATTACCTCTGGCAATGAAACCCTTATCCTTATGACCGGCAGGTGTGATAAATCTGACCTCCGATCCTACATCGAGATCAACAAGTTCCTCTTTGCGAAGGGGATTGGCGTGCCTGAGATCCTATCCTATGACCTGGCAACGGAGTCTGCCCTCTTAGAGGATCTCGGCAGAGAGACCCTCTATACCCTGCTGGTACAAGAAAAGAATTCCGAAAAGCTTAGCTTCCTCTACTGCAAGGCGCTTGAGGCATTAGCGGAGATGCAGGTGAGGGGGAAAGAAGGAATGAATGAGTGCCCGGCACTGAGGGAGAGGATTTTTGACTACAAGAGCCTGCGTGGGGAGACCGAGTACTTCAAAACATCATTCTTGAAAATGTATTGTGGCCTTGAGCTCCCCCACGAAGCACAACTGAACAAAGAGTTCGAGGAACTCGCCAGGTTACTCGCCTCAGAACCGCTCTTCTTCATGCACCGTGACTTCCAATCCCAGAACATTCACCTCAAGGAAGGGAAAATCCGAATTGTGGACTTTCAGACCGCACACCAGGGCATGCTCTACTACGATGCTGCTTCTCTCTTAAGGGATGCCTACATCGATCTCGATGAGGATTTCCAGATGAAACTGCTTCGGTACTATGTAAGCTGCCTTAAAGGTACATGGGGAATGAATCTGAACGTGGACGAATTTGTAGAAAAATTCTATCTGGCAGGTTTACAGAGGAACATGCAGGCAATTCCCGCAGTTTCAAGAACTGAGGGCAACGCTCTTGAGAATACCCTCTCATCTCACCCGTTCCAGGTAACTTCCGTCAGCCGTATCAATCTTAATCATATCTCCCGTATTGACGAACTGCGGGACCTGTATGGTAATGCCCGTCTCCACCACTGCCAATTTGAAAGAGGCGGTAGCTGTCGCCCCCTTAAGCGAAGGTTCGGCCTCAACCACCTTCAGATTAATAGTTTTGGGGAGTTCAATTCCGACCGGTTGATCCTGATTATATTCAACCTGGACCCTGGTATTGTGCACGAGGTAGCCTACCAGGTCACCAACAAGCTCTTCGGGCAGAGCAACCTGTTCATAAGTCTCGGTATTCATGAAGTAGTAATGGTCACCCTCCTTGTAGATGTACTCCATCTCTGCTGTATTTAAGTCAGCCTTTTCCACCAAATCCTCAGAGCGGAAGCGTTGCTCTGTACCGGTTCCGGTCTTGACACTCTTGAGCTTGGTCTGGACCATTCCGCGCCAGTTACCCGGCGTTATGTGCAACACATTCGTAATCCGGTACAGGTCATTTTTATAGTTGATTACCATCCCCACTCTCATTTGAGTTGCCTTGATCTGCATGTAACGAAATAACTCCTTTCATATCTTGATCAAAGAATCCTCTCTCCCGTTTTTATTATCTCTTTTACTACCGGATTTGTCTGGTCAAAATCCGTCTTTGCGAATGAATGAGGTTCTATTCTTAAATCTATTTTTCTTCTCAATTTCATGAATAAGGCGTCCTCTTCAAAGCCATCTATCTCATCCGTATCAAGAAATATTGCCAGGTCAATATCACTGTCTTGGGTCTGTTGACCCTTAACATAAGAACCGTACAGATAGACTCTCCATATATCTACGCCATGGATTTTCAAGATATCTAAATAGTCCTGAATCTTTTTGTAATTTAACTTATTACTACTTTTTTTAGCCATAACCTGAAGTTCCTTATCTTTTTAACATATCGCTCAGCAAATTCTTTCGTTGCTTTTTTATAAAACCTATTTTTGTAATCAGGATATCGAGCTCTGATATTAAATGTTGTAACCTCATCAAGAAAATCTTTCTGCTCCTCGGTTAAGTTGAGATTGCTCAGGTCTGCTATTTTATTGAGGTCATGAGTATATGGCACTTCTATACCAACCTTTTTCACATAATGGGCCTTCAAAAGTTTTTCTAATACAAGGTGACCAATGAACAGAGCCCACGCATAATGGTTCTCCTTGTAAAGACAATTCATTACTTTAAAATCAGTATCAGACGACTTAATCCAAAAATCTAAAATCTCTTTTCGTGTCATGCCAATTTTCTATTTTTATCTACCTACACAGTTTGAAAGATTAAACCGTTCAGAATAGGTTGTCAAGGTTAAGCAAAAATTCCCTTGCATTATATGATTTTTAGCGATACGCCCAACGTAGGGGTAACCCCCTGTGGTTACCCTGAATTCAATTTGTAATATTCAATCAATGGGCAGGCACGGGGGCCTGCCCCTACGTAAGACCGTAGGCCACGCTTTGCGGTATAAATACTTCAAGGGAGAAGAGATTTTTCTCCTCTGCCTTTTTTCTCTCATTGACACTTTATGCCTCCCTGTGTAAATATTCATCTCCAGATAAATTATGACCTGCGTATTAAAACACCAGACAACGAAGTCGATCCTGAAAGGTAAATATTATCCCCTGGGTGTGACCCTGTATCCGGACGGCGTTAATTTCGCTATCTACTCCCAATATGCTACCGAGGTATTCCTCATCCTCTTTGACAGGCCTGACGGCGAACCTACTGACATCATCCAGCTTGAACATCCGACAAAATTCATCTGGCATACCTTTATCAAGGAACTGAAGGCAGGACAGCTCTACGGGTATAAAATCAAAGGCGAGTATAATCCTGCCCAGGGGTTGCGGTTCAACGAGCACAAGCTCCTCATTGACCCCTATGCGAAGGCGCTTACCAACAAGGCAACGAACACTGACAATCTCCTCCTTGCCTTCGATCCTCATTCCCCTGTCAAGGATCTATCTCCGGACACCCGTGATAACACGCATATCGTCCCCAAATCCATCGTGATGAAT
>JAPLJA010000107.1 GCA_026388815.1 Pseudomonadota bacterium
CACCTCAACCTTCCCTGCCTTCGTCAAAAAATCCCATGCCTTCTTTTCAAAAGTCTTCCTCGCATGCAACTGTGAAATGGTATCCAAGTACTTCTGTTTCAATGCAATGAGAAAGGTGTCTGTGAGCATGGAATCTCCTTATAGAGTGAGTGAGTTAAAGAGTTCCAGAGTCAGAAGCAAAGTGACCAGAGTACGAATCCAGAATACAGAATCCAGAAGCCAGTCCGCCCAAGGCGGATTATTCTGACTCCTGACTCCTGGATTCTTTTTTGACATTTCCCCTTGAATCCTTATGCCCCTTGACCCCTGTCTTATTATTGTTCTTCCCCGATCTTCATATCCTTTATCCTTAACTGAATGCTCTTCATCCCCTGCCAGGTGTTGAACTGGGGGACAAAGGCTAACCGGATCGTCTGGTCAGAGGGGGAGAAATGGTTGGCCATATTAAAACCGATGGCATCGTAGAATATCCCGTCCTCTTTTATCTTCATCTTGAGATGCCCGTTCCCCACCACCATGGAACTGTACAGTTTCAGATCATAGGAGCAGAAGGTTGGTTCAGGGTTTGAATAGCCAAAGGGAGCGAGGCGGTCAAGATCGTCGATGAGGTTCTCTGTGACTTCCTTCAGATTAATAGCAGCATCTATGCTGATCCTCGGGATAAGGTTTTCATCCAGCAAGTTTTGAGAAGCAATCTCTTCAAGGGCCTTCTCAAACTCTTCTATCTTTTCAGACAGGATGGTAAGCCCTGCGGCATGCTTGTGACCACCAAACCCTTCCAAAAGTGATTCGCAGCCCTTCAACCCATTATAGAGGTGGAAAGCCTCAATGCTCCGAGCCGACCCCTTGCCCTTTTCTCCGTCAAGAGCAATCAGGACCGTCGGCCGGTAGTACTCTTCTACAATCCGCGAGGCGCATATCCCGATCACTCCGGGATGCCAGTTTCTGGAAGAGAGAACCAGGATCTTTTTCTCACGGAATTTCTCGTCTGTCTCAATCCGTTCCTTGATCTCTCTGACAATCTCATTCTCCATCTGTTGCCGTCTGGAGTTCTTGACCTCAAGACTCTTAGCCAGAGATTCTGCTTCCCCGGGATCTTTGGTAATGAGGAGCCTCAATCCTTCCTCAGCGCGGTCAATCCGTCCCGGCGCATTGATCCTGGGCCCCAGCCTGAATCCAATGTGTGCTGTTGTAATGGGAACATCCTTCAGACCGCTTACTTCTTTTAATGCCTTTATCCCGACCCGGGACCCTTCGGTGAGGAGCTTCAGACCGTATTTCACGAAAATCCGGTTCTCATCCACGAGGGGAACCATGTCAGCAACCGTACCGAGAGAGACAAGGTCAAGGCACTCCTTCAAGTTAGGCGGAGCATCATTCACGAAATGACCGGAATCACGGAGATAGCTCCTCAAGGCTATAATCAGATTGAAGGCGATGCCCACGCCAGCCAGTTCCCTGAAGGGAAAGGGGCAGTCCTTCTGCTTGGGGTTGAGGATGGCATACGCAGGGGGCAGCCTGTCCGGAACCTCGTGGTGGTCAGTGATAATCACATCCATCCCCTGGTCATGGGCAAAGGAGACTTCCTCAAAATCGCCTATCCCGCAGTCAACCGTGATGAGGAGTCCTGTACCCTGCTCCTTAAGAAGCTTGATAGCATCCAGGTTAAGGCCATACCCGTCCTTCTCCCGCTCCGGGATGAAATAGGCACAATCCCCGCCGAGATCCTCCAGGAAATTGAAGAGGATGGCAGTTCCCGTAATCCCATCAACGTCATAGTCTCCATAGATAACGATCTTTTGCCTATCTTTGAGGGCCTGGCCTATCCGGGTAACCGCCCTTTTCATGTCTTTCATCAGGAACGGGGAATGAAGGTCGCTCAAACCGGCAGAGAGGAACATCTTTGCCTGGGGGAGATCGGTAATATCACGGTTAATGAGAAGCTGGGCCAGGAGAGAAGAAATCTGTAATTCTTTCATGAGAAACCCTCGAAGCTCTCCATCGCTTTTGCAGATCTCCCATTTTTTCGAAAACAGTTTCATCTTCTTTCTCTTCAAGCCAGCACGATTGTATCAGATACTTCCTTCAAGTCAAGGAGACAGGCCTGTTGCATGTAGGGTTGAGGTTGATGAAAAGATGGGAAAAGACGATATCGAGTATCTCCCCAAAAAAGGGCAGGCACGGAGGCCTGCCCCTACAAATCTTTTGTTAACTGTTCAGAACCTTATTTCTCCACTCCCACCCTGAAGAGACCGAGCACCTGAGTCCTGAAGGTGACAAGCCTGTTCACCGTATCAATACTGTCAACATCAATGGAATCCCAGTCATCCGTTACATGGTTGTAGATATAGACCTTGACATCCTGGGCCTTTACAATCTTCTGATCCTTCGTGTAGGGAATCGTTATGGTCACATCCCGGTTGAAGAAGTTCCGGTAGGGACCAAAGTGAACCGCCGGGCCAACCGGCTGAGCAGACTTCATGGCAGGCGGATTAGTCTGCTGACCGATTATGATGACCGTATCTTCCCAGAGGCAGTTATTCGTGTCTTCCGGGGAGCTGGGGGGAACAACTGTTTCCGGGGTAAAACTTTCGGGGCGATCAGGATATGGGTCAGGGGGGATCACGATCCTTGCGCCCTTGATATCGAAGTCTGTTACCTCCACGGTCCCTCCATTGAGCTTTGTCACCAGTTGAGAGGCCCTGACTTTGATGTCTACATTCTTCGGATAAAGCCCGAACCTTTCGAGGGTTCCTCTTAAAACCACATAATACGCGGTGGCAAATTCTTCATTCACGTTACCGTAAGCCGGGCAAATGGTGATCTCTGCAGCAGCGCCTGCGGTACCGCAGGTTACCTCGTTCCCCAGGATATCCTCGCAAGAGGTGATTTCATAGACTCCAGCCTCCATATTTTCTTTGGACGAAAGCGGCAGATTATTTAATATCCTCATATCGACAGCATCCTCGATATTGTCAAAGTACCAATGCGCAGGGACAATGATAATCTTGTCCAGACCTTCTTCCTTGGCCAGTTGAATGGAATCGCGAACATTCTTAAACCATCCGCCATTTTGTTCAGCGGTGGTCAAACCATAACTATAAAGGTTGTCCGGCAGAAAGTCGCTTTCCACATCTCCCCTGGTAAAAACGAGATCATAGCGGTCCCCGTATGCCCGCTCAAGGGCCTTCTTACACGAGAGGTAGTTCAGGAAGGCATTCTCGTGAAAAACCTCATTACACTGAGGAAACTGTGAAGCCATGGCAAAGGAACTCGACTTGGAGAATAAGTTGCGGCCTCTCGTTGTGTAAAGGATGGCAATCCTGCTTCCTTCAGGGTAGGCTTCTATAAACTTCTTGAGATTTATGATGTTCATAGCATTAAACTCGGGCGTCCTTCCCACCTGACGGGTATGGTAGATCTCCATCTCGTCAAGCACGCCGAGCTCGCAGAGCCTTTCCTTCACGAAATTTCCCGTCATAAATTCATTCGCATAGTTATTATTGTCAGTGGTCTCGCGGCCAAGGATCATCTTTCTGAACCCTTCGTTTGCAAACTCTTCCGCCACATCCTGCTCATGCTTTTCATACCCGGTAATCGTACTGTAGTAACCGATGTGCACGTCGATCTTATCCCCGAAGGACTTCTCCAGCATTTCCACCGCCAGATCCATGGTTTTGCGGGCATGAATGTCTTCCAGATAAGCATCAGGAGGCTCGTCTGGACCACCCGTAATCCCGTGATACCACAAAAATGTCAGAGGGCCTGCCTCGTAGAGATCCCCGCTCCCGTTCTGGAATGGAACATCATATGATCCTATCTTGTACCAGCCTGCGAGAAGATCTTCTCCTGTCCTCGGGTCCGGTGGGTACTGTAATAAACCGGTCATCTGGTTTGTGACTTCAACCGCGGGAATGATAGGAATCCCGGCAGGAATGAGCTCAGGCGTTAAGGAGGGAAGATTCGGATCCATCGGCACATAGACCCCGTTAGATAGCTGATAGATACCTGAATTATCATACGCCAGTTGCCATCCGGGCCATGAACAGGTCAGCGCCCAGGGGAGGATTCCAATATGTGTCTGGTAAGGGAAATCGCCGACATGACCGATCTTGCAGAGCTCTCCCGGATAGTGTGTCCTGTCTCCGACGCGGCATAATGAATGGCTGGTCCAGGCATACTCAAAGTTGAAACCGGCCGGCGTGCCCCAATCCGTGATCAGGACGGCGACCTTATTTTCAACTGGTTTTGCATGAGCTACCATGACGAACGGGAGAAGTAACGTGACGGCTAAAGCCAGATAAAATATTTTTCGTAACCTCATGACGCATCTCCTTTCCAAAAAGTACGGCTATGAATGCCCTCCATCAACCTTCACCCAATTTCACTGTTTCACTATAGCGTTTGCAGACACTATATATATCCTCATTGCTATTTTGCAAGCCAATTTTGTCCCCATGCATGCGCTTGGTTGCATATACACTAACCTGACGGGATCAATCCCGCCCTAACGAATTTGCATTGTAGGAGCGTACGGCCGTACGCTCCTACAGAATTGTTCCGCCTCAGGCGGATTGTTGAGCAATGAGGAATCCTGTTTTTCAGAGATCTCTTCATAGTTTGTATTTCCAATTGAGTTTTTAGAGGGTTAATGGTAGATACATTTTACACCTGCAGGGGAGGGAAGTATGGGTACCGTGAAAAATAATACCAGTAAAACAGGATTGAGGATTACCCTTGACTTCAACAATCTGATGGCAGAATCAGCTCAGGGAGAAGGACTTACAGAACGGGAACTCAGCGGAACAGCAGAAAGAGCGAGGCAGATCCTCCAGGAGATGCAGGAGAGAAGGGCACAAGGTCAGCTTCCCTTCATGGACCTCCCGTATCAGCGGGGGATGGTGAAGGAGATAAAGGAATATGCCAGAACCGTACAGGGAAAATATACCGATCTTGTCATCCTGGGTATTGGTGGATCGGCTCTGGGAGGAATTACCCTGCATCATGCCCTTCATCCACCTTTCTACAACCTCCTCCCCCCGGGAGAAAGGAAGGGCTGTCCCCGCATCTTTTTCGCTGAGAATATCGATCCTGACGGATTTCATGGTCTGCTCGACATCCTCGAGGTGCGGACAACCCTCTTTCATGTAATCAGCAAGTCCGGGGAGACCGCTGAGACCATGGCACAATTTCTTATTGTGAAAGACCTCCTCGTAAAAAAACTGGGTAAAAAGCGCTCCCGGGAGAATCTCCTGATTACTACCGATGCTGCTTCCGGCTGGCTCAGGCAGATCTGCAGATCAGAGGGGCTTGCTGATTTCACCGTCCCCCAGGGGGTCGGAGGGAGGTTTTCTGTTTTTACCCCGGTGGGCTTACTGCCGGCTGCATTGACCGGCATTGATTGCGAAGGATTGCTCTCCGGAGCACGCTTCATGGACGGGCTGTGCAAAAGAGATGATGTGTGGAAGAATCCCGCCGCGCTCCTTGCTGCTGCCCTCTATCTCCTCGATGTCAGGAGAGGAAAGAGGATGGTGGTTATGATGCCGTACTGCGATGCCCTGAAGGACCTGGCCTACTGGTTCAGGCAGCTCTGGGCTGAGAGCCTGGGCAAGAAGGATGAAGTCGGGCCAACACCGATCAATGCCCTTGGTGTGACTGACCAGCACTCACAGCTTCAGCTTTACATGGAGGGGCCTCTGGACAAGGTCATCATCTTCATCGCTGTAAAACAGTACCAGAAAACCCTTCCCATCCCCAGGGCCTATCCCGGACTGGAAGGTCTCAGGTATCTGGGGGGGCATACCTTGAACGAGCTGATAGCAGCAGAGAGAATGGCAACGGAATACTCCCTGACGAAAAACAGGCGGGTGAACTGTACGGTCACTCTGCCTGAACTCAACGCCTTCACCCTGGGTCAGCTCCTCTATCTCCTGGAAACAGCAACCGTCTTTGCCGGTTCGCTCTACCAGGTGAACCCCTTTGACCAGCCCGGGGTCGAGGAAGGGAAGAAACTCACCTACGGCATCATGGGAAGAAAAGGCTATGGGGTGAAAAAGAGAGAGATCAAAGAAGGAGGCAGAAAATTCAAGAAGTATATTATCTGACCGGATGGCTTCTCGTCAGGCTGGCCGTCTTCATCACATCCTGTCTCCCCCTTGACAGCATCTATCGCCTTGCTGACCTGCTGGGAAGGGCGTATTTTTCTCTCGCACCCGGGTCACGGAAAAAAATCTCCCGCAATATCCGGTTTGCCTTTCAGAAAGAGAAAGACCCTGAAGAAATCGAGGGGCTGACCCGGGAAGCCATGGCAAATTTCTTCAAGAACTATCTTGAACTCTTTTTCTTTGCCGGCCCTCATCGGGATAAACTGCTCCGGCGGGTAACCATCGAAGGGAGGGAACACCTCGACCGTGCTCTTTCCCGGGGCAAGGGCGTCATTGTCGTGAGTGCGCACCTGAACAATTTTGCCCTGATAGTATTGAAGCTCGCCTCGGAGGGTTATACAATTGCCATGGCAATACGGGATTTCAAGAACCCCGCAGAGTCACGCATTTACAGAGGCTGCCGGAAGCTGATCCGCCTGCAGTCCATTCGCATCAAGCCCTCGTTCCATTTCCTGAGGGATGTGCTGAGGCTGTTCAAAAGAAACGGGATGATCTGCCTCATCGCTGATGAAAACAAGAGGCACGGGGGGGTGTTTGTGGACTTTTTTGGCCGTCCGGCTGCTACTGCCGCCGGTCCTGCTCGCCTTGCTCTCAAGACCGGTACACCGGTTGTTCCGGTCCTGATGGTAAGAGATAGCGATAATAACCAGAGGGTCGTCGTTGAACCGCCTCTTGACTTCGAGCGCTCAGGGAATAAAGGAAGAGACGCCGGGATAATAACCAGCAACCTATCCAACTCAACCTCTTCAATGGTAGAATACTGTGATTCAGACATTAGACGATAATACAGACATTAGACGATAATACAGACATTAGACAATAGACTTCTGTGAGTCAGACTTTAGACTATAGACTTCAGACATCAGACTGTAGGGAGGGAATGGCCAAAAAGGTCTGGTGCCTAAGGTCTGGAGTCTGGTGTCTGACTTGACGTCTGGTGTCTGACTTGCAGGAGAGAATAAGAAATAATTAACATGATCAGTGGCCATGAATTGAAAAAGAGGTTCAATGACTTTGCGGGCTGGCTGGTGCTCAGACCTCTCTATTTTATTATTCCTTACCTGCCGCTTCGTATCTCTTATGCCCTGGCAGAAAAGCTCGGCATCTTCGCCTACTTCATTCTCTTTCCCTACCGGAAGCGGGTCATGGAAAACCTCGCGGTTGCCTTTGGCAGGGAAAAGACACGCGGGGAGCTCAAGGTTATTGCCCGCGAAATGAGCATCCATATGGTAAAGGGTGCGGTTGAGCTGCTCTACTCTTGTTCCCCTTTTCTGCACAAAATATTTGAGCGGGTCAGGGTGATAGGGAATGAACATCTCGAGGCTGCCCTGAAAAAACAGAAGGGAGTCATCGCCTTCAGCAGCCATCTCGGTAACTTCACCCTTCTCGGGAGAAGGCTGGAAAAGGACGGTTACCCCTTTCACACCCTCCGCAAAGACCCCAAGGGGCCGCTGCTCACCCGTTTCTACCGAAGTCTTGAAAAGATGTATGGTGGA
The DNA here is from genome assembly GCA_026388815.1 of Pseudomonadota bacterium. Classification (GTDB taxonomy): domain Bacteria; phylum Desulfobacterota; class WTBG01; order JAPLJA01; family JAPLJA01; genus JAPLJA01. The sequence goes on from JAPLJA010000107.1 coordinate 7,661, forward strand.
AGATTCATCTACGTGGAACCGTGGAAAGAGTGCCTTCGGACCATGATGAGCCGCTTACGGGATAACGAGATTGTCTGCTTTATCCCCGACGAGAACAAGAGGCATGGAGGAGTAAAGGTGGATTTCTTCGGGCAAAAGGCATCGACAGCGATTGGCCCCGCTGTCCTCGCCCTTCGCACCCGTGCACCGATTGTTCCTGTCTTTATTATCCGGGAGAGCGATGACACTCACACCATCATGATTGAGCCGGAAATGGAGTATGAACAGAGCGGGGATCCTGAGAGGGATATCTACACCATCACTTCCACCTTCACCCGGATCATTGAATCGTACGTGAGGAGATACCCGTCTCAATGGCCCTGGATCAGTAACCGCTGGAGGGAAAAGCCCCCCCGGAAACGGGTCAAGGTGAAGAGGCGGGACCTCTCATTAATGGAACAGAATAGTAATGACGGGGGAGAAGAGTGACAGATAAACCAGGAGGAGGTATGGAGCCACGAGAGAGATGTGAGATATGCAAGAAAGAGGAAGCCTCACAATCCGTAACCACGTACAGCGGTTTTGAGATCATGGTCTGTGAGGAGTGATACCGCAATATAAAAAACTCGAAGCCAATGATCCATCGGAGATCAAGAAAAAACAGAAGGGATTCCTGGCCAAGCTGAAGGAGTTCTTCTCCTAAGTTACAAGTTGCAAGTGACAAGAGAGATTGGAGAGAAAGTGGAAGAGGAGAAGAGTTTAGTGTTGTGTCCCCCGAACACCTCCCTAAAAGATAGACAACTGAATAGGAAGAATAAAAATAGACTCACCTATTATGTAAATGCTGATAAAATGTTGCAAACAAAAGATAAAAAGATTGGTTTCAAAGTTACCGCACGACCACAAGATGGATTAGATGGATTCGTATATTATAATAGTGCCGAATTCCATTCTGAAAGTATTCCGATTGATAAGATACTTGCACCAAATCAAACATTGATTATTGATATTGTGCTTCGCAGACACATAGATAAAGAAGTCTTCCGCTTAGATTCAGCACAAGAACCGTGGAAGAACTTCAAAGATATTGAGCCCTGTAAAGAAAATATAGAGACTTAGTTTTTTAAAATATTTTACAGATAAAAATAAATTATTCTATTTACCAATGGATGCTACGCCTATTTTGATGAGTCTATTCTTATCTATTAGGCAAGAATCAAGAATTAAGTGTGGTATCCCCGGATTCTTTACTCCAATATATTAAGTGCCCCACCTCTATTGCATAAAGCATTCCGGAGTTCTCGTTCCGCTTCAAGAAGGTCTTTTCTAAGTTGAATATAATCAAAATCGTATCCCTTCCTGTGTGAAATATCTATGAGGTACTCTCTGCGTGCTACTGTTCCTAATAGAGGCATGACGGTATTCAATTCAGTCATTCTGTTGTCACACACCAACTCACAACTTTTGAGAAACGCTTCGTAGATGCACAACCATATCCCAGCTGCGATATCGACCACGCTGATCTTCTGCCTATTTCGTAAGTACTTCTGGAATTGCTCAAGCTCCAATGCTTCTCCTCCTAATCGCCCTCTGGAACCGAATGCATCATTGAATATATTGACCAAAGATAAACGTGTCTCATTGCTACATGACTCTATAGCCACAAGTTGTTCCTGACTCCTATTAAAGATGCTTCCGGTAAGCCTAGAAATATCTTTCGATCCTATGCTACTCCAAGACCCCATATCAACCAGTCTGTCAAGCGAAAAGCTTCTTCGCAACTCGGCTGCGAGGATGGACCCTTCATACACATATAGCAAAGCACGGCAGGCAGATAAAGGAAATGCTGTTGTTTCACCGTATGACAATAATAGAAGACGACACATGGAGAATCTGTATTTACCTTTTAAGGTTTCAAGAGCCGAAATCAGTATTGGATCATTTTCTTCGAGTATTACTCTTAGTATCCCTTCAATGTATGACATTGTTTCTGCTTTAATCTTTTCAAACATAATTACCACCAATCTCAACTAACGCCCAGTGCATGACAAATATCCTCTTCGCTCAATGACCTCTGACTACAGGTCTTCAACATTCTTACAAGTATATCACATATCTTCTCGTTTTCCTGCGATATGGAAACTGCTTGGTCGCTCCCTAACAGCCAAAATGCATACCGATTGTCACCAATAATAAGAGGACCTGAGATAGGAACGTCTATTATCCTTATCCTAAAGCGAAAGGCACTATTGGCCTCAATTTCTTTTAAATCATTAATGCTTTCTTTCAGTTTGTCAATGTAGGTCTTGTTTTGAGCCAAAGATTTTTCTTCTATCTCTTTCCGCGTGGCATCTGCAGAGAAGAGATAAAGTAATTCCTTATTGGGATTCATGTAATTCTCGGTAATCCACAAAAACAGAGTATCTACAAATTCTTTCTCATATGAGTACTTTGTCTTGTCATTTGCTAAGTAGTCCCGGGCCCCAAGTATGATGGAAGGTGTTCTCTGAAAAAGATACAATCGTTTCTGAGCGTATCGTATGATTGACGTGCCAAGTTGATACATTTCTTCCCTGTTAAGCGTGCTGATCGGCTCTCTATAGAACTTGGCTATTTCGGCAGCAATGCTTTCTCGAATAGCGGTTCTTAGGTCCGATATACTTCTGTAACGTTTGTAAGTTGTGCGACGTATTACGTACTGCTGAGACCTTGCCATTAGCTCACTAAGAAAGTTCTTCAATTCAGATTCACGTTCTTCATTATCAATCAGGGATTTAACAAATATGAGGATTGGTTTATTCCACACCAGGGCCTCAGTATATTCCTTGAGAACGGCCGGTCGGAGAGATTTCCAAAGGAGAATCGCAAAAATGTCACAATTTCGGACTTCATCAAGATAACTTTCGGATGGGGACTGACTCATCGCTGGAAAGACCTCAAACAAGACTGGATTAACATTCATTTCCAGCAAGGCTTGTTGCACAATTTCACGGTCATATTCGAGTTCGGTCATTGCCGAGCTTATGAAAACATTGATTCGTCTAACAGCTACCATCAGAAGTCCCGATCTAACATATAATGAGCCCAGAGCAAGAGCAGTTGTTTATATCGCGACTCTGGAATGATATCTAAATAAGGGATGGCTTCCTTAATATAGTGGGATGCGAGATCTTTGGTTCTTTTGATCCCATTTAGGTCACAAAAAAGCTGTTTGACCTCCTGGACTTCATATGAAGTCGCAGCTCGATTTCCCAGCGTTGATAGGATGGTGTTTCGCTGAAATTCATTTGCATTTTTCAGAGATTCATAGACAATAACGGTCTTTTTGCCCTCTCTGATATCAGATCCCACAGGTTTGCCTAGTGAAACTTCATCACCAAGAATTCCGAGGATATCATCCTGAAGTTGAAAAGCGATACCACATTTGCTGGCAAAGTGGGTAATTGCCTGTACTTCATCATCTTCGAAATCACAAGTGTCCTTCCCTATCAGGGCGCCGGCCATCCCTGCAAACTCATATAGCACGCCCGTTTTAAGCCATAACATTTCAACAATCTTTGCCTCATTGACCTCCTGCAGTTTAGTTAGAGGATGCATACCGTACTGTATATCGAGGACTTCGCCGAAAATCAAGTTACCAAGAACATAGGATTGAAGATGTTTAATAATTTTAAGAATTAGCATACTGTTAACTTCAGCTTGAAGACCACAATCCACAAAGCAGCTGATTGCCCAACCATGCTGCATATCCCCAGTGAGAATCGCAACATCACGACCGTATTCTGTTGCTAAGTTCTCAGGGAGCGACTGGCGCGAACGCGCTATACCACACATTGCTTCGTGGACCGTTTGTCCTCCGCGGCGAAGTTTGTCATTATCTATCAGATCGTCATGCACGAGAGTCCATGTGTGGAAAAGCTCAATACCAGCGGCTGCAGGAAGGGCTATTTGTTCACGTTGAGGTCCCCCTAAAGCGCCTGCTGCCATTAAGAGAACGGATGGACGAAGACGTTTTGCGGGCCTGTCTATATAGCTGAATACACTTTTAAAGATGTCCTCAGGATTGAAGTACTTGCATACGTTGTTTGATCTTATAAAAGCAAGTAAGCGCTTCTCTGCATCGTCAAGGTAATCAAGTAAATCTTGGTACTCCATAACTTTTCATACTCCTACAGAATAAATATACAGGTTTCCCATGTCTTGCAATAAACAAGACACGGTGTTCGCCCACCTTGGAGCAAATTAGCGGATATACAAACGTCCTGTAACAAAAATCACAATGTGTCGACACATAAATTGAACTTTCTTTAAATAAGTTGTTTCTATTATCATTACGTAGCAATAAGGTCACAAATTCCTGGCACAAATTCCTGGGACACCATACTTTACCTAAGAAAATAGGGTCAGCGCCCGTTTTGTGTAGCATCAAACTAAGAATCTTTTTTTACTATTTCTCAATAATATTATAAACTGATACCAGCTCTTTTGACACAATCTGTTTCGTATGTTTTAAAATAATGGCTAATACAATTTTATGTCTACTAAGTCTCCTATCCTTATCTGTAGTTGATTTCGTTACAGCGTTCGAGTATATAAGCACATCTTTAGGAAATCTTTTGCCTTTATTTTCTTTTTTCGTTGCTTCGTTTATTTTTTCTGAAAATTCTTTCAACTCTGATCTTAATTTTTCTCTTTTGTTTTCAGGTATGTAATTATGTTCTAAAGCCTGCCTTAACGCCATAAAAAGAGTGTAAAAATCTGATTTATTTTTCCATCTGGATTCTTTTAAATAGGGAAACAATTTAATAATGGTATCTATAATATTTTGAAAAAAACGTTTCCACTTATTTTTTTCTGGGAAATCTGGCTCATATAGTCGATAGAATTGATCTAATTCCTTTGTCTTATCCTGAATGCCGTTTATCATAGATATAAATAATTCACTAATAAATTGCACATCTATCATCCTTCTTATCTCATTGGGAGTAACAATTTTATTTTCAGCCCAGAACTCTTCTTCTGCAAGTTCTTCCATAAGCCTGATAAATTCTCCTGAATAAGTTGCGTGCCTCAATTCTTGAGGGTTTAAAGGGACTACAAATCTATTCAATCGCATAAAGTAGCTTCTTACTTCTTCTTCTTTTGCATTTACTATTTCTCTCGCATAGATGGTGTAATTCCAAAGATCCTTTTTAACATTCTCTGGCAAATCATTGAATCCATAATCAGCATATTCAGGATTGAATTTTTGAGATAACGAAAATTCGCCATCAATAAATTCTAAGATACTCCTTATTCTTTGTTGACCGTCTACAATATTGTAGATCGCTTTCCCATCTTTATCTACTTCTCTATGAATATAAATCTCAGGGATATGATAGTTCTTAAGAATTGTATCAATTAGATAAGCTTTTTGAACATCAGTCCATACGGGTTTTCGTTGGTAAGGCGGTTTTAATCTAAGAGACTTTTCGAGATTTCGATCCTTAAACCAAGTGATTGGATATGTAGTCGGATTTGCTTCCATACTATTCTCCTTCCAATAGTTTCTTTAGCTTTAACAACTGTATAGAATAATATTTTTCAACAAACCACCAATTCTTAAACAATCTCCCTCTTATCTTTCGATATTCATATTCTTCACGATTTGATAACTTATAAAATATTCCCCACCATTGGTTTCTAAAACCCAAATTTATAGGAAGCCTATCTGGACTAATATATCCTCTATGGGTTGAATCATAACAATCTTTTAGAAATTGTCTATCTTTTTCATTTAGCGTATGAAATTTGAAATCTAATTTTAATAATGCATGCCATGCAGCATCAAATAGTTCAGAAGAGACGATAACTATATCAATGTCAGACTTTCTACTATATGGTTTTCCAAGTTTTTCTTCGCTCAAGCTAATTCCCAATTTTGAACTTCCAACTACTTCAATGTTCTTTAAGTGGACATCAAAGTGGTTTGATATTGACTTTTTCAGCTTAATAACTAAGTCCAAGTTTCTGCCAAAACAAACTGGTTCTCCAGCTAATATATGTTTATTTAATACATCGGAAATTGGTTTATTTTTTAATTCTAACTTTAGTTCCTCTAGATTCATTTTAGTGAACTGATTTCAGCCCTTTTTCTTTTGATCTATTAAAATAATACTTAATTGGAATAGACAAAGAAGTCAATTTGAATTTAAGCAATGAGGAAAATAGAGGAGGAGAAATGGAGGGGCGCTGGGGGTGTTGAAAAACCCCAAAATATGTGGCTTCATGGAGAAAAGCGGGGAGAAAAGCGGGACACTTCCCCTATTTTCTATCCTCTCATCCTCTATATGCAGCCTCAATCTCCAAAGAGTAGCTCAAAAATGTCCTGGGCGTGATTACGGCACACGGGCAAACCGGACGGTTCTCTCGGTAACGACTACGAACTGACTAGGCAATCTGTCTGTGTGGCGCTCCAGCCGTCGTTTGATCGTCTCTATCCTGAAGGGTGGCCTCATTTATGCCTTTTCCCCTGCAAGGGGCATGAAGGTAGTGTCTTCTAACGATTTGGTCGCAAACAGGATACAGGCTTGAATGTCTTCCGGAGTCAATCCCTTATATTCAGTAATGATCTCTGTTACTGTTGCGCCATGTGCCAGGAGATTCAGGATATACTCAACTGTCAGACGCGTTCCCTTAATAACAGGCTTTCCAACCATGACTTTTGGATTGACTGTAATACGTTCAAGTAATTCTTGATCTTTCATGGTTCTATACTCCTACCCTTGATTTGCTGTTGGTATTTATACACCCAGCACCCAAGTTTCAAAAGTTTTTTCACTGAGAGGATATAAGGACGAACCGAGGGACAACCCCCATATTCTCCCCTTCTTCAGTGAAACTCTATCCCCCCGCACACGTTCACTGCCTGTCCGGTCATATAGGAGGCGTCGTCAGATGCCAGGAAGGCAACTGCACCGGCAATATCCTCAGGCATCCCTATCCGCCCCAGTTTTAACATCCTTGATTCGATTGACATATCAACAATAGCCTTGATCATGCTTCCGTGCTCCATGCCCATCTGCTCGTCGGTTTTGTGATAGATGGGTGTATCAATCAATCCCGGGCAGACGGCGTTCACCGTAATCCAGTACGGGGCAAGCTGGATGGCAAGTCCCTGGGTGAGCCCGATCAGGGCGTGCTTGGACGAAGAGTAGGCAATTGATCCGGCCCGGTTGGTCTTCCCTTCGGTGGAGGCAATGCTGATGATCCTCCCCTTGATCCCTTTTTCGATCATCTGTTTGGCTACGCGCTGAATGAGGAAGAAAGGTCCTTTCACATTGGTATTATAGATCCGGTCCCAGAGGGCAGCGTCAAGATCCTCAAACGAGACATTAGTATCACCGACACCGGCGTTGTTTACCAGGATATCAATCTTTCCGAACGCCCGGAGGGCATTGTCCACCAGCAATTTCATGTCTTCTTCTGACCCGATAACACACGTAAGCCCCAGAGCTTTTCTCCCTAATGCCGTGACCATCTTCACGGTCTCCTTAAGATGTTCCTCCTTGATATCGCAGGTCACGACATCTGCACCCTCTTCAGCAAAACGCAGGCAAATCGCCCGCCCGATTCCTCCGGCACCACCGGTAACCAGAACCACCCTGCCAGTAAATCTTTTCGTTCCCTTCTCCATCATCCCTCCTCCGTATATCTCTTTTCTGAACACACTGCCATGGATTCCGTATTACCGTGAATAATTACATCAATTCTTATACCTGGTCAATAAAAACAAGCGGATAAATCGGGTTGACAATAAAGGTCATGCTATATATTATCTTTTAAGGAGTTTTTAGTGCAGGAGTTCGTTGCGGATAATCAGCGGTGAGGCCCGGGGAAGGAGATTGGCCCGATTCAAGGGGCAGAAGATTCGTCCCGCTTCAGACAAGGTGAGGGGGGCAATCTTCAATATCCTGGGTTCAGCGTTTGAGGGACGTGAAGTACTGGATCTCTTTGCCGGTACAGGTGCCCTGGGAATTGAAGCCCTGAGCCGGGGTGCAGAAAAGGTTGTCTTTGTAGAGAGCAGTACCGCTGCCCTGAGGGTGCTGCACGAGAACCTCACGCTCTGCAGATGCGGGAATAAGGGTGAAGTCGTAAAGAAATCGGTCGAGCATGGCGTGAAGCTCCTGAAAAAACATGGCGAGCGGTTTGACCATATCTTTCTCGACCCTCCCTATGGGAAAGGCATAGTGGACAAGAGTCTGCACATGCTCTCCTCGGGAGAGATGCTCAAAGAAGGGGGTATCATAACGCTCAAACATTCAGACCAGGAATTACCGTTGGAACGGTACGGCAACCTGATACTCACTGACCAGCGGAAGTACGGAAAGACATACGTGTCCTTCTTCAAAGGCAGAGTCTCGTAAGAAAGGAGTCCCATGAGCAGAATCATAGTCTACCCCGGTTCCTTCGACCCTATCACCAACGGACATCTCAACCTGGTGGAAAGAGCTCTCCACATCTTCGATCACATCATCATTGCAGTTGCCAGAAACCTTTCCAAAACGCCTCTTTTCACCATTGAAGAACGGGTAGCGATGATCAGGAGTGGCCTCCAGGATAATCCACGGGTGACGGTGGAGTCTTTCGAGGGCCTCCTCATTGAGTACCTCAACAGCAAGAATGCCAATGTGATCCTGAGGGGGCTGAGGCAGCTCTCTGATTTTGACTATGAATTTCAGATGACCTTCATGAACCGGAGGCTGAAGCGGGATGTTGAAACGATATTCATGATGACTGGCTACAAGTGGTTCTACGTAAACTCACGGATCATCAAGGAAGTGGTTTTTGCCGGCGGTTCAGTTGAGGGGCTTGTACCGGAGATTGCCCGCAGGAAACTCCAGGAGAAATATCAGGAACGGAAAGGCAAGCTGTAGAAGGTAAAAAAGCGAGGGCTACCGTGAAATTAGCAGAGAGACTGAGCACTCTGAAACCTTCTCCCACGCTGGCAGTTACTGCCAAGGCCAAGGCCATGAAGGCCCAGGGGATTGACGTTGTGGGTTTTGGGGCCGGCGAACCGGATTTTGACACGCCGGATAATATTAAAAAGGCAGCCATCAAGGCCCTTGACGAGGGGTTTACCAAGTACACCCCTTCAGGAGGTATCGAAGACCTGAAGGATGCAATTATCGAGAAGTTTAAAAAAGACAATAGCATTACTTATGAGCGCTCCCAGATCGTTGTCACCTGCGGTGCCAAGCATGCCATCTATGCCCTGGCTGAGGCGATCCTCAATCCGGGCGATGAGGTGATCATCCCTGCTCCCTACTGGGTCTCCTACCCGGAGATCGTCTCTATCGCCGGGGGCAAGCCGGTGATTATTGAGACCAGGGAAAAAGATACTTTCAAGGTCAGCCCGGAGCAGGTGAAGAAGGCAATCACCCCGAAGACCAAGGCGCTCGTGCTCAACAGCCCCTCTAACCCAACCGGCTCTGCCTATGAGGCTTCAGAACTCATGAAGATTGCTGAAGTCGCAGTTGAGAAAGGGGTCCTGATCATCTCTGATGAGATTTATGAAAAGTTTGTCTATGACGGGTTCACCTTTGCGAGCATTGCCTCCCTTGACCAGAAGATCAAGGACCTGACCGTCGTGATCAACGGGGTATCCAAGACCTATTCCATGACCGGCTGGAGGATCGGCTACGCCGCCGGGCCGAAGGAGATCATAAACGCCATCACAGACCTGCAGAGCCAGAGCACATCAAATGCCACGTCCATTGCCCAGAAGGCGAGTGTCGAGGCACTGAAAGGCCCCCAGGATTCTGTCGCCACGATGGTGAGGGAGTTCGATAAGCGGCGGAAGTTCATGGTTGAGAAGCTGAACTCTATGCCCGGTGTCTCCTGTTACAACCCCAAGGGTGCATTCTATTGCTTTCCCAACCTGTCCTCGCACTTCGGCAAGAGCTTTAACGGGAAGAAGATCAACGGATCTTCTGATATGTCCACGTACCTCCTGGAGGAAGCCAAGGTGGCAGTAGTATCCGGTGATGCCTTCGGGTCCGATGAACATATCCGTCTGTCTTATGCCATCTCTGCAGAGAGCATCCGCAAGGGTCTCGACCGCATTGAGGCTGCTCTGAAAAATCTTCGCTAAAGGAGAACTGTGCCATGTTAAAGATGAGGGCGGGATGAATCCCGCCCCTACACATCCGAATTTGCGACCGTTTCGTTTGATGCGAATTATTACCGAAAAAATCTTCAATTCGCACTCGGAATCCCCTTTTGTACTTTTTCAGAGTTTTCTTTCCTTACCCTTGGCAATCTCAACGGTAGACCTTCAGGGAGGCTTCCGTGGTGAGGTGTGGGACCTGGTGATCCATGCCGGTCCTGTCGTCAAGATCGTCCTCGTCATTCTCCTCCTTTTCTCCATCATCTCGTGGGCCGTCATCCTCTTTAAGTTCCGGGTGATACGCCTTGCCCGCAGAGAAAACACAGCTTTCCTCCGCATGTTCTGGGACGGAAGGGAGATGTCCAGGATCTTCAGCGAGTCGAAGCGGTTAAGGCACAGCCCTCTTGCCGAGATTTTCCGGTGCGGGTACAAGGAAATGGAAAAAAGCTCGCAGGGAGCGTCCGGCCCGAAACCAGGTACTCTCTCTCCCTACTCTCCTGTTCACCGGGGGATCCAGCGGGCATACCTCGCTGAATCCCTCAGGCTCGAGAAGGCACTCACCTTTCTCGCAACCACCGGTAATACGACTCCCTTCATCGGGCTTTTCGGTACGGTCTGGGGTATCATGGATGCCTTCAGGCAGATCGGGTACAAAGGGTCAACCAGCCTCGCTACCGTAGCCCCCGGCATCTCTGAGGCCCTCATTGCAACTGCCGCTGGGCTTGCTGCTGCCATACCGGCAGTGATTGCCTATAACTATTACCTGAACCAGATAGGGAGTATCACCTCCGAGATGGAAAGCTTCATGAACGAATTTCTTAACGTGGCGGAAAAGCGCTGGATCTAACCCCCATGATCTCTGTAAGCAGGCAGAAAAGACGTTTTTTATCCGATATCAATGTCACCCCTTTTGTGGATGTGATGCTCGTACTGCTGGTGATCTTTATGGTCACTGCGCCAATGATGCAGCATGGCATTGACGTAAACCTCCCCAAGGTTGCATCCAAGAATCTGCCGGCGAAAGAGGATGTCCTGATCATTACCATAAATGCGAAAAAGGAACTTTTCCTGAACGAAAGCAAGATAGGACTCAACGAGTTCAAGGAGAAATTCCCCAAGATCATGGAGAACAGGGTGAGCAAGGATGTCTTTCTCAAAGCAGACAAGACCGTACCGTATGGTATGGTCGTAGAGGTCATGGCTGAAATCAAACGGGCCGGGATCGAGAGGCTGGGAATGGTGACCTCCCAGTCTGAGGAAAAGAGATGAGCTTCTCAGCGAGCGGTCTCCCTGTCTATTTCGCTGAGCCCCGGTTCTCGAGGATGATCTTTTATTCTCTCTTTATCCATCTCGTTCTCTTCGGGGCGATCATTGGCCTGCCACCTTCTCAGAAGGATATTGACTTCACCCCTTTTTATACCGTTGATCTGGTTAATCTCCCGATAACTACCCTGCCGCCGCTCTCAGGAAAGGCAGGATCTGAAACGACAAAATCGCTTGCGCTCCCTTTAGCGACCAAACCTTCAAAGAATTCTCCCCTCAAGGAAAAGGACACCTTCCGTGAGGTCGATGCCACCATTGCCAAGATCAGGGAAAAGGTGGCACGGGAACGGGCACGTGCAGGCGAAGAGGAGATAGCGAGGACCATCAGTCAAATCAGAGAAAAGATAGCGGTGAAGGGAGAGGGAGGACTTGGGAATACACGGGTTTCCCCTTCAGGATCTGGATCTGCATCTCCTGCCCTGACTCCCGGTGCTTATCAGATGAATCTCTACCTCACGGTTATCTGGGAAAAGATCCGCAGTTCCTGGAACCTGGCTGCAAACCTTGTGTCAGGGAGAAAGGATCTGGAGAGCATCATTGCCATCAAGATCCGAAAGAATGGAGAGATTGTGGATATAAACTTTGAGAAGAGATCCGGCAATCACTATCTGGATGACTCGGCCATGCGGGCGATCAAGAAGGCAAACCCCCTTCCTCCTCTGCCCGATGGATTCCGTGAAGAATACCTGGAGGTCGGCATCCGTTTTCTTCCTTCGGATCTGGGATGAAACCAAAAGGGGCTATTCAGATACCATCGCTCAAGACAGTTTTTTTCGCAGGGATAGCATTTCTTCTCTTCCAGGCCGAGATTGTCTGCGCCAAGATCTACATCGATATTTACTCCCCTTCCACCCGCAAACTGCCCATTGCCATAGCGTTGTTCAAGAACCTGGGCTCAACGCCGGACAAAGAGAACATTGCTTCTCAGATCAACGGCATTATCACTCAAGACTTAGAGCTTTCCGGATTATTCCAGGTTATCGACCCTAAAAGCTTTATTGAAAACCCCCAGGCTGCCGGGATCACCAGTGATAAGATCAACTGGTCAGACTGGTCAACGGTCGGTGCAGAAGCCCTGGTCAAGGGGGGCTTTTCCCTCGATGCGAAGAGCCTGACCATGGAGGGACGCCTCTACGATGTTGTCCAGGGAAAGTTTATTACCGGCAAACGCTACTTCGGGAAGGTGGACGATCTCCGGCTTATGGTTCATAAACTGGTAAATGAGATTATCTACCAGTTGACCGGGGAGAAAAGTATCTTTGAAACCAGAATCGCCTTTGTCTCAACGGCGAGCGGGACGAAGGAGATCTATCTGATGGACGTGGATGGTGAAAGCCGCCAGAGGATCACTTCCCACCGGTCAATCTGTCTTTCACCCGCCTGGTCACCGGACGGCAGAAAACTTGTCTTCACTTCATACAAGAAGGGCAACCCTGACCTCTACCTCAAGGATATATTCTATGGCAATGAGAAGGTTATCTCCCAGGAAAGGGGTTTGAATATCTCTCCTGCCTTCTCTCCGGACGGTAAGAAGATCGCTCTCACCCTGAGTGTAGAGGATGGAAATTCAGAATTATTTCTCATTGACCTCAACGGGAATAAACTGGAGCGCCTCACCACGAATTGGGGATCAGATGTTTCGCCAACCTTTTCTCCTGATGGGGCGAAGATAGCCTTTGTTTCTGACCGGGCAGGCAGTCCTCAGGTCTACGCCCTCACCATAGAGGATAAAAGCGTGAAGAGGCTTACCTTCGAAGGCAACTACAACGCTACCCCTGAATGGTCCCCGCGGGGGGATAAGATCGCATTCAGCAGGATGACGGGGAATAAATTCGATATTTATACCATGGATCCAGATGGCAGCAATATCCAGAGGCTCACCACCCTGGGAAGCAATGAAGACCCCTCCTGGTCTCCAAACGGGCGTTACCTCATCTTCAGTTCTAACCGGGAGGGAAGCAAGAAACTGTATATCATGCTGTCGAATGGATCTAACCAAAGGAGAATTACTTCAGGGAAGGGTGAGGACACGAACCCAGTCTGGTCCCCCATGACTGGGGAAAGATAGTGATATATGGAAAAGATAGTGATATTATTATTATCAGGAAAAAGAAAGGAGGTGAAAATCAATGAAGAAACGTTGGATTCATTTGATGGTAGTGCTGGCAGCCCTGGCTTTCGTAGCAGCTTGTACCTGTCAGCCGCAAGTGGTGAAACCCACGGAAGCTGCTAAGCCCGCTCCCTCGGCCGAAAAGAAGGAGAAGGTAGGGGAAGAGGTGGTAACGGCGCCGAAACCTGCTGAGGTTAAAGAAGCTGAAGTGAAAGAGGATGTAATGAAGGAGGAGGTCTCACCTCTGGAAGACATCCACTTCGCCTTCGACGACTATTCTTTAACTGATACAGCAAAGACCATTCTTGAGAAGAATGCTGCGTGGATGAGAAACAATCCAAACACCAAGGTTCGTATTGAGGGTAATTGCGACGAGAGAGGTACCAACGAATACAATATGACCCTGGGAGAGAGGAGGGCGAACAGCGCCAAGAAATATCTCATAAAATTGGGTAGTAAGGAATCGCTGCTCTCCACCATAAGTTACGGTGAAGAAAAGCCTCTTGATCCAGGTCATAATGAAGAGGCTTGGGCCAAGAATCGGAGAGACCACTCCGCCATTGCCAAGTAGAGTTTTAAGGGCCCTCCGGTGATACGGAATGACTTTCGAGTGGAGGGCCCGCTTACAACTCTCAGGGGAAAGCATGAAAATGCGGATTGCGGATTGCGGATTGCGGATTGAAAAAGCTAAGAGGTTTCGAGTTTCGAGTTTCGAGTTTCGAGTTTTAAGCATATCTATTTTAATAATGGCCATAACGCTGGGCTGTGCGACCACCCAGGACATGCAGGTCACCCAGAGAGACCTCCAGGATCAAAGAAATAAGCTTACCGCAACCCAGCGGGAAGTAACAGAAATAAAAGAGTCGCTCCAGGGTGTTCAGAAAGGCCAGGCTGAACTGGATAACAAAACTGACCGCATCAGAACTGAAATTCAGAACCTCCAGGGGAAGCTCGACGAGATAAAGTTCCACGCAGAGAAAGCATCGAACGACACCCTAGCCATGCGTGAAGAAATGACAGCCAAACTCAAGGAACAGGATGAAAAGCTTATTGCCGTAAGAAAAGACGTGGATACCCTGAAGACTTCGATTACCCCCCCACCGGCAATTATCTCTCAAACTCAGCCTGGGGCAACCCCCCCGTCTTCTCTGGAAGGAGATAATGCAGAAGAGCTCTATAACGCTGCATACAGCAAATGGAAAGCAGAAGACCTGGAGGGAGCGCGGTCAGCGTTTAAAAATTTTCTCCAAATCTACCCCCATCATGAGCTTTCTGACAATGCCCAGTTCTGGATCGGCGAAAGTTATTTCCGGGAAAAGAAATATGAGGAGGCCGTCGTAGAGTTCGAAGAGGTAGTAAAGAAGTACCCCAAGGAAAACAAGGTGCCCGATGCCATGCTCAAGGAAGGACTTGCATTCTACGAACTGAAGAAGGAGAAGGAGGCCAAGTACATCCTCAAGAAGCTGATCGATAAATATCCCAAATCAGATCAGGCAAAGATAGCTAAGAGCAAGCTGGAGGAGATGTAGGGGCACGGCATGCCGTGCCCTAAGAACACCCGAAGACGGGCCAAACGTTTTGTCTACCCACCTTTGGCGGGCCTTCGGTCTTTTGTAGGGGCGGGTTTGAAACCCGCCCTTAAAAATATAAAACAGAAGGGGCTGCAATAATGCAGCCTTTTTTATTGGGGATAAACAGGGACACCTGTACCCATCTTTTCAGTCTCCCCCTGTCTATGTGTCGGAGGTGAGTCGCCGGAGTTTTTCCACATCACCCGTGATCTTAATCAAGCCGCACTCTCGACACATGGTCACTTTCGTCATGACATCCCCAGTCTCGAGAGTCAGGAACTTGGTCCCTTCGGGACGAAAGGTTTACAGCAGGGTTACCTACCACTTCATAAAGGATTATTACACGACGAGGAAGTTAAGGGCTTGACTTGTTTAAACCAGATGTAACCCCAACGAACCCCCTGCGGTATCTGGGTAAAGAGACCGTAAGAGGGAGCGGGACCGCCAAGCCTGTGTTAGGCGCAGCGGCGAATCCGTCCCCTGCGCTTCTGTTAGAGTTTCAATCCCCTGGCAACGCGCTTGCCAAACTCAGGGTCAGCTTTGGTAAAGTGATCTACCATGCGCTGCTGGATCGGCTTGTCCGCCTTGCCTAAAGAGTCAACGATGTTATCAACTAAATGGTCCTGGTCCATCTTGCTCAGTGATCGATAGCGTTCGCCAGCCTGGGTGTAGTCGTCGGTCAAGGTGATCTTCTTGCGCACAATATTGTCTTCAACGTGATAAACGGCCGGAGTTCCTGTCAGCGGTGCCTCGTTTGGTATCCCGCCTGCCAAAGTGTTGGGCTCGTAGTTGACCGTTCCGCCACCATAGGGCCCGTATTGCATATCCCCATCTCGCTGGTTATTGTTAACGGGGACCAGAGGCCGATTGATAGGGAGCTGGAGGTAATTCGTTCCAACTCGATACCGCTGGGTATCGGCATATGAAAAGACCCTGCCTTGAAGGAGTTTGTCGGCTGAAAACTCGATCCCGGGAACGATGGAGGCCGGGCAAAAAGCGGCCTGCTCCACTTCGGCAAAGTAGTTTTCCGGATTGCGATTCAACACCATTTTGCCCACCGGCATCAGCGGGAACTTGTCTTCGGGCCAGGTTTTTGTGGGATCCAGAGGATCGAATCTCTGCTTCAATTCGTCAGCGATCTCCATCATCTGAATATTCAGTTCAAACTCCGCCGTTCCGCCAGAAGCAATAGTGTCATACAGGTCGCGGGTGGCAATGTCTGGGTCTTCCCCAGCAAGACGAGAAGCCTCGTGGCGGTCAATCGTTTCTATCCCGGTTTTTGGTTTCCAGTGATACTTGACATAGATAGCCTTGCCCTCTGCGTTTACCCACGTATAGGTATTGACACCAAAACCCTCCATCTTCCTATAACTCTTGACCGTGCCCCGGTCGGAAAAGAGCCAGGTGATCATGTGGATTGATTCGGGAGTCAGCGAAATAAAATCCCAAAAACGGCTGTTCGCTGAAGAGCTCGTGGGGATATTGGTATCGGGGGCAGGCTTAAAGGCATGCACCATGTCCGGGAACTTAATGGCGTCCCGAATAAAGAAGACGGGCAGGTTGTTACCAACCAGATCATAATTCCCGTCTTCAGTATAGAACTTCACGGCAAAGCCTCTGGGGTCACGAACCGTGTCTGCAGATCCCCGTGCTCCAACCACCGTGGAGAAACGGACGAAGACGGGTGTCTGCTTTGCTGGGTCTTGAAAAATTTTCGCGCAGGTATACTTCGCCATACTTTTATACACCTGAAAGTAGCCGTGGGCACCTGCACCCCTCGCATGAACGACGCGTTCCGGGATTCGCTCACGGTCAAAGTGTGCGAGCTTCTCAATCAGATGCACATCTTGAAGCAAGACAGGGCCACGCTCACCAACGGTCAGTGAGTTCTGGTTGTCGGTGACAGGGACTCCTTGATTCGTTGTAAGGTGTTTGTCTTTCATGGTATTACCCTCCCCTTTTTAGTTTGTATCAAAATAGGGGACTATCCCCTATATCCTCCCTTAGGTTTATGCGTTCCGTTTGTACCGCTGTTAAACGATGTTGCCCGCCAAATATTCCCATACTCAGTCTCCTTTTATCAAATGAACCTTATCCATAACTTTTCGCGTAAAGGTTCATTTTAAGTAAATAATGACCAGAAAACTACTAAAAGTACAACGGGAAACAACATAATAATTAATGCCATTCCAAGACAGCCACTTTGTCCTCCTGATACCTTTAAAATTGGACTTTCAGATAAAAATCTCTCGATGTCCATCCTAGGAGCATATTCTTGTAACTGTTGGCGTTGTGCCTCCTTACGTTGACTTACTGGCATACTGATTGGGCCTGGTGTTGGGAAAAATACACCGGCTATATTAGTTTCAATTTCTAACAAAATTTGAGATAAGGCACATTTATGGTGTTGGGGAAAAAGGTCTTGCACTTCTAGTTTATATGTCCAATAAGTTTTAGCCATGTCTATGAAAGGCCCACTTGACAAACCATAATTTTCTTCGAGAGAACTAGCAAATTGCTCTTTGATACGACTGATAGAACCGAAAGTTTCACCGCGGGATGCCTTGCTGAAGAAAAAGCGGGTCATTATATCAAAAACCTCGGCTATGGTCTCTTTTTGCGATTCTGTACTACTTTCGGACAATTCGGCTAAAAGAAAAACCTTCTTGTCCGACGAGAATCGTTTTCCGACTGATTGATATGCTTGCGATACTTGAAGAAGCCATTGGTCAATATTCATAATATTTTCCTCCTTGGTGGGCAATTTCGTTTAACGATCCCAGCACAAAACGAAGCTCGATAGGGTTTGTGAGTTGTCCGTTTGTGCTGTGTTAGCGGATGTTTCGCCCACATCACTTTGTGTTCATATATGTCTTTTTTCTACATGTATTTCGTAACGGGCAAGGCTCGTCATGCCAGTTACAATAAGCTTTTTCTGCTGTACACCAATTTATTCCAATGTCAAAGGCTGGCTCATCAAGACACCCTGGGAAAGAAGGTTTCAATGCCCTGGCACATTGAATTACTTCATCTTTGACCTCAGCAACTGAATAAACACCTTTCCGCCTATCGACCAATCCCGTTCTTAAAAAGACCCTTGCAACATGTCTATCAACGGCAACATCAATTTTATTCCACTGTGTTAACAAAACACCAAAATATGTTCCAAGCAGACGTCCCATCATTCGAGATATCTTTTGACTAATTCCTTCAAAATCTTCAAGCAGCTCCATAACGACACCCGCCCGCGTGCCATTTGGCCAAATATTTGCGGCACTTCCTTTATATTCATTGACGAGTTTTTTGCTTGCTAAGATAATTCGTTTTGTCAGTGTGGGTGGAAATCTGTGAAGAGCTTGACCATATTTACCACGCTGAAAGTAAGGAAGCAATTGACTCTCTTGCATTTTTGCAAGACGAAAAGGGTCGATATGCCCCAACCTCTTATGCAAGTTGAATGGCGCAATCCATGCTTTTTGATAAGGTATCAAGTAATCAAATATCGCTCCAAAAAGCAGTGCATTAGGATTTTGCAATAAGAAATCACCGACTTCACGACTTAATCCCCACGAATCCAAATTTTCTGCTTTGACAACATTTTCCATTTGAGGACAGGGACTATATCGAAGCATATCTTTTACGATATTTTCATTGAGGTATTTTTCAGACATAATACCTCTCCATCATTATTTGTGGGCGAAATTTTCGTTAACGTTCAAGCATTTACGCCGTGCCGCCCTCCTCAAGATTCTCAACAAAGTAATTGCGGGCGGCATGGAGCGGCTACCACTGAAAAAGAAAGCAAAAGCAGGAGCGTCGTAAATGCGTGTGTTATACGCCGTGGCCTGCTTCTTCATTGCGTCTCCAAGTTACTCCCCACAACCAGCCGGCTTCGCAGTACCTCCTCGACTATGAACTTTGCATCCCGGATGGCGTCACCTAACTCCGAAGCTGCCAGTTGACCTTCATGCGAAAGCATACTTCGACGGTCGTAAACTGTTACTGCAAGCTGTGCGAGTTCCTCCGCCTTGGCGTGCCCGGCTGCTGCAAGCGTACGACGGACCAGAGTACGCACCCGCTGCCGAAGGGAATCTTCGCGACGGAATAGAAGTTCTCTTTGAAGCGCCTCAAGGCTCTCACGGCTGCGGAGGTCATCTGCGGGAATTTGACATAGTGCTTCCGCAAGCTCATTCTGCCAGAGCTCTAAGAGTTCTTGCGCAGCCGAGGCTTTAGGCTGCGGTGTTGTTAGCGCCTCAAGCGCCATAACCAGCGTAAGAAGCTTAGCTGCTGAAGAGTGTTCATAATGGTGTGCAGCATAGAGATCAAGGGATGTGGAGAACCTGGGATCGTCAAGAACGTTGACGTCACGCGCCATCGCAATGCCTTCTTCCACAGTGGAAAAGAATACCTGTGGCTGGACGCCGCCAACCACACCAACACCTTTGGCGATGATGGTCCTGATGTGCTTACCAACCGGGTAGATTGCTGGCTGATCGGCATTCACCAATCCGTCCACACGGCTTCCTGCCAAGCCAAGATTACGGGCTGCCCCCTCCGGATCTGGTGCGTACGTCACCTCATCAAACTGCGGGTTGACCTTAAGTGCGACGTGATGCTGGAGCGACGCCCATACCAAGCCATTCCGTGCAGTCACGAAGAATTCCTTGGCCTCCGTGTCGCTTAGAAACGGAGAAACAGAAGCCACATAAAGTTCGTCGTTGAGACGAGAAAGCCGGCATGCTCGGCCAGCGAACTGGAATTCTACGGGGTTCTCTATACCTTCGAGACGCTTGCCCGGGCCTAAGCTAAAGGGCAGTCGAAGAACAAGTTCAGCGTTCTGCATCATTTCGATCCTTTGATTAGGCAGCTACAGGCCATGGCGTATAACGGTCACCGCTTGGCGAAGCCACCGTTGCCGAAGGACACAAAAGGCGGCTTGGGTCGTAGCGGGCGTAGCCGCCAAGCGGCTTGTTGTGTGCCGTTGCTACCCTACCCCTCTATAATAGACACTGATGAATCATAGAAGTATTTTAAAACATTTAAATAGTGTGCTTTAGACCAGCCATTATAGTGATCTGCAATAGTACCTAAATCGGAATTGATTACAGGACGAATATATTCATAGCAAGCATCGTAATTCTCCACAAGACTCATGAAAGTGGATATGCTTCTTTTGGTAGGTGGCCAATGAGCTACTTGAAGTTGAGAAAGGCCAACACTTAATTTTAAATATCTTGCCGGATAAATAATTTTCAAGAACAATGCTGCCAAATATTCGATGAATCTATGCTTGGAGTCTCTCAAGTAGCTTTCTGTTAGCAGTATGGCAACGACTATGGGGTTGCGCCGACCACTCCGCTGAAGGTGGTTTAACATAGGAAGGCTATTATGTAGATGCTTATTCATGTCTGTGTATATTGTCATCTCTAAATTTCCTATCCAGTATTGCCTTCGTAAATAGAGTGGATAGCACCGTTATTATTAGGATAAAAACAATGAACTTCCCAAACATCATGGAAAGAAGAGCTGATCCTAATCCAGTCCAGTTCTTAGAGATAATAAAAGGGCTGGCCCAGTTAAATGCGGTCCTAAACATCTCTACTGTAACACCGAAGAAAACAATGTATGTGGCAATTATTAAAGCCAGATTTCTGCGAGTGCTGAAAACATGATGAAGGGTAAAGTAAAAAGAATTGATAATGTGATATGCCTTGTAGACCAAATAGATTAATAAAAATTGATACATTAATGATTTTGTAAGGAAAAAAGCAGATACAAAGCCAGCAAAAAGAGGGGTTAGAACTGCGGTTAATATGAAGGATACTATGCTTGTTGTGATAATCCTTTTTCTGGTTGATTCTATTTCAGTTTCTGATAAGTCTTGACCCTGACCTAGGAAGTAGTCGTCTGCTAAATATAGAGAAAGATCTTGATTGATTTCATTAAATGGAAAAACAACGAAATAATTTGGGACATAATAAAGTTTTTTCCATCTACGTATGAAATGTGGAATCTCTATAAGGGAAAAAGCACACAGTATTGGAAGAACTTGGATTTTATAGCCCCAAATTGATTTAAGAATATCAAGAATCACATAAGCCTCCTATAAATGGGGGTGGGCAACAATGGCACACAACTCGTTCATAGATGACAATGTCATCTTTTGTCCAATTTTGGAGGTATAGACGACTATGTCGGATATACCTCCCTATGGACTACTACCTCCTTTCTCATTAAAAATCTGGTCTAATGGATTTCTTATCCTCATAAAATCTTTGCTGCTTACATGCAGAGACAGGGACAGTCCCGATTCTACGACTCCGCTTCGCTCTGTCCGTAAATCTGGGACAGTCCCCTGCAAAGCAAGGTCTATATGGATTTCTTTGCCTTCGAAAACTTCTAAAATCTTTTCAAGGGTTCCATGCGTATTGGAAAAACTCCAAAATTTCTCGGCAGGATGCCATCTGTGGCCAGGGATTGTTTTGATCTTTGTTACAAGGGTAAGATCATAAGGGAAGGTAACGACTATCAGACCAGTTTTATCTTTTGAATATATCCTGGCCATGGGGCAAATCCATCCCTTTGTTTAATGAGCTAAAGATATTTAAAAATGGGCCCTTGTATGCCTGAATTATCAGGACAGTAGCCTCATTTGTCAACTGGATTTTCTGCAGGGTTTTAAGGATTTGATACGGCATATGACCGAACTTTAGATCATGGAGGGCTGCAGTAGCTGGCCATCTTTAAAAAAAGACCGGCGGAAAAATCCACCGGCCTTTTCCTTTTTACTGCTTTAACGATTCAGAGCCTTATTACCTTTCAACCGCTGCTCGGAAGAGGCCGAGCACCTGGGTCTTGAAAGTGACTAACTTATTTGTCTGGTCAACACTCTCCGGCTCAATCGCATCCCAGTCCTCGGTAAGATGATTATAGATGTAAACCTTTGCTGACTCACCCTTCCCTATCTTCTCCTCCTTGGAATACGGAATGGTGATGGTTACATCCCGGTTGAAGAAGGTACGGTACGGACCGAAGTAATGCTGTCTTTATAATTCAGAATAGTA
>JAPLJA010000111.1 GCA_026388815.1 Pseudomonadota bacterium
GGGCTCGCTCGAGTTTTCCAAGCTCATTTTAAAAGAAGCTAAAGTTGTTGTTTCTCCAGGAATTGCTTTCGGCCAGTATGGCGAAGGGTATGTGAGATTTGCCCTGGTAGAGAACGAACACCGGATCAAGCAGGCAGCACGGGGCATAAGGAAGGTCCTGAAATGAATGTAAATTGCAAAACAGTGAAGAAAGAAGAATTAAAAATGAAAAATTAAGAATTAAGAATTTAATTCATAACTCTTCACTCTTAATTCTTAATTGTTTTAACTGAAAAAGGCAGGGAAATGAAAAATATTTATGTAGGACTCGTCGGCTTTGGTACCATCGGGACCGGCGTTGTCAAAATCATTGATGAGAATAAGGATCTGATAGAAAAGAGACTGGGCTGTTCCCTCATTCTCAAGAGGATCTGTGATCTGGATATTACCACAGACCGGGGGATCTCCCTGGATAAAGGCATCCTTACTACCAGGGTTGACGACCTTTTAAACGACCCTGAGATCTCAATCGTCATCGAACTCATCGGTGGGATTGAACCTGCAAAAAGCATCATCCTGAGAGCGATGGAAAAGGGCAAGCACGTGGTAACAGCGAACAAGGCGCTCCTCGCTCACCACGGCCCTGAGCTGATAGACTCAGCCTTCAGGAACCAGGTCGACATCGGTTTTGAGGGAAGCGTGGGTGGCGGGATTCCCATCATCCGTTCAATCAAAGAGGGACTCGCAGCGAACCGGATCATTTCCATTTTGGGGATACTCAACGGCACCGCCAACTACATCCTGACCAAGATGACGGACGGGGGAGGAAAATTCCAGGAAATCCTCAGAGAAGCACAGCATAACGGGTTTGCCGAGGCAGACCCTTCCCTGGACATTGAAGGCATTGATACCGCCCATAAACTTGCTATCCTGGTCTCCCTCTGCTATGGGACAAAGGTTAATTTCGAGGCTATCTATACTGAAGGCATCTCCCGGATTACTCCTCTCGATATTGAATATACCAAGGAACTCGGCTACCGGATCAAGCTCCTCGCCATCTCAAAAGGGACAGACGGTGAAATCGAGGCAAGGGTTCATCCCACGCTGATACCTGCCGGCCATCTCCTCTCCAAGGTTGATGGAACGTTCAACGCCATCTTCCTTACCGGTGACGCTGTCGGTTCCACCCTCTTCTATGGCAGGGGGGCGGGCAAGATGCCAACTGCCAGCGCAGTCGTTGGAGATATCATGGAAGCCGCCCGCAACATCATGAGGGGAATCACCCAGCGGGTCCCCACCTTCTCTTACCAGACAGACGCTCTTCAAGCGATGAAGGTCAAAGATATAAACGATATATCAACCCGCTACTATCTGAGGTTCAGCGCCCAGGATCAGCCCGGCGTGCTCTCCAAGATCTCAGGCATCCTGGGTAAATACGGCATCAGCATTTCTTCGGTGATCCAGAAAGGGAGACAGGTCCTGGGAGCAGTCCCCATCTTCATGCTCACCCACGAGGCTAAAGAAGCAAATGTAAGGAAGGCACTGAAGGAAATTGATGCGCTGCCGGTAACAGCGGGTGAAACCATGATTATCAGAATCGAAGACCAATTCAGCCTGGGGGAATAAATGGCCTGGCCTGGTGTAATCAAGTATTATCAGAAATTTCTCTCCTTAAAAAATGATGAGTCCATCGTCACCCTCCTTGAGGGAAATACTCCCCTTATCCAGGCAGGGAGGCTTAAGGATTACATCAACCCTGGTATCAGGCTGTTCTTGAAACACGAGGGCCTGAACCCGACCAGTTCCTTTAAGGACCGGGGGATGACCATGGCGGTTTCCAAGGCGAAAGAGGCCGGGTCGAAAGCGGTGATCTGCGCATCAACCGGCAACACTTCCGCTTCGGCAGCAGCCTATGCAGCGCGGGCTGGCATGAGGGCATTCGTCCTCATCCCCGAAGGCAAAATAGCTCTGGGCAAGCTTTCCCAGGCGATGATGCACGGTTCAAAGGTAATCCAGATTGAAGGCAACTTTGATGAAGCCCTCAATCTGGTAAGGGAGATTTCAGAAAAATATCCCATCACCCTTGTCAACTCGCTCAATCCCTATCGCATCGAAGGGCAGATGACTGCCGCCTTTGAGGTATGCGACCATCTCGGTTTCTGCCCAACCTACCATGCCCTCCCCGTTGGCAACGCTGGAAATATCACCGCCTACTGGAAAGGTTATAAAAAATATAAGAAGCACGGTATCATTGACCGGCTCCCCAAGATGATCGGATTCCAGGCTGAAGGCGCAGCACCGATTGTCCGGGGCCATGTCGTCGAAAAACCGGAGACGATCGCAACGGCTATCCGCATCGGTAACCCGGCGAGCTGGAAAAAAGCCGAGGAAGCCCGGGATGAATCCGGCGGGCTCATTGACATGGTCTCTGACCAGGAAATCCTGGCAGCCTATAAGCTGGTTGCGGCAACGGAAGGCGTCTTCTGTGAGCCTGCATCAGCAGCTTCAATAGCCGGGGTAATCAAGAAGAATAAAGAGGGTATGTTTAGGGAGGGTGATACCATCGTGTGTACCCTGACCGGTCATGGTCTCAAAGATCCGGAAAATGCAATAAAGGTCTCTGAGAAACCGATTACCCTGCCGGTGAATCTCAAGGAGGTTCTCAAGGTCCTGGGGTTTTAAATGAAAAGATACGCAACAATTGCTTCCCTTCTTTTCTTTGTCTTTTTCTTAAATTCATGCTCTTACCTTCAACCAAAGAAGATTGGAAATTCTGACTTCCACATCTGGGAGCTGGCAAAGAACTCCCCTCCGGTTGTCGCCATTCTCCCCTTTGAAAATGAAACCCAGGAACCTGGGATTGAAGACCTGGTTCGAAAAAGTTTCTACAGCCATTTCAGCGTTAAACCGTTTCAGGATATCGAGCTCGCTGCAGTTGACGAAACCTTACATAACATAACGGCCCTGCAGAATACAAAATTCACCAGCATTGCTCCGTCTGAACTGGGAAGGGTCCTGAAATGTGATGCTTTAGTGTATGGAAAAGTAAAGGAAATGACCCGCTTTTATATCGGGGTCTATTCACAGCTTGCTGTCGGGGCAGAAGTTACTATCGTTGATACAAAGACGGGAAAGACGATATGGGAGAACACGCTTGCCACCCGCTTCCATGACGGCGATATACCGCTGAACCCTCTGAGCATAATCCCTACAAGCATCAAGACCGGCATGAATCTCCGTGATACTCAAAAGCTCAGGGTGGTCGACGATCTCTGCCGCAATCTTGCAGGCCTTATCCCCGATCCCCCGAATATCCCAAAAGCAAAGCCCGTGGATATGGAACTCTTTTATGAACTCCAGGTTGCCTCCTACCGCTCCAACGAAAAAGCCCTTGCGTCAGTAGAAAAACTCCAGAATGACGGTTACCGTACCATCTTAAGAAACTGGAAAAATGAAAAGGGGGAAGACTGGTACCGTCTTATCGTCGGCCCCTTCATGACAAAAGATGATGCTTCAACCTGTAAGGATAAAATCGAGCAGGAGTCAGAATTTTGTCCGATTATCTTCAAAGTTGAAAGGCCGAAAGGTATGTAACAAAAGGAGGGTACGATGGATGCTATTTTCAGAAAGAAGGGAACAAGCCAGTCTGAACGGGTGATCAATCGAAAACTTTTTCGCCTCCTGATCAAGACGGACAAGCTCGAAGGGATCATCTGTGAACTCGAGCCTGGTGCTTCATCCGAATTTTATACCCATAAAGGGGAAGAAATACGTATTATGCTTAAGGGAATTATTGATTACCAGGTTGGTGACAAAACCTACACCCTGAAAGAGGGGGATGTCCTCTGGCACCGCTCAGATGTGCCCCACCGGGGAACAAACACCGGAAAGGGAAAGGCAATCTATTTTACTGTTGGCGTTCCGCCGACTTTCATGTAAAATATATATGATTTAGGTTTGGTACAAAGGAGAACGAAAATGAGGTGTTACAGATTTTTGATAGTTTCCCTAACAGCGTGCCTTTTGCTCGCATTTGAGGTCCAGGCTGGGCCTTTGCGCGGGGGCCTGCGCGAGATGATGAAGGGTCAGTATCAAAACATCCTTTCTTTGCGTCAGGCAACATCTGAGTTTTTCACCGCCAAAGATGCTGGCAACAACCAGGCAGCCATCCAGGCGGCAGATAAGGCCAAACAGCTCTGGCAGGGACTTCCATCCAACGTCCGTTCGACGATTGAGCAAAATCATCCCGGCACTGCTGCACGGGTCAATACCCTGAGCCAGGAGGTTGACATGCCCGATACAACGGTGGTCTCGAAGGGGGGATCCTCAAGTGTTCAGCAGACCGGCACCGGCGATAAATCTGCCAGCTCGGGTAGTACCTGGACCAAAGGGGATGACTCTCTCAACCGGCAAACCAGCTTCACCGGCACACAAGGACAGACTTCGCAACAGAATGCCACCTGGTCAAAGGATGGCAATACGGTGGAACGGCAGGGGTCGACAACTGGGCCTCAAGGCCAGACCACTGCCAGCGAAGGAACATGGACCAAGGACGATGACAAACTGAAACATAAGACTGAGATAACCGGTCCCGGCGGCGAATCTGCCACAGCAGAAACTACCTATAAAGTGAAGGATGATTCCCTCACCAAGAAAAGCACCTATACCGGCCCTCAAGGACAGACTATAGAGCAGAGCAGCAAACTGACGAAAGACGGCAACACCGCGGAACGGCAGGCTTCGATAACAGGCCCGGGCGGGCAGACCACCACCAGCGATCAATCATGGACCAAAGATAGTAATCAACTCACGCATGAGAATGAAATAACTGGCCCTGGCGGTAAATCTGCAAGCACAGATACGACATGGACAAAAGAGGGCGACTCTCTCAACAGGGAAACTACTGTCACCGGGCCGCAAGGGCAGACTGCACAGCAGAGTAGCACCTTGTCAAAAGACGGCAACTCTGTGGAACGCCAGGGTGAGACAACAGGGCCGGGCGGGCAGTCTATGACAAACCAGGATACCTGGAATAAAGATGGTAATACCATGGAACATCAGGGTTCTACTCAGACATCCGGCGGTAAGACTTCCACCCGATCTGATACATGGAATAAGGATGGCAGCAGCCTGACGCATGAAGGCACCACCACGGGAACGCAGGGTGGAGGTGTTACCAAGAACGATGCCTGGACAAAAGAGGGAAACACAATATCGCACCAGGGTTCAGGCTCCCGCCAGCCTTCAACGAAAACCTGGGCCCCCACCTATACTGATGACGGCGATATCTTTGGAGGGCGGTCCGTTCCCCTGGGAACATCAAGCGTAAAATCAAGCGGACGAAAGGCCAGTGGCGGCGGAGGACGAAGAAGGTAGAAGTTCAGAGAGTTAAAGAGTGTAGATTGTTTCTTTAAGAAGTATGCGGATGGTACAGCCTTGCCTTGTGAATACATGGAGTGATAGATCAATTTAAACTTTGTATAAATCTCTCAGCATCTTTCTTGCTCATAACCCCTAATACAACAACTTTATTTCCTTCGATCATGAAAAACACCCTGTATTTATCTGCCCTGAGTCGGTAATAATCCAACGCTTTTCCCTTAATATTTCTAATCAATTTTCCTTTCGGGAATGGATTCTCTTCAAGTACTCTCATTGCGCTGACAATTTTAGAATGGATTTTGTCTGTAAATTTATCCAAGTCTCTTACTGCCTTGGGCGAGAGAATAAGTTGAAACCTATCCAAGCTTGTTCTTTCTGTTTGAAAGATAATCCTCCAAAGCTATACCACCTTTGCTGTTGTATTCTTTCCTCGCTTCTTCAAGAACGTCTAAAAGCTGTGGACTGTTTTCAATGAGGTAATCTTCAAAATCTTCCTCTGAGATTGCCGTTATTAATGCCCTCGGCTTTCCCTTAGAAGTAATAATTACCGTCTCTTTCTCGGCCTTCCGAAGGATTTCAGAGGTCTTATTCTTCAGTTCTCTTACATTCGCAAATTTCATTCCTACCCTCCTTGTAGCTACATTTGTAGCCACTTTGACACATCCCCCTGCTGATGTCAACTCCACAAAAAGAGTTGCGGAGTTATGAGTTAAGGAGTTATTTATTTTCCCACTCCCTAACTCCCCAACTCCAAAACTCCTCAACTCTTCAACTTAATCCTGTGTCTCTTACCATTTAACGTAAGAAAATACTGATCAGCCTTTTCATCGTGCTGGATATACTTTGAAAAGTCATAGTAGGCAGGCCGTGAAAATCGGGCGTGGAATCTCCCTTTCTTAATCTTACAATAGAGTACATTTTCATTACTCATCCACATCTTTTCGAGATCCAAGGCTTCTACACTGTTGTCACTCAGGCGGATTTGAAATGTTGATGGTTTACCTTCCTCACGTGCGATGTAATTAACTTCTTTTATAATCCACGGAGTATCCTCCACCTCCAGCACACATACTTGCTTACCCATCCGGACCAGATATCTTCCCTCATCGTCCATTTCCAGATTGCTGTAGAACATCTCCACGATATCCTGGCGGATCATCTCGGCGCCCTGGAAATACCACACTCCGTTCCGGTCAATCCTGATATTGCAGGGAGGAATTGGTTCATCCATACTCAGACACCTCTTATTGGGAGTGCACAGTGTGAGATGAGGAAATAATAGTGAACGATCTATCTAAGCAGAAATGAGAGAAGCCATTGCGAGCAAAGCGAAGCAATCTGTTGAGATTGCCACGTCGCTTACGCTCCTCGCAATGACCATTTTCTTGTGTCATTTGATATAACTCACGCACGTTCAGAAGTTTTCCATCTGACTAAGCTTTCTTGTTCCATACTTCAGGGGCAGGAAGAACGCAAGGAGATTAATCACCCCTACCATAAGAAACGAAAGGCTTATCTCAAGATATTCCCAGAACGATAAAGTCTCCATCTTTATCCTTGTCATAAAGATGATGTACACCGGGCGGGCCTCTAAAATTACGATTGACCCGATGAAACCAATGGCAAGGATCATGTAGACTAACCCTCCGAATCCCGTGGGGATCTGTGCAACATTCTCTACCTTGAACCTGGGGAAGTACGAGCCCAGCCCTATCCCGAGGCTGGTGATTCCGAAGGTCATGAGGCCGATGGTCACCGCAGAGAGTATCATGATGAACGGAGTGGCATGTAAGAGGTAATTTGAATAGACCGTCAACACCTCTGCCAGGATGAAGAGAAAGAAAAAGCTCATCCAGAATTTAGTCCTGATAAATCCCCTCAAATCGAGAGGCGAAGACTGGATAATCCAGAAGGACTGCCCCTCCATGCTCACTGCCGGGAAAGAAAAACGGACTGCCACAGCCGCCAGGGCAAACCCCGCAAGACCCAGGTTGAGGAACGAGACCAGGTTCTGGAGATAATATGTCGGTATGGGGGATTTATTAAGGGGGAGGACACTGAAATTGTAGAGGTAGATAATAATTAACGCAAAAATCAGGAAAAGCTGAGGCCATTGATTGGTATCGCGAAAGAATACCTTAAGGTCCTTGATCACCAGCGCACGGGTCGAAGGTGAGAAAGAGCGGACGATCCGGTTGAGGAATGAGTTTACCCACTGTGACTTGCTGATCCGTGCCGTTTTCGCTTCCTGGGATTTTGACCAGGCATCGAAGTATATACGGCTAAAGATTTCCTCTCCAATAGCGAGGATGGCAAGTCCGGTAACAAAGAGGAGGCTTAAGGAAAAGTAGTCCTCTTTCGTCTTGAGGAGGATGGGTGACAGACAGTCAACTGCCCACTGACTGGGGAGAAAGGGTGAGACCGGGGCTTTCAGCGAAGCAATATAATCCATGAGGCCGGAAAACACCTCGGGGTCAACCA
>JAPLJA010000105.1 GCA_026388815.1 Pseudomonadota bacterium
AAGCTGTTCTCTGAACGTGTACGGGCGGCAAAAAGCCCGTAGGTGATGGTCTGGGAGTAGAGGTCTGCAAATTCTTCTTTGGTGAGACTACTGATGAGATATTTCCTGAAAGCCTCATAGAACCCTAAGATACCGCCTTTTTCTCCACCTTCTTCTTTTAACTCCTGTGCAACAACCTCGTCCCTCAGAAAGCGTGTCCGCTTTGCCAGTTCAATGGCTAAGTTTTTAGCGGTATAGACATGAGGAAATGAAAAGCTGAAGTATTTATCTAAGAAATTAAAGAACTCAGTCTCTTTTTCAACGGGTGGGACGGTTTTTAGTTTATGAACAATGAATGGCCTTGCAATAGAAACTTTGTCTATTAATGATCCATCTCGGTACAGTCTGAATTCAAAAAAGTTGGTTAATATCAGGTTGGGGAAGGTGCGAAGGTAACGTTTTAGCTGGTCTGAAGTCACTATCTGGTCTAAGTATTCAATGGTAGGGGCTTTGGCTTCTATGTATCCAACGATATGCTGTTTTCCATCCCACACCCTGAAATCAGGATTTCCAGCCTCAGTCTTTTTCGGTAAGGTTGTTATGTGAACATTTCTTTTGCCAATAGATTCTGTATATCCTTTTAACAATCCCTCCAGTGCAGAGTAGTAACTTTCTTCCCGCGCATCTCCACGATTAGTAATCTCAAATATTTTCTTCAGGTATGCTTTGAGCACTTTATTTATTCATGTCCTTCCGGAGTAAAATTATCACGTATCTATAGGGTTGTCCAGATGATGGAGAAACGTGAGACGTGAGAAGTGAGACGGTTGTATTCTTTTTCTCATGTTGTTCTCTTATATCTAATGAGGCCGCTTAAAAGAGCATCCACGGTCTCTATTTGAGATGTGAGAAGTGAGATGTTATCTGGAGTAAGGAACCCGAGTGTACGGCACAATTCTACCTGTGTATCTAACTCACTCAAAGAACCTCTTGCAATGGTAAAGAATTGTGTTGATTCTTTACTCCCCTGTCTTGCGGCACCTTCAGCGATGTTTGAAGGTACTGATACGGCTGCCCTCCTCATTTGCGATGTCAAACCATATTTTTCTTCAGACGGCAATTCAGCGGTTACACGATAGACTATCTTTGCAAGCTCCATTGACTCCTGCCACACCCGCAATTTTTTATGACCCTTTTCCATTTCTTGTTTTACCTCACAGTTTATCGTCTCACGTCTCACATCTCACTTTTCACGTTTCCCGTCTTTCGTCTCACTCCCCCTTCTCCATCTCCTTCATCGCCTCTTCAATCACCCGCTGGACTTCTGCGTCATCCCAGGTCTTTTTGTACTCCCGCGTCATGCGGGCACTTACCATGTTCACCACGTCAGGACAGTGGAGGTTATAGGAATCCTTGTCCAGACCGGCGAAGAGTGAGAAGGGGATGTTGCCCCCGAACTGGAAGCAGGTAAGCCAGGGCATGCTTGCTGCAAAAAAAGACCCGCACATACCCCCGGTATTCGTGATAGATACCTCGAATTTCTGCCCCACCTTGTGCTTATAGTGACAATACCCTTTTGCTTCGGTAATCTCCAGAAATACCTTGTACTCCTTGAATTCCTCGCACATGGGTCCCCCTCCTGAACAATGTATTATAGGTTTAGCTTCCTCATAGAGGTATTTTCTAAAATTGTCAAAGAAATTATTGCGGGATTTGATTGAGAATACGCCTCTCTGGATGTATAAAAAAGACTTGACAGACAAGCGTTATTTCTATACCTGTGATTTTATAAAAGGAGTGAAATACTGAAGAGGAGGGAAGCTATGATCTATGATGTTGTCATTGTCGGGGCAGGGTCAAACGGTTCTACTGCTGCATATTTTCTGGCTAAGAAGGGATTTAAGACCCTGCTCATAGATATGAGCAGGACCCCGGGTGACAAATGTCATGGGGCAACGGAATATGCGCCGGGGATCATCTTTGCAAACAGGCCTGACCTGGTAGAACTGATGAAGAGGGTGCTGGAACGGATACCCCGCCTGCATCCCGGCGATCTCGGGAAAGGGGCTTTCTATTATTACGTCAATAAGGAAAACAGGGTAGTGTACAAGACGCATACAGAAGCACCCGGGGATACCTGGAAAGAAAAGAAACCCACGGCGTGAGCAACCAGGTGTTTGTGAGAGAATTGTCCCAGGAGGCAGTGAAGGCTGGCGCAGAGCTCAGGACAGAGACGGCGGTGGTAGATGTCATCCGTGAAGGTAACGTGATGAAAGGCGTCGTGACCGAGAAGGGGGAGGAAATCAGGGCGCGGCTGACCATTGCTGCAGACGGGAGGATCTCGACCATTGCCAAGAAGGTGGGACTGCTCAAGAAGTGGGATCCCAACCGCTGCTGGTATCAGTACGGCGAGGCCTGGAAGTTCCGGTCAGAAGAGGAGATGTTTGAGTATGTGGACTATGGGAGACACATTTTTTTTGGCTCCACCCTCACCCCTCCATACCCCTGGGGTGCCTGCACCATGAGCCTGCGCCCTGGAGGGATCGTTACGGTGAATGCTCCGACGAGCTGGACATCAGTGGGTACCATGGTTAAGGCCAAACAGAATTCGAGAAATTTCTACATCCAGAACCTCTATAAATTAATGGAAGTGAAGAGGATGCTCCGCCCCTGTGCAGGATTTCCGAATAAACCGTTTCAGCGGTCATCCATCTTCATGCCCGGCCCCCCTCTCGAAAAGCCCTATATGGCCGGGCTCATCATCTGCGGGGATGCAGGTGCGGTAGGGGGTATCTGTGGCTCGGGCCACCTGGCAGCACGGTATGTCATACCATTACTGGAAAAGGGTGATGTATCAGAGGAGGCTCTGGCAGGATTTGCCAAAGCCCGATTCCGATGGCAACGTGACAGTGAAAAAGAAAAAGCCAGTGCTACCTTTGAACTGTCAGAGCTGAGCCCTACGCGGCTCATGCACTGGAGTACTGGCGCCGGCTTCATCGAGCAGTATAAATGCACTATTGATGAGATGGTGCAGAACATGCGCCTCGGAGCATCACCCATTATCCTTGGTGCTCCGAGCCCTCAGAAATGTGGGGAGTTTGGATACGTTGAGCTGGGCGCGTGGATCATAGCAACCAAGATATGCTACCTTACGAGTATGTATGGAACGTTCCTTCAGAATTCTGCGATGCTTCCCCTTATTCTCAAATGGGTACAGAAGAACCAGGAATCGTTTAATCAGAACAAGGTCTTTGACCATCCGTTTTAAAGGAGGGATAACGTGAGTAAAAGGATTCCTTATCCGGAGCCTATTGTTTCCATCGTCACTGAGAAATGCAGGGGGTGCGGCAGTTGCGTCCTCATCTGCGGGGGAGAGGTCTTTGAGATCAAGGATAAAAAGTCCGTTGTCGCCCGCATGGAACAGTGCCTGGAGTGCGGCAACTGCGAGATTGCCTGCCCCTCCAATGCTGTCCAGTATCAGGTGCCAAGGGGCGGGGCGGGTATCATGTATGAGTGCGGTTAAGATGGAGGGAGATTTCCTTGTCTGTTAACATTTCAAAGGAAAAGTTTGAAAGCGATAAGAGGAGATGACATGCACGTTAACAAGCGCAAGAACAGGAGGTAGAAGTATGCCAGAATTAAAACTGGAGGTTAATCTCACTATTCCTTCCCTGAAAACCTTTGAGCCTCAACAGACCGTCAAAGCGTTTTGGGACATCTTTAAAAATTATCATTTTGAGCCCCTAAAAGAATTTGAAGGTGTCAATATTGCCCAGCACAAGAAGGCGGTGGAGGAAAAGGTAAAAGAACAGGGAATGGCATCCATGACTAAGCGAGGGGGAACCCAGTACATGAAGAACGACAAGATTGAAAAGCTGCACTTCGGGTGGCTCATCATCCGGGATGCCATGCTCATCTCCACCTGCATGGGATGGCCCAAGGATGACTATGATTTCCCTGTGCTTGCTATTACCTGGGATGAGAGTGAAAAGCATGTCCACATCATTGCAGATTTTATCCCCCTGGTGGACGTAATCATGCACGAATGGTACCTTGAGAAATACCTGGAGCCGTTTGAGCCAATCTATAAGCAGTATACTGATCTCCTGGATGCCCCTCCTGGGCACCTCGGCTGGTTCCGTGCCCTCAGCGGTCCGTACGTCATCGGGGGAAGGCCAAAGGCGGATTCGGAAAGGGCGACAATGAAGAGAGCGCTCGATTGCCTTGTTACCTATATCAAGTACTGGCTTGATGAAATTGTATCCAAGGCAGAACCAGTGACAAATCCGCAATACAAAGAGCAGGTGAAGGCAAGGAAGCAGAAGATCAGGGACATATATCGGCGGAGAGATCCTGGAGGTGCTGTCTCAACAGCCATCCTGGGAAAGGAATTAGCCTGGAGGGGAATAAAACTGACGTTCTAATAGGTAAGGGTCTTGCAGTCATAGAAGAAGGCGGTTCAAGAAGAGAAGGGTGTGAACACATCTGGAAGAAGAGAAGGAGTAGGTATGAAGTATAAGAAAATGGTTCTCGTGGGGATTGTGCTTGCAGGTTTACTGTTTCTGAAAAAGTCAGATTTTTCCTTCTGGGATTATTCGTTCCTATTCTTTCCCGTTCTGATTGGTCATACACTATGGATCCAATCTTCGATTGGCTATAACATCCTGCCGGGGAGAACAACGAACATATTCTTTGGCTGGGGGCACCACTTGCCAATTCATGATCCTATCCACCTGCTTGGGGTACAGTGGACAAAAGAGTTCCAGATTTATGAACCTGACGGAAACATTATCCATAAGGAATTCGGACAGGAGGTGGGATCCTCCCCCTCTTTTCCCTACTTATGCGAGAAGGAAGGTACGTACCGCTTAGCCTCCTATGTTCCTACCGGTTACTACTCCATCTTCCGGGACAAGGTAGGCCATTGGCACCACTATGTTCAGTCGCTTGATACCCTGGATCAAAGCAAAGTTGATAAGATGCTCATCTCTCTGAAATACTGGGAATGGACCAAGGCTATCTTTACGGTAGAGAAACCAAATGGAGAAGCACTGAAGCCAATTGGGCAGGAGATGGAAATTATGCTGGACAAAAATCCCATGGAATA
Source organism: Pseudomonadota bacterium (assembly GCA_026388815.1). GTDB lineage: Bacteria > Desulfobacterota > WTBG01 > JAPLJA01 > JAPLJA01 > JAPLJA01. The sequence continues at coordinate 5,087 of JAPLJA010000105.1, forward strand.
CAGGCTGGGGGATACCGTTCATTTTACCGTCTTAAAGAATGGGAAGCCATTGACTGAACCAGGTGGTTCTTTTTATGCCCAGGATCAGGGTCATTCCCCGGGTTTTGATGACTATGTTTATGATGCGGTTCCTTTGAATGAGGATGGTACAGGAAGTTTTGAGATCACCCGTCCTGCCGTCTGGCATCTGAAAGTGCACTGGGGCTACCCTGCACCCAAGGAGTATGAAGACAAGTGCTGGATTTTTGCCTACGTAGCATCTATCACTTTTGAGGTGGATACAGATGCGGGGATAAAAAATCCTTCCTATAACATCTGATCATGGGATAGGACGAGAGTAATAACAATGGCTGAACCGATAAAAGATCCGGCACACAGGGAATAGGTGAACAAGAAAAAGGCAAAGATCAGGGACATATTAAAACGCAAAGACCCGGGAGGACCTCCTATGGCCGCATTAATGGGCAAAGAACTGGCAGGGAAGAGTCTCACGTTACTTTTTTAACTTGATATAAAGGGGGTAAAACATGGGTGAGGTAAGGATTGATTTGAATGCGTGCGTAGGGGATGGGATCTGTGCGGAAAAATGCCCGATGGGTGTCCTGGAGATTGTCACGGCAGGAAGAAAAAAGCAGGCACAGGTAGCACATCCAGACCAGTGCATTGAGTGCCATACCTGTGAACTGGAGTGTCCATACAGTGCGATAACGGTATTCCCCCCGCTTGGCGAAGAATTTGCTGATATGAAGTGAATCTATTTGGAAAATACGAAGGGAGAAAGTATGAACCTTGATATGAACACATTCGATATCGGGCAGATGATTTTTGAGAGGCTCCAGGTAGTCTTTGGGGAATTCAAAGAGACTGAATTTAAGAGTTTCACCCGGAGTAATACCGGTGGTTCAAAACGGTACATTCCCGGCGAGAAGACAAAGGTCCCGTTTGAGAGCCTGATGGTTACAAGATTGTTTAAGGTAGAAATCAGAAACCTCAGAGATAGGGAAAAACTGGATCTCAGCAATTCCTTTGTGAACCTCCTCATGCCTGCTGAGGCTCTTCCCCTTCCCATCTATGCCTGTGATGTGGATGTGCACAAGGAAAAGTATGTCCACGTTATCACTGACCTGATCCCGCTGTCGAAGGGCCCGGAATACCGGAAGGTCTATGATGCCCCGCTGAAAAATCTGAAAGAGAAGTATAAGAACCTGCCCGGAATGGTCCTCAAGACCCCTGAAGAAATTTATAAAATATTCCCCGTCATGAAACAGTTTGAATCCTTCTCTTCCAGCGGGAAGATATTCGGGAATATTCCCATTGAGTTTGCCCCACAGATCATGAACCTTATCGAAGATTATCTCAGCATCTACTGCTCCTTCGTAAGGGGAAGCGGGAGCGCTGAGATCTTGAGGAAGGAAGAGATCATCCAGGAGGCGAAAGAAATAAAGAAAGATTTCATAGGTATGATGGCGCAGATGGACTTCAGCAACGACATGCCCAGTCAGCCTAAACGCTCCGGTTAATCGAAAAAAAACAGACTTCAGACCGAAACTTTGACATACCCTATGGGGGTATGGTATAAAAGGGTATAAGGTACGTGTGTCTGAAGCACACAGAAATATTGTAAGGAGGAAATTTTTTATGGAATGGGAAAAAGACGCAAAAGAAGTAGTGGATAGTATACCGGTTCCTGAGATTATGAAGAATATGACTATCCTGTATGCCGAGAAACTGGCCCGCAAAAATAAGCTGGCTAAGGTATCCATGTCAGAGGTCATTCAGACCCGGAATGATTATTTTGATCTTTTCGGACCGAACCTCATGAAGAGACTCAAGGAGATCCGAGAGAAAGGGATCTCGGATGACTCCATTGATCCCCAGACAGCACTTAACCAAGGTCCGCTCCTCTACCAGTTTGAGCTGTGTCACTCCCGGTTCATTGGCTGCACCCGCATGGTGATCAATGCGGTTGAGCTGGGGAAAAAGTTGAAGCAGAAACTGGAGGACTGGAAGGTGACGGAGATGATCGCCGACAAGTTTGACGTTCCCTTCATGCCCCATACCCTGTTTACCGTATCCATCTCTTCCTGCCCCAATAACTGCACCGCTGCTGAGGTCAAAGATTTCGGTATCCACGGGATTGCTCTCCCCGCTTTTAGCCACCCGGATAAGTGCACGAAATGTGGCAAATGCGTTGAGGTATGCATTGATGAGGCTGTGGTCATGGAAGAAGGTGGCCCGGTCATCATCCAGAAGCATTGCAAGCAGTGCGGTGCTTGTGCAATCGAGTGCCCTACCGGTGCAATGACTATTGCCCAGCAAGGCTACCGGGTCATGGTGGGCGGTCATTTCGGCAGATGGCACCACATTGCAAAAGAGGTCTTCAAGATAGGGAGTGAAGAAAAAGTCATCAAGACACTCTATAATGCAATAGAGCTCTTGAGGAAAGAGGCAAAGAGCGAGGAACATCTCTACCACATGGTAGAGCGCTTTGGACTAGAGCCAATTTACAAGAATCTGTGATGGTATTTTTAGAGTGAGATGTGAGAAGCAAGTAACTATGTGAGAAAATTCTCACCTTGCTTCTCCCGTTTCACTTCTTTCTTAACCTTCTTGCTGTTCAATCTCATTTGATGTAGTCAAACATTTTATTTTTTTATTTCATGAAAACTTATTGTAAAAATGATGTAGTTGTGGTAATAAATATGACCAAATTCATCTGAGGAGGTTATTGTTAGATGGCTCGAGTCTGCGCGATTTGTGGAAAAGGACGACAGGTGGGCTACAATGTCAGCCACGCCAACAACCGGACCAAAAAGGTATGGAGGCCCAATCTCCAGAGAGTTAAAGCAATACGGGAAGGGACTGTCAAAAGGATTTATGTCTGTACCCGGTGCATAAGGACCGGGGTGGTCACCAAGGCTCACCGCACAAAGGCCGCCCGCGAAATCTCAGTTTAAGCCCGCATCAGTTCGATACTCTGCCCTTTGTGGGCATATCTTTAAAAATCAAAAGTAAGACTGTCGAACGTCCATGAAGGATATTAAAAGAAAGCGGCTTGAAGCGAAAGGGTGGAAGATCGGTTCTGCCGCGGAGTTTCTGCAGCTTTCGCCCGAAGAATCAGCCTATATCGAATTGAAAATTGCATTGAGTAAGAATCTTCAGCGGTGCCGTCGAGAAAAGAACATCACTCAAGAACAACTCGCTCGGATGCTGAAGTCGAGTCAATCGAGGGTGGCGAAGATGGAGGCTGGTGATCCTTCCGTTTCACTTGATTTGCTTATCCGTTCACTGTTGATGTTGGGTACATCGAGAAATAGCCTCGCCCGTGTCTTATCCGAACCCCGTTCTGCCCTGGTTGGTTAGTTTCATCTTTCCTCGATCTATTTCCGCAGCCACAATGCCGCCTAACGGTTGAGTGCTTGAGAAGTCCGCCAGAGACGGATTTGGGTGTCAGCCTCAAGCACTCTGTTATCCTGCCGTTGCGGGCAATTATTAAAAATGCAAGAAGCAAGGCCTGACCCCCAATCCCTCGCGAGACTTTGTCTCTCGCAATGACGTAAAAGGTGTTTATCAACAACCAGTCAGGAGATTACCCCTCTTGTATATGCTAAGAACAGACAGGGTTACTGGTTTCACCTCCTCAAGCTGGTAAATGTTGCAGTGACCAGCTTGTTCTCATCCAGCGTTACTGTGCACGGACCTCTCCCTGAGCACTCAGTGCCGCTCCAGCCGGTGAAGACGCCGCGGCTGGGGACTGCAATCAGGGTTACGCGGGTGCTTTTCTCAAACGCTCCCTTGCAGTCACCGGAACAGGCAATCCCTTCCGGTATGCTGAGCACCGCACCATCACCACTGCCCACCATCTTTACCGTGAGAGAATAGATGGAGGTGGTATTGTCTTTATCCGTAGCATATTTGAGGACATTATCTGTTGCATCAAAGTAGCTGATATGGATATGATCCTCAGAGTCAACGGCTATGGAGGTATACCTGCCTGCATCGATTTTAAAGTCTACCTTTTCTGTTTTCCATGAACCTGAGGCGTTGTCAGCGTACTTGAGATCACGGGTCGGAGCAGAGTAGTAGCTGATGTAGGCCTTGCCGCTGCTGTCCAAGGCAAGGGAGCTGTACATGCCCACCAATCCCTCTTCGTCCACAGTCTCCGTGACCCAGGTCCCGCTCGCGTTCGAGGCATATTTCAGGGCGCCGCTGAACTCCGAGGCACCGGCGGTTTGGTAGCTGATGTGGACATTGTCCCCGGTATCGAGAGCGAGAGAGGAATAGGCTCCGGCATTGCTTGATGAGTCAATGACCTGGGTTGACCAGGTGCCCCCGGCATTGGTGGCATACTTGAGATCCCCGTAGATGTAATCGTAGTAGCTGATATGGGCCTTGCCGCTGCTGTCCAAGGCAAGGGAGCTGTACATGCCCACATCGTATCCTGCATCCACAACTTCTGCTCTCCACGTCCCGGTTGCATTCGTTGCAAATTTCAGCCTCCCTCCGCCGGTATTGGGCATCTCGTAATAGCTGATATAGGCATAACCATTAGCATCAAGGGCGATGGAAGAGAACATGCCGACGTCGCCCGGGAAATCAACAATACTTTTCTCCCATGAGCCGGAACGGTTGGTTGCATACATCAGGTCCTGGCCGCCGTAGTAGCTGATATGGGCATAGCCGTTTTTATCAACAGCAATAGAGGTAGCATAATTCCCCGGGTCCGCCTCTGCATCCACCGTTTCAGCTGCCCATGCGCCCGAGGCATTCGTGGCATATTTGAGTGCCCGGTTTGTAATGTCATAGTAACTGATATGGACATGACCCGACCCGTCAACGGCAAGCGATGTGTTCGTGCCGTTATCACCCGCTGCATCTGCGGTCTGGGTGGCCCACTTCCCTTGGATCAGGGTAAGCACTTCTCCGCCGATCGTAAGGGTGCCGGTGCGGGTATCGTTGCCGGAGAGTGGCGTTGCAGAATACTCCACCACGCCGTTGCCCGTGCCGCTTTCGCCGCCTGTCAGGGTAATCCAGGAGTCATTGCTCTGTGCGGTCCACGGACAAGAAGGAGGCGCCTTTACCTGGACACTCCCAGGACCGCCTGAACGCTCGACATACTGGATCGACGGTGCAAGGGAGGTGAGCATACACTCGTCGGGGACCACTACGCTCCCGTAGGCAACGGTCTCTGAACCGAAATTTGTGTCGCCGGAAAGCTCGCTGTAGGCGATCCTGAAAAAGCCGGCCTCGCCCCAGTCCGTTGCCCAGCTGTTCTTGACAATGAGGGCTTGGGTTCGGTCATCCCATCCGATAATCACCACCGCATGACTGCCCAGGTAATCACCCCACACGTGGCTGTATACGCCCGAACTATAATAGTAAAAATCCTCAAACACCAGAAATGCCGCTATAAGGGGTCCCTGATAGTAGAGTGCAGATTTGATGGCAGAGAGATCGGCAGCAGTATCGTATGATACCCAGTCCCAGCCTTCCACTTTAAACGTATTCTCCTGCCAGGCTGCACAGGCGGAGCAGCTATAGTCGGTTGCCAAATATGGATAACAGCTTTCCTTGGGAATGCCTTCAGTTTCAAAAAAGGTTACAGGGTCATTCAGGTAACCGCCGCTGCAGCCGGTAATCCCCATGCAGGAGACCAGCACCTGCTCTGAGAGATCAAGGGGGATTCCCGGTGTGCCGGATGCAATCAGGGCACAGGATTCGAGGACCCCTGTTGCTGCAAATGCC
>JAPLJA010000133.1 GCA_026388815.1 Pseudomonadota bacterium
GCCGGAGGAGTTTCAATAGAGGATTTAAAGAAAAAGATCAAGGAGATCCGTGAGTTCAACGAGAAAGGTCATAGCGTGAAACTTCTCTGCGGCACAGAGGTAGACATCGGGAATGACGGGAAGCTCGACTATCCTGACGACATCCTCGCCGAACTGGATCTCGTTATTGCTGCCATCCATACAGGTTTCAAGCAGGATGAAAAAACCATCACGAGGAGAATTGTTACCGCCATGCAGCACCCCCTGGTGAATATGATTGCTCATCCTACCGGTAGGCTCTTTGGGGAGCGGGAGCCCTATGCAGTGAATATGGAAAAAGTGCTGGAGGAGGCAAAAAATACCGGCACCGCCATTGAGATCAATGCCTATCCCAAGAGGCTCGATTTAAACGATGTCTATGTAAAGGCAGCGAAGGAGCGAGGTATCAAGCTCGGCATTGGCACTGATACCCACATCCTTGACCAGATGGAGTACATAGGCCTCGGGCTGGCTGTGGGGAGAAGAGGGTGGCTGGAAAAGGAAGACCTCTTGAACACATTGTCGTATGAAAAACTGATGAAGGTGCTCAAGGGGAAGAGGTAAAAAGAAATGAACTTTAGATCAATACTCTCAATCTTAATAGAAAAGTTTAAAGAAAACGAAGTCCGCTATGCCCTTATGGGCGGACTGGCTTTTGGTCTATGGGGTGTGGGCAGGTCAACTGTCGATATTGATTTCTTAGTTGACCGTGATGATCTGTCAAAGATAGATCGTGTTATGCAGGAACTCGGCTATGAGTGTAAATTCAAGAGTGAAAATGTCTCTCAATATGTGTCTCCATTAAAGATATATGGAGAAGTGGATTTTCTCCATGCTTTCAGGGAGGCGAGTCTTGAGATGCTGAAGCGGACAATAGAGATGGATATTCTGGAAGGATCTCTGAAGATCAAGGTGCTCAAACCGGAAGATCTCATCGGGCTTAAGTTTCAGGCAATAAAGAACAATCCCTTGAGAGAGCAAACGGACATTGAAGATATTAAGGCTCTCTTGTCTATCCTGGGAGGAAATCTTGATTGGTCAGAGATTGAAGAATACGCCAAGATTTTTGATATGATGGACGTATATAAGAAGATAAGGATGGGGAAATAATGCTTTCTGAAAAGGCAAAAAGAGAACTTCGTGAGCTTGCCGAATCAGACTCCTTCAGAAAAGATATGGAGACAGTTCGAGCAAACAGGCACAATCCGTTTGTAAAAGACGGCAAGGTGGATGTTGATGCCTACCTTGAATTTGTAGAGCAGTACAATGAGTTCATCAACCACGAACCCAAGCCGTTTAGGCGGATGATTGATAAGGATATGAGGTTATAATTTTCATTCAATAATGGTATGATATCCATGAATCTTGGCGAACAATGAGGAGGTGAGACATTTGAAAAGGGCGGTCTTAGAAATTGATAGCTTTCAACTTTTGAGCGCTTTAGAGCAGCTCCCCCCAACTGATTTAAAAAAGCTCATCGACATCCTGTTCTTAAAGAGGTTATTTAAAAAACCGGAATTTGAAGAGGTAGCTGCAAAGACAAGAGGAATTGTAAAAAAAAGGAAGCTTTCTCCGAAAGTTGTTCAGGAAGCCATAGAGTGGGCAAGAAAACAAAAGTAGTCATTGATATCAACGTTATTGTGTCTGCATTTGGTTGGTATGGCAAACCGAGAGAAATTTTAGCTCTTGTAACCAAAGGTGAAATTCTAAATTTCATTAGCATTGAGATGCTTGCAGAACTCAGGAGAGTATTGGGTTACCCAAAGCTCAGTTTTTCAGAAGAATTACAGGCGGAAATCATTGAGACGGTATTCGATACCTCATCCTTGGTAAATGTATTAGAAGAAATAAGCCTTGTAGATGATGACCCAGAGGACAATAAGATTCTCGAATGCGCAGCATCTGCAAAGGTTGAGTTTATCATTTCCGGGGATAAACATTTACTCAACTTAAAAAGCTTTAAAGGTATAGAAATAGTAACCCCGGATGAATTCTTACTTAAAATAATACTGAAGAGTTAAATCTTGCAGCATCGGTTTTTTAAGGATCACAGAGGCCTTCAAGCTAAGGATTGAGAAGATTCAGAAAGAAAAACTTCAAGAACTGTTGGAAGAAGGTTATAAAGCCACCAAACAGGAAAGCCTTGTCATTGCCAAAGAATTTGAGTTAATAGACCTGGAGGGATGGGATGAATATTAGAATCGTAAAGATTCATCTCGGAAAAAGGTGACACAAGAAAGTCAAGGCCCTCCTTAGCCTCTTCATCAATCCAGAACCCCAAAGCCCTTCAGACCGATGATAGACAAGGATATGAGGTTGTAAGCGGCAAAACTCTAATTCCTCAAGTACGGGCGAACCGGCGGCTCGCCCCTACATGTTCATCCAAACTACTATCATTGAGCAGGAGGCGACAGCGAAACCAGATCGTTCCTTACCCACCCTTCTTTGCCATCAGTAGTTCTGACTTTATACCAGGAGCCTGATTCTTCAATCATGGTCAGCTTGGCGCCCTTCGTGACCGAAGTTACGACACCATATTCAGTGCCTGCCCCTGAACGGATATTAACCGAAGAGCTGGTCACATACACAGAGATCCCTTTCGCACCGGAAGAAGCAGGTGTTCCTGCCTGTGCCGGAGGCGTACTTACCTTTACCGGTTGACCTGTCTCTGAGTAGTGGTAATACTGAGCCGGGGTTTTCGTTGCAATAAAGTTTACAGATTCCTGGATACATACCCGTAATGCCTTTTCCAACGGTGTCTTGGACCATCCTCCGAGGCCGGCAGCAATGGGTCCTCCAAATCCCCCAATCGCACCTCCAATATCGGTCGCAGAGCCTTCGACGGTTGTAGCGGCAAGGATACGTGACGTCTTGGTATCAATTACCCGGACATCGATCGCCAGGTAAGACTTTTTAAATCCGGCAAGGATGCCACCGCCGCCCCCCCCACCAAAGCCACCGATGCCTCCGCCAAGTCCAGAAGCGCCTGGTTCGTAACCGGTTACTGCGCCGGTTATCAGGAGCTCTGCACCTTCAACCTGTCCTATGGGTGCGGCCGTCTCTTTTTTTACCCTGCCGGCTGCTGCGAGGTCCTGTTCGGCTAACACATCACTTAATTGCTGACGTTCCAGGACAATATAGCGATTGGTATTGAAGAGGGCTGTTGTAAGCATATCAGCCATACCATCTCCGATCTGGCCCGTCCACCATCCCTTGCCGGTCTTGTCGGTAAAGCGCGATACCGCTATCCTCGCCTTGGGACCGTTATATGCCTCAGCCTGGGCCCCAGCCATGTCCGGTCCTCCTCCACCCACAACTTTTGCTTGAGGGGCCGTCATTTGCTCTATAGCAGTGCAACCTGTAAAGACCATTAACGACAATGAAATTAATGCAAAGATTGAAACGAATCTTTTCATGTCTGTTACTCCTTTCATTTCTGTAACTTCTCTAACACAATGGTTATCAGGGTTCCCATGCCAGGCTGGATGTCAATGTCCGCTTTATAGCTTTTAAATCCATCCTTTTGTGCTTCTACATGGTGGATGCCCGTAAATAACCCGGCTTCATAGGTGAGGTCATCCTTCTGTTTCAGGGTATATCCGTCCACCATTACTGCAGCATCGAGCGGCTCAATTTGAATAAACAGTCTTCCGGCCGGTTTTACCTCTGTAGGATAGGGGGAGGTGTTAGAGCTGCCAGGGTAATTGGGGGGACCGCCGTATGGGTTATAGGAAGGATAATAGGGATAGTATGGCTGATAGTAGGGAGAATTCGGGTTTTGCCAGTATGGTGTTGCACCGCCGGCAGGGAAGAGGGGAAAGGTTCTGATTCCTCCCACAATAGTATGGGCAATGATGCCCTTCTTTATGTCACGGGCCGAATCATCAGCGTTGAGCATCGGTCCATGAAGAGAGATGAAAAAAGAGGCTATGATCAAAATACATTTCCAACGGTTCTTTTTCATCACGGTCTCCTTTAGGCTGAATGTGCAGGAGAGTTTAGCAAACCCGCTTATGTGATGTCAAATGTTTGTACACAGGGAATGAAAACTATTTACTAATTCTAACCTTTCCACCTTTTTTGAGATGTGCTACATTAGTTCCATTACCTATAACCGTATTATTTAGTTTCGGGTTTGTAAAGGGTTGAAGTGATTTAAAAATTGTAGATTGCGGAATGCGGATTGCAGAATGTCTTAACTCGAAACTCGGAACCTGAAACTCGAAACGGATTCACAGGGGAGGTTGGCGATGAAAAAGTACGATCTCGTTGTGGTTGGTGCAGGTCCAGCAGGTTTGATGGCTGCCAAAGTAGCGGCAGAAAACGGACTCAGGGTAGCTCTGGTGGAGAGAAAAAAGTCCCTGCCCAAAATTATGAGGCCCTGTGCGGAGGGTCTTTTTGCCCACCGGTGGTCTCATGGAGAGTACGTAAAGGTCAATTATCGGGACAGCCGGTTCTGTTTCCCGTCACACGGCTTTTCAGTGAAGTACGATGGACCCTTGAAGGATCTCCATCGTTTCATCAACTATTCTCCTGATGGCCATCACATGGAGGTAGGGTTTTCTCTCAAAGATGAAACAGGGAAAACCCTTTCCCAGCATATCTCCTTTGATAAGGAATCATTGCTGAATGGCCTCCTGGAGGAGGCGATTGAGAACCATGTTGAGGTATATCCTGGGGTAAATGTGACGAAAGCAGAGAAGATGGATGAAGGTGTGCAAATCAGCAGCAATGATCACGACCTCTGGGGAGTGTTTGTGATCGGTGCTGATGGTATCCACTCCCGCCTGGCCAGAGTGTTTGGTCTGAACAAAGAACGGAAGTTCTACGGGACGCTGTCTGCCATGGCCTGGAGGATGAAGAAGGTAGAGCCCGCCCATAAGGATGCTCACATCCATATCGCTGGAGGCAAGGGCGTTCCTCCTCTCTTCTGCATCTGTCCTCGGGCACGGCAGGAAGAATACCTGGTCACTGTCGGAGGATATCACCGGGATATTGATTATGAAAAAAGGCTTCGCGAGATAATGAAACAGGGCACTTTTTCTCCGTGGTTTAAAAAGGCAGAGATTATGAATAAGCAAGCCCTCGTCATGAGCCTGCTCTCGCCCATCGAGGAACCATTTTCCCAGAACTGCCTGCTCATCGGTGATGCCTGTGCCTTTGCCCAGATATCGAACCATCATGCACTCCTCTGCGGCTGGAAGGCAGCGAATGCAGTGACCGTGGCTTTGATTAACCATGCCTATGATAAAAATGGGATTGCCGGTTATCTTGACTGGTGGAAAAAGAATTTCTATGAGACTCATCGTACCCCCCGGGCTGACGTCTTTGAATCACTGGAGAGCGAGGAGATAAACTACCTCTTTTCTCTATTCCAGGATCCGGTTCCTGCTGCACGGGATGATGCGGGTGCTGCTAAAAATGTGAATGAAGCAATGGCCAGGATTATGCCCGTGGTAAAAAAAGAGAAGCCGGATCTTTTTGCTCGGCTGAGCAGTTATATGGCAAAACCTCCGGAAGAGACCTGGGAAGAACAAAGGAATGCAGGGATCCCGCCGAAGTAAAGAAAGGGTTCGAGGGTTCCAGGGTTCAAGTGGTCAAGGGTTCATTTTTTGAATAAGGCATCTAACTGGTCTTTCGCTTTCTTTCGAGCATCTTCCTGAGGCAAAACAGAAGAAGAATCCCGGAACGAGAAGTATTCACAGAAATTTGATTTATCCTTCTCGGCAACCCTCTCTGCCTGGGGTTCTCTGCACTGGTTATAAGATTTATCATCGTAGAACCTGCAGTTAAAGCAGCAGTGCAGGTCGCTGCGACAGAAAGGGCAAACATCTGCCCTTCCTACTTTGTCTTCAATGTCTATTTCTTTCTTGCAAAAAAAGCAGGTTTTCATAGTTCCTTTGCTGAAAGGGCTTTCAGCTATCAGCTTTCAGCTATCAGCCAATCCCAATCCCCTAACCCCCAATCCCTAATCCCTGTCTTTTCCATTCCGCAATCCGCACTACGATTGGTTCCGCAATTCAAACATGGTTTTTATGCCTTCCTTAATTCCTTTCGGCGTGAAGTGATAGCGTTCCTGGAATTTCCGGATGGAGAGCGAAGAATCCTTCGGTCTGGGAACAAGGGCAGGTATCTCATCCTGTTTCACCGCCTGTATCAAATCCCGGGAGAAGCCAAAGGTATCAACAAACACTCTGCCGAATTCCACCCGGTTCACCCTTTCCGGTCCAGCAAGATGAAAAACGCCTGCTACATGTGGCTCTTCAATAACCTTGATAATGCCGGTCACGGTATCATTCACTAACGTAGGAGTTCTATATTGGTCGGTGAAGAGATGTAATTTATCTTTCTTCTCAAGGGCGCTGAGCATCCAGTCGGTAAAGCAGCCATTCATGCCGTTGCCCCAGCCGTACATAAGTGTAACCCGGACAACCACAAAGTTGGCCAAAAGTTCTTTAATGGCAAGCTCTCCCGCTAACTTGGTCTCCCCATAAAAGTTCAACGGGTCAGTTTTATCCTCTTCAGTGTATAAACCATTGTTACCATTGAACACTAAATCAGTTGAGGTGTAGATCAATCGAATTGCATGGTCCTGGCAGATTTGGGCCAGTATTCTGGTTGCATCGCCGTTTACCTTTTTTGCCAGTGGCCGGTTCTTTTCACATTGATCGGGGTTCGTGATTGCTGCAGTATGGATGATTACATCGGGTTTGATCTGCTCGATGCAGCTTCGGATTTCTCCCTGAGAGGTGAGGTCAAGTTTGAAGGAGGAACAGTTATCAAGGGCAAAGGGGTGACGGATATAACTCCCGAAGACCTCATGCCGTTTCCTTAATCCCAGGCAGAGGTTCCAGCCTAAGAAACCGCTTCCGCCTGTTATCATGATGCGCATTGGTTAAACCTCCATCAGGCTGCTGAAAAACGTTCATCTGCAGCGTTCCCCTCGTCCTTCGTCGTTGCAGAGGTACAAAAAACGTTTGGTCCGTCTTCGGATAAAAAACTTTACCGCAGGAGCGGCCCAAGGTTTTATACTCCTCAGGATTTCGGGCGCCTTACATCTGGACATTTTTGATCAGCCTTACAAAAGTTGCTTTTTTCAGCAAACTCTTATTTCCATCAAATCTTCTGCCGGAATAATCTCTCCGGCAAATTCTTTTTCTACATCCGGTATGAGATCGTGTTCATCGCAGGGGGGGTAAAAGTGAGTTAAGAGGAGCCTTTTGCAGCGGGATTCCCGTGCAATCCTTCCGGCAAGAGAAGGGGTGAGGTGACCTTCCACCTTCATCTCTTCCGGCAGGGAGCACTCAAGGATAAGGAGATCAGCGTTGTTCCCGAGATGAACGATGTTTTTACAGTAGTCAGTATCACCGGAGTATACAACTGCTTTGCCATCAGGGGATTCGATACGAATGCCAATACTGTTATCACTATGAGTAAGAGGCAGAGTTTTGAGACTGAAGTTTCCAAAAGGGATCGTTCCTTTTGCTTCGTGGAGATAAAAGGGGTAACCCTCCGGTGCAATCCACCTGCCAAATGCCTTCTGCAATCCATTGAGGAGATCGCGCAAGCCCGGTCCACCTGCAAGGTGGAGTTCCTTGTTCCTTGCTTGACTGAAGGCGTATTTGGTAGCAAAGAGAAAGGGGACTAAATCAGCACAGTGGTCGGGGTGAAAGTGACTCAGGAATATGAGGTCAATATCATGAATAGAAGTCTTAGTTTCAGCCAGTCTCCGCAATGTGCCAGACCCGATGTCCAGGAGCAGGAGTTTACCCTCGCTGCTTACTAAAAGGGCAGGGGATGACCTCCTGGTTGACGGGACACAGGTGCCGGAACCGAGGACAGTGACGCTCATACTCATAGTTCTACTGTATATCACAGACTTGTAGGCAGGTCATAGAGGTAACTTGTAGGGGCGTGATTCATCACGCCCTAACGAATTTGCACCGTAGGGGCAGACCCCTGTGTCTGCCCATTTAGAATTGTTCCACCCAAGGCAGATTGCTGAGCAACGAGGAATCCTGTTTTTCAGAGACCTCGAGAAATTGATTTGACAAGAGTATCCCTATAACCTAAATTAAGGGAAAAATGACGAACCAGCACCTCATTGGTATCATCGCTGATACCCACGATAACCGGAAGGCGATTCAGAGGGCAGTGGAACTGTTCAATGACAGAGAGGCAGGATTGGTTGTTCATGCCGGTGATCTGATCTCACCCTTTACTGCCTGGGATTTCAAGAAACTCACCTGCAAGTTCATCGCAGTGTTCGGAAATAATGACGGAGAAAAACTGGGGCTTTTCCACCTCTATCGTGAATTCGGCGAAATCAGTCCCGGACCACGACGAATAGTACACAACGGAAGAAAAATTGTCCTCATGCACGAACCCGCCTGTCTTGACGAAATGATAGCCTCGCCGGATGTGGATGTGATTATCTACGGCCACATCCACAAAGTGGATATCAGGGAAGGCAAACCGCTGATCATCAACCCCGGAGAAGCAGGCGGCTGGCTCACCGACTCTTGCACCGCAGCGCTGCTCGATACAGAGAGCATGAAGGTAGAGATGGTGAGCTTGTGAGGGAGGACTTAAAAATAGGTAGCTGTCCCAATGAGTACAAAGAGAGAAGGGACTGATTTGACAGAAACAAAAACGATTTAATAAACCAAACCCGACCCCATGGGATGCCTTTTTTCACAAAAATATAAAAGTCTGGTATAATGCACCTAACAGACATAAGAGAATAGTATAGAATTTCAGTTTATCGGCTATAAGAATAGCAAGAGGAGGAAAGCATGAATGAAATAAAAGGTGTTCCAGTTGAACGGTTTTTTGAGCAGCCACCGGATGCGATTTCATTTTTTTCCGATTTTGCACAAGTTGCCCACACAGGGAATGAAATTGTAATGCAATTTTATGAGACTATCCCTGGTCCTCCTGGGCATGAAGGAAATATCACGAAAGTCAGAACACGCCTGAGGGCCACAATTACGATTGGTTTAACTCACGCACAGAATATAGGTAGGTTAATTACTGAAAAAGCGGAGGTTAAACAATGAAATTTCCAGCAACGACTTTTGAAGAAATCGGTGATTTAAAAAGTGTAATTGAATCAATATCTATTGAGGCCCAATCACCCACTGAACTTCTTTCTGCTCTTGACAGATTAGGAATTGAGTCTTACGTAACAGAAGAAGGTCACTTAATGATAAGGTATTGGCAAATTGGAGCTGAAGACTTCGTTCCCCCCGAACAAGCAAGTATTATTCGTACAAGTAGACATCTTCCAGACCAAGGCGATAACATGGACTGGTTAAGCAAAAATCTTCATACTATTCGTCGAGAATATAGTGGGAAATGGGTAGCGGTCTATAACGAAAGAATCGTGGCGGCCGCATCTAATTTACCCGACCTTATGAATCAAATTGCAGAATATGGCAGGCCACTAATTACTTTTATTCCCATAGAGCCAGTCGTATGGACATTTACATATGCCCTCTAAGAACTTTGAGCGTACTGTGAAATTTTATGAAGGTAAATCTCAGAACGGAACTTCCGTGTGGTTGCCGTTGGTTGATGTCACCCTGATAACACCGAGTAATAGTCGTGTTTCTTTGTCTTTACTCTTTGATACAGGTGCAAGTGTAACAACTTTAAGAGCAGACCTATATCCATTGCTTGGGTTAAGATCATGGGATGAGGGGCAAAGAGTTAAAACTGGTACTGGTGGCGGTGAAGTAGATGCTTATCAATATAATACTACTATAGAAGTTTTTGGAAGGAATATTCAATGTCCTATACAGTTGTTGCCAACGCTAGCATATCATCCTCTTTTCTGTGGATTGCTCGGACGAGATACCGTTTTTAATGAGTTTGGATTCGGATTTTGGGAAAGTACCCACGAGCTTTTTGTGACCGAAAGCCCATAAAAGCTAGTCCGATTGAAGTCATAATAGGGACAGCTGTCCCCTTAAAGTTGCGGAATAAAAAGAAAGGGATTGAGTTACCTAATCACTGAGCAATAACAGATGTCCCTATTTTTACAAACTAAAAAGCTCTCTTTATTAATGAGAAGTATACGACGTATAACAGGTAATCACATCAGTCCATGTTGCCAGGCTGCTCACGTATTTATTATACTCTGATATGACATCGCTCCAGGTACTGCATCCGATAGAATAAGATAACCCGTACACCTTCACATAGCCTTTCCAGTCATGATTCGACTCACACGTGGGAGTGGAAGTATCAACATCATAGGAAACATAAAATTTGTCATTGTGCCTGATAACCCAGGGACGTCCTCCTGAAGTCAATGAATCCTTGGCAAATTCGGTAACCGCAATATCGTCCACCAGGTTCCAATCCCTGTCAAAAATAGCAAGGTGGATGTTGTTGCATGCGCAGAGTGCTGCACTTTCTCTGAAAACATAGGCCACAAAGTATTTTTGCAATTCCTCATCCCATAAAAGCCCCTGCGACCAGAGCCCGTTTGTAATGAGCGGCTTGTATCCGAGATAATACCAGTTGGAATCATACTGCATGACGATAAGCTGGCCAAAAAGCTGGTCAGCGGTGACGAACTGATATGCGCCATTGGCGAATATCATGCTGGAGCCGTCGATGTGGCTTGTGTCGTGAAGGAGAAATTCATCTACGGGTTCCAGATCAAGCGTAAACAGGTGATGATGGCTCCCGTCCGTAGGTTCCGTTTCCTGGACATGCAGCGCGCTCGCGTCAAGATAACCGTTGGCATAAGCGAGCATTTGATCCCCCAGCCCGTAATGCCCCTGACCTTCAGAATCCAATGGGATTGTGATTTTGACTTCTTTGATATCCTGCCAGGTAACAGGATCAATCTTCTTCAAAACCCATCCATCGGGCCCACCGGTAAGGAAATAGTAGTAACCCTCCACCATGATTGATGCCGAATCCCCACCGCCATGATGGACATAATCGGTGTTGCCGTTGTAGTCGAGATCAAGGGTGTATTCCTTATAATAATAATTTGTGCCCCCTTCCATGCCGGTAGTTGTCTGGGTATCACCGATTACTGCCCCGAAGGTCAGGGCGAAAAGGTCGGTTTGGGGCACATGGTTAATCCGGCAGAACCCGCCGGTCAAATAATAACCGTCGGGTGAGATCTGCACCTCCTTTTCAAAGGTCAGGGTAATATTTTCAGACTCATTGGAAGACGGGACTTCTCCGGAGGCTCCCGCGACTGCCGTGGTGAGCCACAGCATGCACAGCAATAACGGCATCCCTATGACTACTCTTCGCATGATATATCCTCCTATCAGGCTGCTGAAAAACGCCCATCTGCGTCGTTCCCCTCGATAAAACGTTTGGTCGTTCTTACGATAGAATTTACCGCAGGAGCGGCCCAAGGTTTTATACTCCTTAGGATTTCGGGCGCCTTGCATGCAGACATTTTTGATCAGCCTTACAAACAGTTGCTTTTTCAACAAACTGCTTGAGGGCTAACTATAAGGGGCTTGAAAACAGAGACGGCCATATTCTTGTCTCCACGTATGGACAATCTATAAGTTAGAATGTTATAAGAATCAGGGGAGATGGTCAATTAAAAATATGATTTGTGATAGAAACAGTAAGACTATAGACCTCAATAATAGAATAAGTAAGGACAACGTCAAGAACAACCTGAAATAGAGGAAATTTTATGAAGAGAAGGAATAACCGCATACCGGAATTTAAGAGCGAGGATGAGGAGCGTAAGTTCTGGGCAACTCACTCACCATTAGATTACTTTGATTCCAGTAGTATCAAGAGCGCTTCATTTCCGGACCTGAAGCCATCTCTGAAATCAATTTCCATCCGGGTTCCCTCGGACATGCTGGCGGAACTGAAAACATTAGCGAATAAAAAGGATGTTCCCTATCAGAGTCTGGCAAAGGTATACTTGGCCAGGGAGATTGCACTTGAACGTGGGTCGCTGAGTCGCTCTTTAAGAAAAAAGGGTACTTGTACCGGCAGACATAGCGGATTAGAATGAACCATGGCCCAAAAGAACCATAAGCAAAATTCACCCCGAACTCCGAACTCCGCCGTCCGCAATGTGGAAAAGATTCTCCCCATCCTGAAAAAGGAGTATCCTGACGCCAGGTGCACCCTGAATTTTACTACACCTTTTGAACTCCTCATTGCCACAATCCTTGCCGCCCAGTGCACGGACGAACGGGTGAACCAGGTTACTGAAAAACTTTTTAAAAAGTACCGGAGGCCGCAGGACTATCTCAAGGTGGAACTGACAGAACTGGAGGAGGATATCAGGCCCACCGGTTTTTTCCGTAACAAGGCCCGAAACATCAGAGGGTGCGTTTCCCAGATCGTGAAGGATTATGACGGGCAGGTTCCAAAGGATATGGGGGAGTTCGTTAATCTCCCGGGTGTAGGCAGGAAGACAGCTAACGTGGTTTTGGGAAATGCATTCGGGATTCCGGGGATTGTTGTCGATACCCACGTGGGAAGGGTGGCTCAGAGGCTGGGGTTAACCACCCGCACCGATCCAGTGAAGATAGAGTTTGACCTCATGGAAATCATCCCGCGGAAGGAGTGGGTTGATTTTTCCCATCAGCTCGTCTTTCATGGCCGGAGGGTCTGTTCTGCCAGAAAGCCCCTCTGTGAGCGTTGTCTCCTGAAAGAGTACTGCCTGTATTACAAGAAGGAATTTGACCAATGATGATTAATGGAGAAACAAAAATTTGTGCGGTTATCGGCAATCCGATTGCTCATTCTCTCTCTCCGCTCATCCATAATGCTGCCTTCAGGGAGAAGGGCCTTAATTATGTGTATGTAGCGTTTCAGGTAGAAGACCTGAAGGATGCAATCGCAGGAGTAAAGGCTCTGGGGATACAGGGATTGAGCGTCACCATTCCTCACAAGATTGAGATCGTACCCTATCTGGATGACATTGATTCTCTCGCCCTGGCGATCGGTTCGGTGAACACGGTCGTAAATTCTCACGGGAGGTTAAAGGGCTATAACAGTGATGGACCTGGTGCCCTGAAGGCACTGAAGGATGCCGGAGTTATCCTCAGTGGTTCACGGGTAGTGATCATCGGTTCAGGCGGAGCTGCCCGGGCTGTGGCCTTTACTCTGGCCCGGGATGGGAAGTTGGGGACGCTCACGATTCTGGGCATACTAACTGATCAGGTCGAAGGCTTGATTGCTGATGTACGGTTGAAGGTGGGATTTAAGGCAGATGGGGGATTGATCGAAAAGGACGGGCTCAGGCAAAAAGTGAACGAGGCTGATATTCTTATTAACTGTTCTCCTGTGGGTATGTATCCGCAGGCAGAGGAGAGTCCGCTCGACAGGATCTGCCTGAGGCGGGATCTGGTAGTCTTTGATATCGTGTATAACCCATTAAAGACCAGGCTGCTCCGGGATGCGGAAGAGAAGGGCTGTAAGACAGTTCCCGGAAGTGAGATGTTTTTAAATCAGGCAGCAATACAGTTTGAACTCTTTACCGGTGTTGAGCCGCCGGTTGAGTCCATGCGGAATGTCCTTCTGAGACATCTGCAAGGATAAGGAGTGGTCTGTGAACATCGTCCTGATCGGTTACCGGGGGACAGGGAAATCATCAGTCAGTAAATTACTCTCGACAGTCCTCGGGATGGATCTCGTGGTGATGGATAAACTGGTCGTTGAAAAGGCAAAGCTCTCCATCCCGCAGATTGTGGAGAAATTCGGCTGGGACAGGTTCAGAGACCTGGAAAGTGAAGTGGCACGGGAGATCTCCCGGAAAGATAATTGTGTAATAGATGCCGGGGGAGGAGTAGTTCTCAGGGAAGAGAATGTGGAAAATCTGAAGACCGATGGCCTGATCTTCTGGCTGAAGGCGAGGAAAGAGACGATCATTGAGCGGATTAAAGACGGCGATGAGAGACCTTCTTTAACGGGGACGAAGTCATTCATCGAAGAAGTCGGGGAGGTATTGAAGGCCCGGGAGCCTTTATATCAGGCCGCAGCTGACTGGATCATTAAAACCGACAGAAAAAGCGTTGAAGAGGTGAGCGCAGAGATAATAAGAACGTTGCTTGAGATGGATGAACTTGATGATCTGAGAGGAACGTTGGAGCAAGGGATCAAGAGGATAGACGAGATGGAACAGGAGGAGTAATTCCTTTTACTGTTTCCTCCCGCTGCTATAGGTTTTTTCTAATTCTTCCAGGCGATTGAGATTGTCGAGAGAATTCAATCCTTCTTTGGTGCCAAACGGTTTAAACTGTATACCTATTCTGTATCGATAACTGACACCAGAATCTAAGCTGATATACGCTACTTTCCCTTCGAGCTGGAATGGACTGTCTTTTTCTGAGATGTTGAGGAGGACGGAGAGTTCTTTATTTTCCCTGAGGGGTATATCCGACAGGAAAGAAATGCCCCCTTTACTGAGATCGGTTACCGGATAAAACTTATCTGGGAATGGCTGATGTTTTTTAAAAAAGCCATGCAACGTATAGGCAATAGTTGATCCCGGGATTACAAATCGTTCACACGTTCTTCTTTCTAACATTGCTGCCCCCCTTATGCTTTGGTGAAAGAGAGTGATATATTTATCATCACTTTATCAGAATAGTTCTCCTAAGGTCAAGAGTCTTTAACAGGCTGATGAAAAACGCCCATCTGTCCGCCATGGCGGATTCCCCTCGTCCTTCGTCGTTGCAGAGGTACAAAAAACGTTTGGTCCGTCTTCGGATAAAAAACTTTACCGCAGGAGCGGCCCAAGGTTTTATACTCCTCAGGATTTCTGGAGTCTTGCATCTGGACATTTTTGATCAGCCTTACAAAAGTTGCTTTTTCAGCAAACTGTTAGTATAAAACTCTAAAGAGAAAGGAGGATAGTACTATGACTACGGTAGATGCAACAGCAGAAGTATTCTGGACGGCCTTTCGTTCCCTGCCCAAACGGGGAAGAGAAGCTGTAATTGAGAAATTGCTTAAGGATAGGGAGTTTAAGGAAGATCTCATTGATATAGCTCTCCTTGAACAACGGCGGAAAGAACCATCACGCAGTCTGGATGAATACCTTGCTGATAGGAGAAAGAAGAGCCGTTCATGACTTATACTGTCAATCTCAAACGATCCGCAGAAAAGGAGTTGGAATGTCTGCCTCCAAAGATACACAATAAAATTGCGGATCGTCTCATCTCACTGAAAGCAAACCCACGTCCCAATACAGTAAAAAAACTGCATGGACGTGAAGGATATAGAATACGAGTTAGTGATTATCGGATACTCTACACGATAGATGATTCAATGAAAAGGGTAGAAGTGTTTTCTATCGCCCACCGCAAAAAAGTTTACCGTTGGTAATTAATGAATCTCAAAAGGCATGAAGGAAGAGAAATGCAGAAAAGGTGCCTGAATATAATCCGGGGAAATAAAACATAATTTGTCCATCAAAATAAATTCCCTTTTTCTTAAGGGGCAGCGCGCTTCAATTCTTCACGGATTACCTGACGTAATACCGTCTCGTCCAGCGGCTTTTTAACTTTGCTAAGATACTGCTTCAAGGCCTTGTTGATCATGGTCTGATACCCGTATCCAGCGTTATCAGCGAGTGTTCGGAACTCCTCAAGGACATCGTTATCGATGTACATAGTGATTCGAGTTTTCCCCTTTTGTGGAAATACTGCGCCCCTTTTGGCTTTTTTGAAATTATATTCCTTCATCATAGCTCTTTCTCTCCTTTGGGGTTGCACGGCGAGCAGAAATCAGCCGTATATCTTCGCCCCGATAAGTGTACACGACAACCACAATCCGATCTAAGGCATCCCTCCCTATTGACACGAAACGTTGTTCATCATAAATTCCTTCATCTTCACGGGTTAATGCCATCGGATCATAGAGAACAAACTCTGCATCGGAAAACCGAACTTTGTGTTTGCGAAAATTCAATTTCGCTTTTTCGGAATCCCAGTTTATTCTCATGACTCTAATATGCATATATTATATGTATTTGTCAAGGGCAATTATTGGACTGAAGCAGGATTTACACCATTTTCTTCCTCATCTTAGCAATGGGTGTCTCCGGGTAATTCTCCAGTTCTGCTCCCAACCCTGTCCGCTCGATGCGGACATCGATGAGATAGGGCCTCCCGTTTGCCGTCTCCTTCTTGGCACGTTTAAATGCCCCTTCCAGCTTGCCTGGCTCAAGTACCTTCTCGCCTCTGATATTGAAGGCTGCTGATAGCTTGGTAAAGTCAGTCTCCGGAGAGCCGAGATAGGAAGCCATATCTTTTTTCGCTTCACGCTGGCGGGTACTGAAATCGAATATCCGGTCTCTCGAACTGTTGTAGGAGAGGTTATTGAAGACCACGACAGTAACGGGGCATTCATAGCGGGAGAGGGACCAGAGGATCTCGCCCTGCCCAAAGAGGAATGCGCCGTCACCCACGAGGCATACCACCTGATTGTCAGGTCTGGCCAGCTTCACACCCAGGGCGGCCCCGACTGCCCAGCCCAGAGCCAGGCCAACGGACGGTCCGATCCGCATCTTGTTCCCCTGCCCCATTGACAGGTATTCATAGGGGAGGCGGGTCATCAGCTCGCTCACGATGACGGCATCCTTCTCCAGCGACCTTTCCAACTCGTAGGCAAGGCGGTGGAGCGAGATGGGGCTCTTTTCCCATCCTTCACGCGCAGTGGCCTCCCTTTTTTTCTTCGCCTCACTCAAGAAATTCTGGGTGGCGGTTTTTCTCTCATTTACTGCTGACTTTACCGGGCCAACTACCCGGTCCTTTACCGCTTCAGAGAGCGCCTGGATCGTCTCTTTCAGGTCTCCCAGGATTGCAACGTCACTCGCATAGTAAGCGGAAAGCATATCAGGCTCCACATGGGCATGGATGATTTTGCTCCGGACCGGAGGGGAGTGGAAGGAAGGATCAGGCACACGGACTCCGAGGCAGATAATGAGGTCAAAGTTTGGAGGATACCCTACAGGACCCGGTCCATAGTAACCAACGAACAAAGGATGGCTCGTCAGGAAATCCGAAGAGGGAGAAACCCCCTGGGCAACAGGAATGCCGAGAAGGTCAACGAGCTTGATCAGATCGTCACCTGCACCGGAACGGGTTACTTCCCTCCCCACCGTGATGAGAGGATTTTGTGCCTCAAGGATCATTTCAGCCGCTTTCTCGATCTTCTTGGGATCAGGCTTGATCTTCGTATCAATCCGGTAGGCTGACTGGGGATAGACCATGAGAGAGAGATTTTGTTCGCCTAAGACTGCGAACGGTGTTTTCACATAGGTTGGCCCGAAGGGCGGCGTGGCAGATACCTTGAGCGCCCGGTTGACCATCTCCGGAATCCGGTTGGCAGCTTGCAGCGACCAGCGCCAGCGGGTGATGGGTTTGACAATATCCTCCCAGTCATCCACATCATCAAATCCATCCCGGCCTGCAAATGTCGGGGCATTGCCATCGGTGATACAGAGCACGGCTGACCGGTCTTTATAGGCATTATAGATATTGGTTGCTGCATTGGCGAGGCCGATACCAGGAAAGATGGCACAGGCCGGCTCTCCGGTGGCAAGTTCCAATCCCTGGGCCATAGAGATGCAGTGCGCCTCGTGGGTGGCAAGGATGATCCGCATCTCAGGCCGGTCCACCAGCCCGTCATACACCGGACATTGGCCGGTGGAGTTGGCGGAGAAGATGTAGCGGATGCCGGCGTCCCTGAGTGTCTCGAGGAGGACTTCCCCTCCTGTTCCCTTCACCAATCTGCCCGCCACTTTCGGGATGGCAGCATGAGCCGCCGTGTCAAACACCTCGCCCGCAGAGGCTGCTGTGACTCCCAGAGCAACCATACTTTTGATAAAGTTTCTACGAGTAATGCTTCCTGACAGCAATCTGTCAACCAGCTCTTTCATGGTTTACCCCTTTCTCGAGTGTCTTCATTTTTTCATCAGCTCAAAATTCTGGATAATACAGGAACTACCGTCATAGGTGATCGCATCGCTCGTTGCTGGTTTGTATCCTTTCTTGATCACCGAGATGGTGTAACTGCCTGCCTGAAGATCAACAAAGGCATATCTCCCATTCTCAGCTGTTGATGTTTCCCCTGTCTTTACCCCCTCTTCAGAAAGCGTTACTGTGGCACCGTTAATGGCCTTGCCCTTGGAGGTAACCTTTCCGAAGATCCCATCGCTGGGAAGGATGCAGAGATCAACCGGCGCTACATCAAATTCATTCACCACTACATGCTCTACCTGTGCGGACTGGTAACAATCGGTTGCAGCACTGACCGTGCAGATCCCAGCTGGCGCCATGATCAGGTAGTATCCGTCCAAACTGAGGGCCATACCTCCGGTATCGGTCGTTACCTCTGCACCGGTGATTCCCTGCTCACTTAAACAATCCATTACCATCCCCTCTATCATTCCCACCCCTGAGGCAGTGAACTGGAGAAACCCGCTTCCTGTCCCGGCATAGAGGGATACAGGGAAGAAGAAAGCGCTCAGGGAAGAAAAAAGAATCCTTTGAGGGAGGAACGGGATCAGAAGGTCATACGAGTGGTAGTCGGAAAGACCAAGAAGTGTCCAGTAATCTCCGCCGTTGAATGTTATATATATCCCATCATGCAGGGTGGCAACATAGAGAATCTGGGAAGATGAAGCATCAATCTTTAAGGCAGTAACCGTTGTACCGGGTGGCAACCCTCTGCCCTTTTCCTCCCACGTGATACCTCCATCCATGCTCTTATAAAGACCAACAGCACTGCTGTCTTCAGGAGCAAAGGTGCCTGTGTACAAAATTTCCGGGTTATTCGGATCCAGGGCAATGGCGTTTACCACTTTCTGCTGGAGGCCGGTGAGGTTCCAGGT
>JAPLJA010000067.1 GCA_026388815.1 Pseudomonadota bacterium
AATGTTGCCATGATCTCGCTGGGAATCTACCTTTTTGTCAAGGCGGCTCATGAGTCACCCATCACCGTGTTAACCTGGCTGGGAGAGATGCTCGATTGGCTATCCCAGTTTTTCCGGGAGCGGTTCGTGAGAGGCTGATGAAAAGATGTTAATCCTTACTCGCTACATCATAAGAGAATTCCTGAAGCTCTATGGCCTTGCCCTAGGGGGGTTCTGGGGAATCTACCTGGTTGTGGACCTCTTTGAAAAGTTAGATCAGTTTATCAAATATAATGCTTCCATCTCCCTGATCATCACCATTTTTCTCTGCAAGATCCCCTATATCCTCTTGCAGATTAACCCCGGCGTGGTTCTCCTCGCCACTTTTCTCTCACTTGCTCTCAGAGCACGACACAATGAGATCATTGCCTTGAAGGCAGCGGGAATCGGAACGTACCGATTTTTCCGGCCTTTAATTGCGTGTTCCCTGGTTATCTGGGTAGTGTTACTTGCATTTCAGGAATTTCTCATTCCCATTACCTATCAAAAAGCGAAATTCCTTGAGAATGTCGTGATGAAAAAGAAAGAGAGGTCACATGTTTTTAAACAGCAGCGGTTCTGGCTTAAAAGCGGCTCGCTGATCTACAACATCAATCTCTTTGATCCTAAGAGCAATACCCTGAAGGGGATTACCATTTACTCTTTTTCGCCCGACTTCGTCCTGGAAAAGAGGATTGATGCAGTTGAGGCTAAGTGGGTGGGAAGTCAGTGGCAATACTCGGGTGTCATTATCAGGGAGTTTAACCTCGACGGGTCAATTCGGACCGTCACTGAGGAGAAAAAGGGAACGACTCAGTGGATAAAAGAAGGCCCTGAAGCATTCAGGCTGGCTAAAAAGGAGAGCGAAGAGATGGGTTACTGGGAATTCAAAGAGTATATTCGGAAGATAAAAGAAGACGGCTATGACCCCACTCCCTACCTCACCGAACTCCACGCCAAGATTTCCTTTCCCTTTGTGGTGGTGGTGATGACTATTCTGGGGATACCCTTTGCCCTCAGGATCGGGAGGAGCGGGAATGTCGCCGTGGGGATAACAACAAGTATGGCGATTGGTTTTGTTTACTGGCTCTTCTTTTCCTTCAGTGTCTCTCTCGGGAAAGGGGGATTGCTTCCTCCACTCATTGCCGCCTGGTCAGCCAATATCGTCTTTGGATCTATTGGTATCCTCATCCTCATGCAACAGAGAGAATAGACCTTACGTCCCCATCTCCCAGGAGGTCAGGTATTTTTCCTGCTCAGCGGTCAGGGTGTCTATCTTCAATCCCATAGACGCCAGCTTGAGGCGGGCAATGGAGCGATCGATCTCTAAAGGAACCCGGTGTACTTTCTTCTCCAAAGTTTTGCCATGCTTATATAGGTATTCCACAGAGAGTGCTTGGTTGGCAAAGCTCATATCCATGACACTGGAAGGATGCCCTTCGGCCGCGGCGAGGTTGATGAGCCTCCCCTCTCCCAGCACGTTGACCTTCCGTCCGTTTATGAGGGTGTGTTCTACCACAAACTCCCGTATCTTCCTCGAGCTCCTGGTGATTTCCTTCAATCCTTCAAGATCCAGCTCCACATTAAAGTGGCCTGAGTTTGCCACAATGGCACCGTCTTTCATCAGCAGGAACTCTTCTTTTCTGATTACCTTGAGATCACCGGTGAGAGTACAGAAGATATCGCCGATCCTGGCTGCCTCTGCTACAGGCATGACCCGGTAACCATCCATGGCCGCCTCAAGGGCCTTTAGGGGGTCTACCTCGGTAATCACCACATTGGCACCCATCCCTTCTGCCCGCATGGCTACCCCTCTGCCACACCAGCCATAGCCGCAGACGACAAAAACACTTCCCGCCATGAGCCGGTTGGTAGCCCTGATAATCCCATCAATGGTGCTCTGGCCGGTGCCGTACCGGTTGTCAAAGAGGTGCTTGGTGTCCGCGTCGTTCACGGCAATCACCGGGAATTTAAGCACCCCCTTGCTCGCCATGCTCCGTAACCGGTTTACACCGGTTGTCGTTTCCTCTGTACTCCCGATAACGTTGGGAACCATCTCCGTGCGGCTGGAATGGAGGGTGGAGATGAGGTCAGCGCCGTCGTCCATGGTAATCATAGGGCCGAAGGAGATAGCGGCATTGATATGGTTGTAATAGGTCTTGCTGTCCTCTCCTTTAATAGCAAAGGTTGGCACCTTGGAGAACTTCACCAGGGCGGCAGCCACATCATCCTGGGTGCTCAGAGGATTGGAGGCACACACGGTCACCTCAGCCCCTCCTGCAAGCAGGGCGTCCATCAGATTGGCGGTCTCGGTAGTCACGTGGAGGCACGCTGCAGCCTTTAGACCTTTCAGCGGCTTTTCCTTTTGGAATCGGTCTTTGATTAAGTTCAGAACCGGCATGCTGAAGCCTGCCCATTCGATCCGGAGTTTCCCCTCTTCAGCTAAGGTTAACGACTTCACATCATAATCCATAGTTGCTCCTCTTTCATGCTGGTGAAAAACGCCCATCTGCGTCGTTCTCCTCGTCCTTCGTCATTGCGGCGTACGTACAAGTACGCCGCACTCCTCAGGATTTCGGACGCCTTGCATCTGGACATTTTTGATCAGCCTTATAAAAAGTTGCTTTTTCAGCAAACTTTTAAATCCCAGCAGCTTTCTTGAGTGTGTCCACCGCGTCGGTCTTTTCCCAGGTAAAGTCCGGGTCCTTCCTGCCAAAGTGGCCGTAAGCAGCAGTTTTTTTGTAAATGGGGCGGAGTAAGTTTAACTTCTTGATCATGGCAGCAGGCCTCATGTCAAACGTTTGCATGACAATCTTGGCAATCTGGTCAGAAGGTATTTTCCCCGTGCGGAAGGTATTGATCATTACTGATACCGGCTGGGCCACGCCGATGGCATAGGAGAGCTGAACCTCACACTTTCTAGCGAGCTCAGCCGCCACAATATTCTTGGCAATGTAGCGGGCCATATATGAAGCTGAACGGTCCACTTTAGAAGGATCCTTGCCCGAGAAGGCTCCACCCCCATGACCCCCCTGCCCACCGTAGGTGTCACAGATAATCTTTCTTCCGGTAAGACCGCAGTCCCCCCGGGGGCCGCCGATGACAAATCTCCCGGTGGCATTGATGAAGTATTTGGTTTTGCTGTCTAATAATTTGGCGGGTATGGCCTTTTTTATGACTTCTTCTATGATCCCCTCTTTCAATGTCTGATAGCTCACCTCCGGGGTGTGCTGGGCAGCGATAACGATGGTGTCAACCCGTACCGGTTTGTCGTTGTGGTATTCGATGGTTACCTGCGATTTCCCGTCCGGCCGGAGAAAATTGAGGGTCTTCTTCTTTCTTGCCTCAGCCAGCCCCCTGGTCAAACGATGGGCAAAGACAATGGACATGGGCATGAGATCTTCTGTTTCGTTGCAGGCATAGCCGAACATCAGGCCCTGGTCACCTGCCCCCTGTTCATGCTCTTTTGATTCATCTACCCCCTTGGCAATGTCAGGTGATTGCCGGTCAATGGAGGTAATAACAGCACAGGTCTCCCAGTCAAAGCCCATGGAAGAGTCGTTGTAGCCAATCTCTTTGATCGTCTCACGAACGATATCCGGTATGTGGACGTAGCACGAAGTGGTTATCTCTCCTGCCACCATGACAAGACCTGTGGTAACCAGTGTTTCACAAGCAACCCTTGCTTTTTTATCCTCAGCGATGATTGAATCGAGCACCGCATCAGAGATCTGGTCAGCAACCTTGTCCGGGTGACCTTCAGTCACCGATTCTGACGTAAACAAAAAATTGGTCATTGGCATATAAGCATCCTCCCTTTGGGGTTAATGTGAGTATAGTAATCTTCACCCACGATTATTTGCTTGATGGTGTCAAAAATTAATAAGCGATATTTTATACTGTATATTCCTCGAAAACTCAATCATTTTTTCGGTTTCATGAGAGGCTCGCATCTGTTCTGTTGCCATGGGTAGCGAAGTCTATGGCTATGTTGACATAACTCCTGGCCAGGCTTCTCCTGAAACGGTTTTTTGAAAAGGCGAACGCAATCTGCTTGAGAAAAACCTTGGGTCGCACATACGCCCCCTTCCAGAATGCGCCAAAGTAATCAACCATTTTCTCAGGCGGGACTGAGGATTTGATGAGTGCCTTTCCGAACCCGTAGTACTTCCAGTCATAGGTAGTGATCATGTCCTTTGCCTTCATCTCCTCGTAGAAATCAGTGCCGGGGAATGGGACAGCAATAGTCCCGACCACAAAGGAACAGTAATCCGGGTAGAGAAACTTGGCGTACTGAATGGTTTCCTGAATCGTCTCCTCTGTATCCTTGGGGCTGCCAAAGAGGAGATAAATGGCAATCAGGACATCCAGTTCGTGCTCGAGATAGGAGAGCATACCTTCCACTTCTTTCTGCTGGTACGCTTTCTTGCCGTAAAAACCGCGGAGTTCCGGGTTCGGTGTTTCCAGTCCAATAGCCACTTTGAACATGCCCAGGTCCCGCATCCTTTTCCAGAGATCCCGGTAACCGAGCAGAGTGTCTTCACGAATCTCAAAGTACCAGTAGAGAGGCTCTTTCGCACGTTCCAGCGCATCCAGAAACCCTTCCAGCTGCTCGCGGCGGGTAAAGGTCTGGTCGTCGTGGAAGAAAAAGGTGTCAATCCCGAAGTCCTTTTTTACCCAGCGCATCTCTTCTACAATCCTCTCCGGTTTCCGGTAGCGGACTCCTTTATGGATTTTCCAGGTGATGCAGTGGGGACACCTGAAGGCACATCCTCGCGATGACGTAATCCCCAGGAGACGGTTTCCTGCCCAGTGGTAGTTCCTAAAAGGAAATAAATGCCAGGCCGGGAAAGGAAGGCTGTCCAGGTCGGCAATAGGTTCCCGGTCAGGCGTGGAGATAATCTCGCCCCCTGGATCGCGGAAGGTAATACCCTTCACCCCGGTAAGGTCCTTTCCTGTTTCAAGTGCCTGGCAGAGTTCCAGCACGGTCATCTCAGCCTCTCCCCGGACGACGATGTCCAGTTCCGGGCATTCACTAAGGGATTCTTTTTCAGTGAAGCTGAAGTGGGGTCCCCCTGCTATGGTATGAATCCTGGGACTGATCTCTCGCTTGACTCTCCGGAAGATCTGGAGAGAGCGATGACTCACCGGTGTCTGTCCCCCGGACCCCACGATATCAGGAGAAAATTCTTTGACCCTCTGGATTACCTGATCAAAAGAGAGATTTTCTGCAGCTGCGTCAATAACTCCCACCGTTATCCCTTCTGTTTCCAGAACCGCGGCGATAGAAGCGATGCCCACATTGGGGGCCACATTGACCTTGAGATGGAACATGGGGGGTTGAATCAGGAGGACTCTCATATGGCCGATTATCTGAGATTAAAAAACGAGTTTTGCATTTGCGATGTAGGGGCGCCCATTAAAGGGGTTAAAACCCGCCCTTTGAATTGTTCCGCCGCAGGCGGATTGTCGGGCATTGAGGAATCCTGTTGCATAGATTTATTTAATGGATCTCGCCTCTTTGATCCTTCTTCGTTATGGAATCAAGGATCTCCATGGTCCTTTCCATCGCCTGCACCAGCTCTTCCCGCTCTTTTCCAGGCAGTTGAACGAGCACCTCTTCAATGATATTCCGCTTGTGCTGTAAGAATTCCCCTTTAATCCTTCTTCCAAAAGGGCTTAAGGTGACTTTCACTACCCGCCGGTCCTCTTTACCCCTCTTCCTGTTTGCCAGCTTGGCCTTTACCAGCCGGTCAACCATCTCAGTTGCCGTGGGAAGGCTTACCTTGAGCAGGTTGCTCAATTCTGTCATGGTAAATTCACTGCCATCCTCAAAGAGTGAAAGGGCCTTTGCCTGGCTGATGCTGAAATCAATATCCTGAATCTTGATATTTCTTCCCAGGTCAAAGATCCTCAGCAGATGGATAAGGAACCAGTCTACCTGAGAGACTTGTTGATGAAACAGATCAGGCGGTGATTGTTCTCCCGAATCTTTGTGCGGGGCGATCATGGTTGTTTTTGCTCCTGTGGACGAGATAATTAGGTATTCTAAATAATATATTATTGCTCCCTTGTCAATAGATATTATTCTCTCATGGCGAAATGGTAAAATATGTTAAATCTATCTAACATATTGATATTAATTAATTATATTTGTCTCAAATGAATATATTATTATGAAAACTATTTTTTGCTTGACAAAGAAAAACAAATGTGGCATCCGTTTAGTTCGTAGTCCTAATTAATTATCTGTAACCTGTTTTGAGAGGTGATACCATGAGCGATATAATCACTGAATTAGATTTTGATTCAAAGTCCCTCTGGCAGCCCAAAGGTTTTGAACCTCACCCCTTCCCGGAAAAGACCTGGCCGCTTATCACGGAACTGGGCCTGAAAAGTTTGACCCAGGTAGAGGGAGAGGATCTCAAGGAAATCCAGGAGAAATTTGAAAGGCCCATGATCACCGGCACGTTCCGCCATTTCACCAATGAAAAGATAGAGAAACTGGCTTTGATGTGGGTCTTGATCAGCAAGAGTATCGTTGGCGGTTCCTGGGTGGGCTGGCCCAGGGACGGGTACGATTTCCCCGGGCTGGTTATAGCCTGGGAGGAATCAAAGAAGAGGCTTCACATCATTATTGATCTCGTCCCCACGGTTGACTGCGTCGAGTTTGAGTGGTACCGGGAGAAATACCTGGACGGGCTGGAACCGGTATATGCCGAATTCAAGGACCTGATCGGCCCTAATTCCACCTATAACTGGTTCCGGGCGATGGAGAGCCCCTACATGATCTTCGACTCGCCCAATGAGAGACGGGAGAAGGCGCTCAATTGTGAACTTGCCTATATCAAGTACTGGGTGGAGATGGTGAAAAAGGCAGAGCCGGTTCAGGATGCGAAGCACCGGGAGTACGCAGACCGGAGGAAGAAGATCATCCAGCAGCAGTTGAGGAAGCGTGATCCTCTCGGCTCTGTCCTGGTTCGGACCCTTGGTCCCGACGTAGGTAAAAAGGCTATCCTCGGGTATACCTAAGTCCCGGAGCAGAGGCTAAGAAATAACATTCCAAAGGAGAAGCAACAATGCCCTCGATGATTGAAATCATGAAAAAAGGCGCAGTGCTGGTAAACAACGATGAAGAGTTCAAGGCACAGATGGTAGAACTGGATGGAGACATCATCTTCTGGCGCTTCAGGGATGACCAGCCCCCAGTTACCACCCGGACTGATAAAGGTGTCCTCGTGGTCGAAGAAGGAGAAAATCCTCATTCCCAGATCGGGATGGCACTCGATTCCCGGGTGCTCCTGGATGTGATCGACAATTCCTTGGAGGCAAAGATGATGTACCTCGAGACAGAGCTGGTGAAAGGGGATGTGGAACTGGCACGTCACCATGTCTTTGCCCTGACCCCTTACATTTTCGGGATGCAGGATTATTATGATTCTGACCCGGAATTTAAGAAGATGGTGGAAGAAAAAAAGAAAGCGGTTGCAGGTGCCAGATAGCAACATCGAGGAGCATCAGATCGTTATTGATGGGGAAAAGTGCATCGGGTGCGGTGTCTGCATCCAGTACTGTAATGTGGATGCCATTGCCATTTCTGAAGAGACCGGTAAAGTCCGGGTGGTAAACCTGGACAGTTGCATTGAGTGCCACAGTTGCCAGCAGATGTGTCCGGAAAAGGCGATCATGGTGTACCCTCAGGTTCGTGATGCCCTGAGGGAGATGTAAGGAGGAAGCGGGACGGCATGGTAGAGTTCCTGATTGATAAAGAGCGGTGTATCGGTGCAGATGCCTGCGGCGGCACATGTGCGAGGATCTGCCCGCCCGACGCTATTACGTACGAAGAGTGGGAAGGAAAAAAGGTTCCTGTGGCTGATACTGAGATCTGCATGAAGGATCACGGGTGTGAAAATAACTGCCCGGT
The DNA here is from genome assembly GCA_026388815.1 of Pseudomonadota bacterium. Lineage (GTDB taxonomy): Bacteria > Desulfobacterota > WTBG01 > JAPLJA01 > JAPLJA01 > JAPLJA01. Next base: position 7,943 of record JAPLJA010000067.1, read on the forward strand.
CAAGGCAATTACCATTCTCCCTCCCAGGAGTGATTCCAGGGATTTTTAGAATTACAAGGGTTCAAGGGGCAAAATAAATGCAGAATGCGGAATGGCGAATGCGGAATAAAGAAGAAGGTTTTTATTCCGAAATCCGCAATCTAAAATCCGCATTAAAGGGAATCCTCGAACCCTATTATACAATTTGGCTGATGAGCCAGAACTATTAATGAGGAGGCATTATGATAGACAAGAAATATCACTTGGAAGAGGAGGCAGGGTTCAGGTGTGATACATGGCCTGCCAAGAATGTTCCCGATATCCGGCCATTTCCTGAAGAGTGCTGGGAAATACTCCGTACCCTTAACCTCAAGCCGTTAAAGGGGATGTATCAGGGGTACAATATGGATCTCCTGCTTGAAAACCTCGAATCCCCCATGGCAAAGGGCGCTGTCCGGGTCTTTGAATCTGATAAGATCGAAAAGGTCTGCATCTGGTGGCAGATCCTCTCCGGCCGATCCATCTCAGGAGCGGTCATCGGATTCCCCCGGGATGATTATGACTTCCCGGTCATGCTCATTGACTGGGACGAGGGGAGAGGGCCGGGGCACGGCATGGTTGACCACATGCCCCTCTGTGACCTTGTGATCAATGAAGAGTACCGGCTCACATACCTCGATAAGCTGGATGATACCTTCCGGAAACACGCTGACATCATCGGCGCGCCTTCTTTCCACGTCTGGTTCAGGACCTTAACCGGACCGTTCTACATCTTCTTCAGGACACAGGCCGGCGGAACTCCAGAGTATCGGCAGCGCATCCTGAACCTTCCGCTCGCCTATCTCAAACTCTGGGCTGAGACGGTGAAAGAAGCAAAGCCCATTACCGACCCTGCCCACCGGGAGTACTGCATCAAGAGGAAGCGGGTCCTTCAGGACTGGCTCTTTGTCCGCGACCCGGTAACGTCAGTCATGCTCCGGTGCTACGGGAAAGAACTCGGGTCGCTGGTGATGAAAGGGTTGTCGTAGTTGCAGAATGATGAATAAAGAATAAAAAACCTACCGCAGGAACGGCCTACGGTCTTATCTACCCGCAAGGCGGGCCTTCGGTCTTATGGAGGTCATTATGCCCAAAGTAACTGAACAGGACATTGTAGAGATTGAAATCAGGATTGATGAGGAGAACTGCACAGGCTGCGGCACCTGCGTGGAGGTGTGCCCGGTTCAGCTCCTGGAATTGAAGGTAGTAGATAAAAAGAGGAAGACCAGCGCACCTGACCAGAGCTTCTGTTTGAAATGCCACATGTGCGAGTTCCACTGCGGGTTTCAGGCAATCAAGATCTATCCGCCCTTTGAAGGCCAGCAGCCGACTGACCAGACCAGGGTTCCCATCCCCCACACCCACCACCATTGATCTGTTGACTAACGTCATATCGGCGGAGGCGCTTATTCTTGATTAAGCCCTCCGCCTTTCTTTCATCTTACACCTGTAGGGGCGGGGTTACCCCGCCCCTACTTTCACCTTCTTTCTGCCGGCATAAAACTATATTTACTTTTTCTGGATAATGGACTATCCATGTATGAAAGAACCGTCACACCCTTTAATAATGGTTAGCACACTATGAGACTTGATCGAGGACAAATTGAGGTAGTTGATGATGCTATGGCTGAACTGCTGCGGCGGAAAACACCTGCCGAAAGGATACAGATCGGTTTCACACTGTGGCAATCAGCCTATAATATGTTGATAACCCACCTGAAAAAGACTCATCCGGATTGGAGCAAAGAAAAGGTTGAGCAGGAGGTAGTCAGGAGGCTTTCACGTGGGGCCTTATGAGCTACTGCAAAAAATTGCAGGGGTGTTTGAGCAGCTTCAAATTCCTTATCTTGTAACGGGGTCTGTTGCTGCCATGGCCTACGGAGAGCCTCGATTGACCAATGATATTGATATTGTCGCGGCCATAGATGCAAGCCACATAGCGTCCTTGCTGAAGGCTTTTCCAGAAGATGAGTTTTATATCAGCGAAGGAATGATAAGGCAGGCCATTGCTCATCAGGGACAGTTTAATATCATTCAGCCAGCATCCGGCCTTAAAGTGGACGTAATTATCAAACAGGATACGCCTTTTGATAACAGCCGATTCAAGCGGATACGGAGAATTTCTCCGGCAGAGTCTTATCAGGCAAACTTCGCTGCACCCGAAGATGTAATTATTAAGAAAATGGAATACTACAGGGATGGTGGTTCTGAGAAGCACCTTCGCGATATTACGGGAATCCTGAAGATCAGCGGAGAAGAGGTAGATCGAAACTATATCGCAGAGTGGGCAAAACGTTTGAATCTGACAGAGATATGGGATGCCGTGCAAAAGAGAATTGACGAAAAACCATGAAAATGGTTATAAAAGGAAAATGCTTTAACCTTTAATAAGCGTAAATGTAATTTAAATTTCTTTAATTGTGACCGGACACTTAGCAAAGCCCGATTGCCTCCATCGCTAAGATTGTACAGATAACCGGGCTTTCAGTTCTGACAGTAACGGCATCGCTTCAGGTGTTGCAGAAAGAGGGCATAGCCCGGGAACTGACCGGACAAGGGAGAGGACGGCTGTTCAGCTACGATCAGTGCATCAAGATTCTGAGCGAGGGAACAGAGCCGCTATAAGAGCTGAAGAACTTGTCTTGATTAAACAAGAAGAGGCACTTTTTTTCAGAGAAAAGCTGGCTTGAAGACCAAAGAAGAAATGAAAGAAATATGGGCAGTCCTCTAAACCTACTAAACTTATCAAAGCAGGCAGGCACAGAATAAGCGTTGCAAAAGTCTTGAATGTTATTGGGTAGTTAAGATGAAGCCTATCCCGTATCAAGGAGAAGTCTGGGCGTCGAGGTTTAAGGAGTATGACCCGTCATTGTTAGGATTATTGACGTCTAAGGACTGTCTGATTGTGCTTTCTCATGGGAAGCCACCTTACAAGGTGGTTTTAGGCGTGCCTCATCAGGCAGCGGTTGGAGAGGCTTATATTTGCGAAAAGGGGAAGAGACGTGATTCGGATGAGAATGCTGCTTCATACGCGTTGGTCGCCTTTTCTTTGCTCAAGGAGCATGACATCCCATGCAAGTTGGTCATCGTGGCTCATACGACTCGTGATGATCCGAATAAGGACGTGAGTACGCCTTACTGCCAGGAAGTCTTCCGAGAGCATGCTGAGCTGCTTTTCGAGTGTCACGGCGCCGCTGGTAGCAGAGAATTTGATTTGGAGCTTAGTGGTGGGCGCAACGAACTATCACACCCTATTGACTTCGGTCGTTCACTTGCAAGTAGTCTTGAGCATGGATACGATTTAGCAGTTCAGAAAAAAACTGGTGAGACTGCTGACACAGTTTTTCTCAAAGGACGAGGTGAGAAGAGTGGCGTATTGCAGAACCCAGGAACCGGCACCATTTCTCTCGTTGAAGCTGGTAAGAGGAACATCCCTGCGTTGCACATGGAGGCAAAGCCAAAGTTCCGCAAATCAGTTTATAACAAAGACACAGTAAGCAATTATGGTTTCGTCCTCGGTCGTGCCATAGCTCAGACTATCTTCAAAAACTGGGTTGTGGATGAGTTGAGAAACGTCGAGAAGAGCTATGAAGCCCAGGTACGGAATATGACCGGGGCGTATTACCGGGAAATCGCGCGTACCAAGGAGTATCACGGCAGGCAGCTTTTAGAGCTCTTGCAGAACGCAGATGATGAAGCTGAAAAAGCAGAAAACCCGACCGTCCTCATAAGGCTTGAACAAAATAGGTTAGTAGTCGCGAATAACGGTTCTCCTTTCTCCAGAGAAGGTATCCTTTCTCTGATGTACTCTGATACCAGTCCCAAGATAAAGCGTAAGAAAAAGATAGGTTACAAAGGATTAGGTTTCAGAGCGATTCTGAACTGGAGCGAATCTATTGGAATAAAAAGCGGCGCTCTCTCCCTAGAGTTCTCGAAGCCTAACGCGGTAGCTTTTCTGAAAAAAATGCTGAAATGGAATCCCGCCTTAAAAGACGCCATCAAAGAAGCATCCACAACAGAGTACCCCATCGCTACGCTCGCAGTACCCTCATGGAAAGACACGCAGAGCTCAGACTCTACCGAGTACGATACGTACGTCGTCATAAACTTCACATCCGATCAAATCAAAGATGACATCCAAAACCAGATTAACGAACTCGGCATGGAAGTCGCACTTTTCCTAAACAACATCAGAAGCATTCGGCTTGAAAGCCCAGCACGAAATGAAACCATCATCAGAATCCCAGCCAAGTCAGATGGTTTCGAAGAGATACGCCTGCTCGATAAAGAAGGCAACACCATAAAATCAAAAAAATGGCGCATTTTCAACGAGACAGACGAACTCCCAAAAGAGCTGAGAAAAGGTGAGATGGCAAGGCAATTCGAGTACGACCTCAGAATAGCCGTAAGTGAAAACATAGACGATACCATTGACCGGTTGTTCTCCTATTTTCAGACAGAAGTCAAATTCCCATTTCCAGCAATCATCCATGGCGCTTTCGACCTCGACGGTAACAGAACCCACTTGAACGAGAACGCGGTAAACGAATTCCTACTAGAACGTTTAGCAGAGCTGATGACAGACACGGCTAAGAAACTCACCCAAGCAGATAAAAGAATCAGTTGGGACGCCATGAAGCTCCTCGCCAAGAGGGGAGAGTATGACGACAAAGTAGAAAAAATGGGGTTCCCCAAGAAACTTCTCGCCTCGATAAAAACTCACAAACTAATACCAGTCCTTTCAAACAAATACATGTCAGCAGAAGAAAAACCTGTCTTTTACGATATCAGACTAGCAGAAATACTCGAAACCGTACCATCCGAGTTCCCAGGACTAGCACTCTACACTGCCGACGAAGAAATACATGACTTAATTCGCGAAATTGGTATTGGCAGGTACGACCCGGAACACTTGGTGAAAAAGTTAAACAAAGTCTCTCTGTCACTGTCTCTCGAACAAAGAGCTGACCTCATATTGATGATGGTTGACCACTACGACAAATGCCTCAAACCGTTACGAGCTGACAAGGTGCCCCGCTTGTTCATAGACGACCAAGGACAAGTAATAGGCTCCAATACAAAGGCCCTGCTACCTCCGGAACGAAGCAAGTTTCAGCTTCCGGAAATCGTCAGGATAGTCTTCATTTCTACTCACCTGTTCAACCAACTCAGGACAAAAGCCGGAGTCAAGACTGGCAGAGCCTTAGCTGAAAAGTTCAAAGCCTTCAACGTAAACGAATACAGGTTCGACACCGTAATAGCAAGAATCATAGCCACAACAAACAGGGCCATTAAAAAAACTCAATCCAAGAAGAACGAGTATCTCAAGAAGATGGTAGAGTCTTTATTCCTAATATTCAGCGACGACTCCGACCCTGATAAAAAATTCCCAGAACATCTAAACGTCCCGCTGCTCACACGCAAGGGGGAGCTAAGAAGCGCCAAGGAGCTTTATTTCAGCAGCGAATACTCTGTCAGCAAGGTGATGGACGCGCTCTACTCAGCCATAGACGATACAGTCTTCGTCGGAAACAAAGAAGAATTAGGACTCGGTACGACAAACGAAAGCGAAGCAGTACGTTTCCTCAAATGGGTGGGCGTCGAGGACTACCCCAGAATCAAACAGAGAGCACTTGAGAAAGAAGCTTACGACCCGGAATACGAGGAGTACGTCCTAAGAAACATAAAATACCCTTACCAAACGACCTGGGGAGAACGATACAACTCTTACGACAAATTAAGATCAGACAAAACGTCCAGATCAAAAATTAGCGTTGCATACATAGAAGAGCTCGACACAATCCTCAACAAGGCTAAGTTCGAGAACATACTCGCATGGCTCCACTCAGACCCAAGAGTACAAACCATATTGCGGGAAGGACACGAGCCCCCAAACTCCAGTTTCGGCCTCTGGCTGCACAAAAAACAATACACGAGAGATCTTAGCCATGTTGACATCAGCGCTTACATCATCTGGAAGCTGAGAAACACAGAATGGGTTAAAACCCGGACAGGCAAAAAAGTCGCTCCAACCCAATGCTGTCTATCAGAAACACTCGACGGAATGTCCCCCTTGATTGAAGTCCCCGACATAAACATCAAAGACAGAGTGTTCAAGGATAATAGAATGCAACGGAGAGATGTTGAATACGTCCTTACCAAAATAGGAGCCTCCGAAGATTTCTTAACCCTCCCTACAGAAATCATATACACCATACTGTCCAGGCTAGAAATCGCAGACCCTGACGGAGAAAAGGCCAAAACCATCTACAGAAAGATAATAGAAAGCAAACCGAGAGAATGGGTAAAGGCAGTAGTAAACGAAGAAGTTCGGAACACCTTTGTCAAGGAAGGAAAAATCCTTGCAAGAAGCGACGGCAAAACCACCTACCTGCCTGTAAACGAGGTGTACTACGTTGACAACATAACCTTCTGCCGGGAAATAATGAACAAGTTCCCCATAGCCCAAATCCCGAGAAGACAAGGCAAGGACCAGATTCGAGAAATATTTGGAATAAGACCACTAGAAGACATACAATTCACCCTCACCTCAGACCCCGACATTCATCTCCTCAACGCTGAGTTTTCAAAACACTTCGAAAAGTTCAAACCCTACGTCCTAGTTTTCAGGCTCGGCAAACCCACATTCAACACAGAGATGAACCAGCTGAAAAAACTAAAAATATGCCTGTGCACCTCGACGGAAGCTAAATACAAGTTTGACAACACCGAAGGAGAGCTCAAGCTTAACCCTTACGAACACATACAACCAACCGGCGAAAACACCGTCTACCTCCTCTTAAATTCTACCAAACAATACACAGATGTAGCAGACTTGAAAAATGACGAGAAGTTCTGTAACGCCCTGGCAGAAATCATAAGCGGCGTCCTGAAGATCGATGAAAACAGGAATGATTTTAGGGAGCTCTTTCCAAAAGATAGACAAAAAAGAGACAGCGTCATCCAAATCGACTTTGACGACCCGAACTTGGAAAAACTGAAAGAAGTAAGGCTGCGACTCAGAGACGTTACCGACGTGCAAAAAGAGTTCTGGCAAAACATCCTCTTAACCAAAGGAGTAGACGAGGATCTCTTAGAAATAGGCTACAAAGATGAAACCATCCCTGTCCTGTCTAAACACCTATGCATAGAAGAAGCTCTCATAAGAGAAGTATTCGAAACCATAGACTATGAAAACCTTTCAAAAGTCCAGAACCTCCCGCACATAAAGAAGCTTTTCAACGTCCTGAACATAACGGTCAAAGACTACAACCTCCACGCCGCAGAAGAAACGGACTACAGCAAAGAATTCGAGTCCGAAATATCAAGCGAAAAATACAGATTACAGAAAAAATTCCAAACATACCTCTACGAAACCCTAAAAGACAAAGATGTGAGCTCGAAAGAACAGTTTGTAAGCATTATAAACACCTACACAAGACCCTCATTCGTCGACCATTACAACATAAATCAAGAACTATCAGCTGATAAGGAAAAGTGCTTCAACACAACATTCCACGAAGACCTATTCAAAAAACTATCCGTGACCTATTCAAATCTATTAAGGCAAGAGGAAGCACCTTTAGAGGAGATATACAATAAGAACAGGCAAGACTTCCTACAAAAAATAGAGCAATCAGGCGGAGCATACTCGGAAGACGTGAACGCATTCCTGGAAAACCCGGGAAACAAAAGCCTCCTGTATTTCGCAGAATATGAAGAGCTCATCAAACGCTTTGGCACCAAATACTCCCGACCCCCGAAGGCTGGGGCTGGAGGTGAAACCCAACAGATAATAAGCAAAAAGAAGAAGATAATGTTGAACGGGAAGGAGCAAGAATACGAGGAAGACGATTACGAATCACTTATGAAAAGCATAGACGAGGATTTCGAACAAAAGAAATATGACATATCAGGGTATGATCCTTTAAGACCATTAGAAGCGATAGAAGGAGGCCATAAAACCCATACGGGAGGAGGGAGAAGCAAGTCGGTCAAGAAACATACGAAGGAGATAGGTCTCATAGGAGAGTACTACGTTTACAAAACCCTTGTAAGCAATCATGGGCCTGGCAAGGTGTTCTGGGTTTCTGAAAACGCAAAAACGGCTAACGTGAACCCCCAGGGGAGCAACTCGGAAGGCTACGACATCCGCTATATTGATGACAACGACCAAGTCCGCTACGTAGAAGTAAAATCATCCTCGACTGACGAGCAGGCTTTCCAAGTAAGCAGCGACGAGGTCAAATTCGCTGAAAAGCACAGGAAAGAATACGAAGTGATAATTGTCCTCAATGCTCTTGACGAGAACCGGGAAATAAAAAACTTGGGAAGCATCTTCGACTACAAGGAAGACGAATCCTTCAACAACAACAGCAAGTTCAGCGTAGAAAACGACGGCTTCAGAATAAGATTCCAATGACAAGTTATATTACAGAACAACAAAAATTCTTATACTCTCACATTTGGAGGAAATGTAGGGACATCAGGCTGTCCCAAAATGGAGTTTTTAACATATTTCGATTTGCTAACATGTTGATTTTGCGTTAGTGAAATTTAAAAATTCTTAATTATGGGACAGCCTGACATCCCAATTTACTTGATCGTAGTTATAACAATAATGAAATGATGGGCAATGTCATGAGTAGCCCGGAGGGGTTAGCCTGAAGGCCGGTTGTATCTTTCACATCTCCTTCCTTCACTCCTCCCCGGACACAATTCTTATTCCTCCCCCAGCCACACCAAAGCAGAATTCAGAATTCAGGAGACAGGGGTCAGAAAGGATTTAATGGGAGAATCGATTGTTTTTTAAAGCTTTCTAACTTTACATTTGAGGGTATGGGGTTGAAATCTGGGGGCTTATTTCTTGTTCCGGTATACGTTCTTCCTATGCCCAATGCTATGAATAAGAATTAGCTTCTCATTATGGATAATCTGATAGAAAATGCGGTAGTTTCCTTCCCGGAGTTTGAATAGTCCAGCGAGTTCCCCCTTTAATGCTACCGGTTTAATCGAGTCTAAATATTTTGAAAGCCATAGAATCCGTTGCGTGATACGATGGCCGGTGGATTTATCGAGTCGCTCAAGATCACGAATTGCTGGCTTTAAGATACGGACGCTGTAGGTTGCCATTATTCCAGATCAAGGTGCTTTATGACATCTTCAAAACGTTCTCCCCGCTCGCCGCGGGTAACAGCTTTTTTCTGGCGTATGAGTCTATCCTTTAATGATTTTCTCATGGGCAAACCTTCGTCTGGATCGCCGAGAAGTTCCAGCAACTTTTTTTCAACGATCCCGGAAATCATTTTACCCAGTTCAACCTTTGTCATCTGTCCAACAGTCTGAGCCATTTAATTCTCCTTAAAATAGTTCACGGGTCTCTTTTTTGTTTACAATGATAGCACACATGGCAAATGTGTGCAAAAGTGAAGGAGACAGAGATCAGGGGACAAAGAAGGGACACCCTGTATTACCCCCCTATATTAATTATTAGCTCACGTGACCGCCGCGAATGGCTGCACTTCACGCGCCACCTGCCCGGAGTGTTAGCCTGAAGCCCGGCTGTTTTCCTCACATCTCCTTCCCGATTGAAAAGGCCTGCCCGATGTATTCGCCGATTCTGAAGTAACCGAGGGTCGCCGTGTTGAAGAAGAAGGGATCAATCTTTTCGATCTGAGGCCGTCCCTTTTCATTGAGGACGGACTCTTCCGCCTTGATGTCCACGATCTCACCGATGAACTGGGTATGCAGCCCGATCTCAAAGGTGTGCAGCAGCCTGCACTCCAGGACCAGGGGGAACTCCTGGACATAGGGTGCATCCACCAGCTCGCTCTTCACGGGCGTTAAGCGGGCGGTTGAAAACTTGTCCACATCCTTTCCTGAAGCTATACCAAAATAATCAGCCTCCTTCACATACTGTGCAGGCGGAATGCTTACGGTAAAAGCCTTTCTGTGCTGGATGTTGCCGTAGGTATAAGTCGCCTTTCTCAAGGCGACTGCCACGCACGGCGGTTCGGAGCAGCACACCCCTACCCAGGCTGCAGCCATGACATTCGGCTTGCCTTCCCGGTCATAGGTACCTACGATCCATACCGGAGTCGTCCCGACAATAACCTTTGCTCCCAAAGACTTTTTCATAGTTTTCCTCCTTGGCTTATCTTCACGGTTACCAGTGGAAACGTTACCACAGGTCGGCCCTTGAGAAATAGGTGGCTGTGGGGGTGTTGAAAAACTCTTATAAACGTCATTGCGAGAGACAAAGTCTTGAAGCAATCTCAGCCCGCCTGCGGCTGGTTATTTCTAACCTTTTTAGATTGCTTCGTCGTCCGCCATGGCGGACTCCTCGCAAAGACAACAGAAGGCACTTTTTCAACAGCCCCGCTGTCCCAATACTGTTCGGCACACTTCTTGATTTTGAGTATGTTATATAACTAATTGATATTACTTACGAATAAATATTTCTAGACATCCTCTCTTCGTTGTGGCATTATGCGTCCATGAGCCATAAGCCACGCTCCCGGAAGAAACGAAAGCCTCCTCTTAGGGAAGAAGACCTCCAGGGATTCAAGTATCTGCGCAACATTATCCCGCTGTTTGAGCGGTTTCATCTGGTCAAAGATCATCATAACCGAGATCTTCACTATGACCAGTACCTGTCTCTTATCCTCTTGTATTACTTCAACCCGATCATTACCAGCCTGCGCGGCATTCAGCAGGCCTCTCACCTTGAGAAGGTGAAACAGACCGTAGGTATTACGGGCACCAGCCTGGGATCACTGTCTGAGGCTCAGCATGTCTTTGATGCACACCTACTTGCCCCACTCATCTCAGAGCTGGCACAAAAAGCCATGCCTTTGGAACAAAATCCACAGATTAAGGCCTTGGAACAAACACTCACCGCCGTGGATGCTACCGTGCTGAAAGCCTTGCCCACCATGCTCTGGGCACTGTGGCTTGATGATCAGCATCGGGCAGCAAAACTGCACCTTGAGTTTGACATCTGCAAATGGGCACCCACCAGGGCGGAAATCACTGATGCAAACGCCAATGAGAAGACCCATCTCAAACAGGCGCTCTCAGCCCATAGACTCTATGTCTTGGACGCAGGCTATGGGTACTATAGCCTGCTTGAGGATATCAGAAAGGCCCGGAGTTCTTTTGTGGTGCGCCTGAGAGACAATGCTGTATGGGAGACGAGAGAGGAACGCCCCCTTACGGCTGATGATCACAGAGCCGGTGTCATACGAGATAGGGTAGTGCGCCTGGGCTGTGCACAAAAACAAGAAGACCTCACCGCCCCGGTACGGGTGATTCAGATATTTCATAGGGGTGACAGCAGGCCGCGTCGCTCCCGCGTCTCCAGTAAAAAGGCATTCCGTACCACGAAGGGTGATTATACCCTGCTTCTGTCAACAGACCGTATGGACCTTCCGGCAGAAACAATCGCTCTGATCTACCGGTACCGCTGGCAGATAGAGTTGTTCTTTCGCTGGTTCAAATGCGTGTTGGGCTGCCGCCACCTGATGGCCCATTCGCTCAATGGGCTTACGATCCAGGTCTACTGTGCCCTTATCGCCAGCCTCTTGATTACGCTGTGGACGGGCCGTAAACCCACCAAGCGCACCTTTGAGATGTTGTGTTTCTACTTTATGGGCTGGGCTACTGATCGGGAGGTGGCCACCCATATAGAGAACCTGAAGGAGGCTCGCAAAAAGAAAAACAGCTAACGGGCATAGGGGCAGTTTGTTTCCTCTATGACCAAGGGCTACTGCTTTGCCTTTTTTCAGGTTGTGTCTCTATGCTTTGTCCCTCTCCTCGCTCTTCTCAAAGCCATGGCTCTATGGTATTA
>JAPLJA010000226.1 GCA_026388815.1 Pseudomonadota bacterium
TATTCCCTTCCCATCACTCCCTGCAGTTCAGGGAATTCCCCCACCATCCCGCTCACCAAGTCTGCCTTGCAGAGAAGTGATGCCCTCTCCACATCCGTTTTGATCTCCGGGGCGAGGAGGTTTGCAAGGTGCACGGCAAGGGCGGTGAATCTCTCCACCTTTTCATAGGATGTCCCCAGCCGGGAGTGAAAGAGAACCCCTTTCAACTTTTCCGCACGCTGGATGAGGGGTATTTTCAAATCTTCTTCAAAGAAGAATCGGGCGTCAGCGAGCCGGGCCATGAGTACCCGTTCATTACCCTTGATAACAATTTCAGGATTCCTGGCCAGGGTGTTCGTTACCACGACAAAGGAAGGAAGGAGAATATTCTTCCCATTCACCACCGGAAAGTATTTCTGGTGGGATTTCATGCAGGTAATCAGAACTTCATGGGGGAGCTTTAAATATTCACGCGGGAAAGTACCGCACAGAGCGGTGGGAAATTCTGTCAGGTAATTTATTGTCTCAAGAAGCTTCTCATCTTCGAGAGGAATGCCTGAGACTGAAGATGCTGCCTTTTTTATCTCTTCACGGATTATCTTTTTCCTCTCTTCCGGATCTGCAATGACATGGGCCTTGCGGGCGGATTCAAGATAGGAAGCTGAATCCTTTACCTCGAAAGGACCCGGTGAGAGGAAACGATGACCGTACGAGCATGTTCCACTTTCAGTCTCTCCCAGGTGGAATGGTACAACCTTGCCTTCATAGACGGCGGTGATCCAGTGGATAGGCCGGGCAAAGGTGATGTCCGAGTATCCCCACCGCATCGATTTTTTAAAGGGGAGAGAAGTGATGATGGCGGGCAGAATTTCGGAAAGGATATCCCGGGTAGCTCTTCCTTCCTCCTTCTTGCGGACGCAGACATATTCTCCTTTATCATTTCTGACAATTTCAAGCTGCGATACCTCAACCCCCTGAGAACGTGCAAACCCTATTGCCGCTTTGGAGGGATTTCCATTCTGGTCAAAGGCAAGATTTTGGGCAGGGCCGATCTTCTCAGTTACCAGCGCTTCCTGTTTCTCTGAGAAGCCTTCTCCTATCACTGCCAGCCTCCGGGGAGTGCCCATGGTCTTGATCTCTGAAAAACTGATCCGGCTTGCTTTGAGTTCTTTTTCCAGTGCGCTCGAAAGGGCAGATAAGGCATCCGGGATAAACCCAGCTGGTATCTCTTCTGTGCCGATTTCTAAGAGAAGCTCGCCTTTCATTGCTACATCTCTCATCACTTCAATAGTCCATTCACTGTCACATGTTCTGCATACACTCGAAAATCGTGACGCGGGGATGGCAGGACGCGGAGACGCGGTGATAAAATCATTTTATTACCCACTGATCTGGTCTAGCCATCATGTTAACCAGCTTGCCCATGATGCGGTCATAAATACTATCAAGTTCTTTAGATAAGACAGGCTCAAGATAGCCACATTTGAGAGCAAACTCGAGCCATACCTGTGTTTCAGCGGATTCAGCATCTGCATCACTAAGTTTACTTACAAAAGCATTTGGATAGCGCCGTTTACGCCATCCTTCAGCAATATTAGCGCAAACTGAACGTGAGGAACGACGAATCTGATCTAGCAGTGAGTATTTCTCTTCTACAGGAAAGCCTTTGCTTGCTTCGAAGATTCGTATGGCCGACTCCGTTGCTAACTTATATACTTCCAACTCTCGAAAATCTCGGATGTTCGGCATAATTTCCTTCCTATACCCTTTCCTCTGTGTCCCCGTGTCTCCACGTCATCCCATCTCTCCCCGTCACCGTGTCCCCGCTTCTCCGCGTCTCATCAAAGGAAATCCCATTTCCTCTCTCTGCTTCAGATAGCCTTCAGCGGAGAGACGGGCAAGGTTTCTGACCCTGCCGATAAAACTGGTTCTCTCTGCCACGCTGATTGCACCCCGCGCATCGAGGAGGTTGAAGGTGTGGGAGCACTTGAGACAGTAATCGTAGGCAGGCAGAATCAATCCCTTCTGGATCAGTTTCAGGCACTCAGCTTCATACAGGTCAAAGAGGGTGCGGAGCATCCCCACATCAGCCTCTTCAAAGTTGTAGCGGGAGAACTCCACTTCAGTCTGATGGTGGATTGCACCGTATTTGATACCGGGAGTCCACGCTAAATCATAGACGTTATCAATTCCCTGGAGGTACATGGCAATCCGTTCAATCCCGTAGGTGATCTCCACCGGGATGGGCTTTAAGTCAATTCCTCCAGCCTGCTGGAAATAGGTGAACTGGGTGATCTCCATCCCGTCAAGCCAGACTTCCCAGCCCAGCCCCCAGGCACCGAGCGTCGGCGATTCCCAGTCATCCTCCACAAAACGGATGTCATGATCAAGCGGATCAATCCCGAAGCTCTTCAAACTACTTAAGTAAATCTCCTGGATATCAAGAGGAGAGGGCTTCATGATTACCTGGTACTGGTAGTAATGCTGAAGCCGATTGGGGTTTTCTCCGTACCTGCCGTCAGTAGGTCGGCGGGAAGGCTCTACATAGGCAACATTCCATGGTTCAGGGCCGAGGACCCGGAGAAAGGTAGCAGGATGGAATGTCCCAGCGCCGACCTCTGTATCATAGGGCTGCTGGATTACGCATCCCTGGTCTGACCAGAATCGCTGAAGGGCAAAAATCAATTCCTGGAAGGTCACTCACATCCCTTTCATCTGTTCTAAGAACTGAAGGCTCTTCAATCTCTTTCCCAGTTGATACTCGACAAAATTGGAAAGGATCTGGCGGCTCTCCTTCAAGGCCTGGGCACTGAACTTTATCCGGGTAATCTTACTTAGCGGGTAACTCCTCGCTGCCTTCATAACCCGAGAGGTCCCGAGGGAAATGGGCAGGTCCTCTATCCCCTTGTGACACGTAGGGCAGACGACCCCCCCTCTTTTCAGACTGAACCAGTTCTGGACTTTTAAACCGATCTCACCTTGACAGATGATGCATTTATCAAGTTGGGGCTGATACCCGAGCAGGGTGAGCAGGCGGACTTCATAAATCCTCAGGTATTCCTCACAAATTTTCTCCCGGTTCAAAAGCCTCAAGAAGTATAAGAGCAGAGTAAATATCGCCTTATTTTCTTCCCGTTCGCCGACCATCTCATTTACCAATTCAACAAAATAACTTCCATACGTGACCTTCTCGATAGACTCGTTTATTTTAGAGAAGGGCTCAATGAGACTTACGCTCTCAATCCGGGCAAGCCCGAGGTTCTCTTTCACAAAAAAGTCGAGGCTGACATGCGAGAATATCTCCAGGGTGCCTGAGAACCTCTTCTTGCTGTTCTTCGCCCCCTTGGCAATTCCCTTCAGCTTACCAAACTTTTTCGTGAGAAAAGTGATGAGCTTATCTCTCTCACCAAAGTCCATGGACTGGATGACAATCGCTTCTGTTTTATGGGCAGGCATACCGGCTTTTAAGACCTCATATGAGGTGTGAAAATTAGCATGAATATTGAAGGGTTGTCAATGAGAATTAGTGTGTGTTGATATGATTAACTTGTTGAAAAAATGGAGCCCCATGGTATATCTCTCCTAAAACACATTTTACGATGCTTGTGTATGAGAAAATTCCCCAATAGTATTTAAACCTATAGCTTATGTGTGTGGTTTCGTTCAAAGCTATATGTCAGTTCAACGAGGATTGCAGGAAGACTGTGGGATAGATTGGGGAAAGGGATATTAAAAAAATTTTATTTCTCCTCTATAGCCCCTTTCAGCATAACCTTCAGCGATAAGAATAGAACCTACATACGAGGCAATGGCAGTCTTAATAACATTCTTCTGTAACCATTCACCAACACTACCCTTCGGTGGATTATCCCGTGATGTCCCGATGTTGACAGTTTTGCCTCGAAAATGGTCAATTAGGGCTGAATATTGTTTTGCAGATACTTTACAAGAGAAACCTCTGCCATAGGTTATATAAGTTCCCTCTTTTACAGAGCCGATATAACTGAACTTACTCTTGCCTGCCCATGTGGGCAAATCTGTCATAACCCTTTTCTCCTTATCCATCAATGAGTAAAGTAGAAAGTGCCTTAGAAACAGCAGGAGTCTTTTTTCATATTAAAGAGGTCAAGGGAATTTATATGGATTGCATCCACACTTCATAAAAATGAAACCTTGTTTACCATAAGGGGTAACTCTGTTTTCAAGAATGACGCTTTTTATACCAATATCTTAATTGCCTTTAACGTCTCAATGAAATTTTGACGGAGTTCCGAAATAGATTTTATAGCGTCCAGAAAAACAAATTCTGTATGAGCATTGAGAGCTCGCTTCTTACTCAATTGGATTGTTTTGAAAACATCTTTTTTATAATGGTTGCTAATACATGGATTACTAAAATCATGCAAAACAGATTGAATTGTGTTGTAATTAACACTATTCAAAATATAAACCACCCCGATATACCTTATGTTTTTAACTTCTCGCAAGGAGTGTTTCGGAACAACAGATAAAATGTCGTTCTCATTCTTAACTATTTCATCATAAACAAATAAGGTATTTTTCCTATTCACTGTTAAGAAGGGATTTAAAAGAAAAATTATAAGGTCTGATTTTATCTTTTTATAATAAAAAGTATCTTTATCCCAATATTTCCTTTCGAGTTGGCTTTGTTTATATCGATAAGAATAATAATTTTTATACTTAAATAAACTTCTGTTTATTATTTTTCCTAACTCTCCAGTAATTCGAATCATCCTTTCTTGTACGGATAAACTACTAAAATGTTTTCTTTCCTTTTCTTTTCTTTTGTTATCTCTATACGCTTCAATAATAGGTTTTGCTAAATGATTAAATCTTCTTTCAAACTTCTTGGGGAAATTAATATCTTTTTCATTTTTCCAATCAACTATATTTCTTTGCCTCAAGTCGAAATGCACTCTTTTATCTTCTTCAGTATTTGAGAAATGGTCTTTCCGACAAGTATAAAGCACAGGTATTTTTCGTTGGGCATAGCCTGCTTCAAAATAAACCGACTGCCTTGCATATGTCAGGTCTGCTATGCAAATATCAGCATTTTCTATCTCGTCAATGATTTTTCTGTCAATATAGTCATTGTGAAGAACCCTATCTACCCTTCTTGGGGAAAAGCCACATTTTCTTATTATAGGCTTCAGATATTTATTAAATATGACATCTGTATCCTTATTTCCGAATGCCATAGCGATGAAACAACGTGGTCTTTTCATACCTAATAAATATGGCAGACAAATATTTAGGTCAAGGATTAAATCATTTGAACTGAAATCTTTTTAATAGTTGTAGCAATACATCAGATGGGTTCAATACGGCTATAAAAACAGAGTTTAACAGGCGAAATGGGATGGTTGTAATAATAATTATTGCTCGTCACACCAGAATAAACTTTTAGAACATCAGAGAAACATTCTCTTTTAATGACCTCAGTGAAAATATCTACAGATACTCATATAATTATTCTTAATTTACCCAACATACAATGTATATGTTTGACAATTTATTATTTTTATGGCTTGATAGCATATCAAAAATAAAGAGGGGTTATTTAATAATGGGTTATTGTAAAAAGTGCTTTGAACATATCAGTGGCGATTGTATGCTCACCAATGGCATATGTGTGTTTTGCTATTACAAAACGAATTCATGGGATAGTAACGGTAGTCTTGTAAGGAAGAAAGACGCTATACAGAAATGGGAGAAATCATTTTTAACATGGCGAAATTATTATTTGAATTATCATAGAGACATCAAGAAGGCTATTAAGAATTCTCCAAAAGGAACTTTTGTATTAAAGACAATAAAAGGTCATAAATATTATTATTTAGCTTATAGAGATGGCAAAAAAGTTATATATAAATATTACGGGAAGAAGGTTCCTGCTGATTTAAAAGAAAAAATAAAGTTAAGGCAGGATTTAGTTAACAAATTGTCAAAAATACAATCATTACTTTATTCCCTGAGGATTATAGCACGACCGGGACTAACAGTTAACAGGTTCAAAATATTTGAAAGGGACAATTTTACTTGTCAATATTGTGGTGTAACTCCAAAAGATGGTGCGAAATTGCATGTAGACCATATTATACCTGTAGACAAGGGCGGAGATGAAAGTGAATCCAATCTGATTACATCCTGCCAGAGATGCAATACAGAGAAACGGGATAGATATGAGAAATTATTATGAGCAAGTAGATTCTAATATATTCTTTCCTCACTTTCTGAGACATGGTAAATTATTAAAAAGGACATACGAAAGAAGGAGGTACATTTAACGATGAAAACAACTGACAAGCAGAACCGGCTGAAAGGTGTACACCCAAACATGAAGATCAAAGAGATAACATTAAAAGAATTGAATCCTGAAAAATTCATAGATGAGAAGGTACGGGAGATTGCTGCTCTGGTTGGGAATGGCCTGGCCATCAATGCCTTATCCGGAGGTGTTGATTCTTCAGCGGTTACCCTGCTCGGTTACAAGGCTTTGGGTGACAGGCTTAAAACATATTTTATTGACAGTGGCCTCATGAGAGAGGGAGAACCGGAATACATTGTCTCCCTCTTTAAAAAGTTAGGCGTTCGGGTAGAACTCGTTCATGCCCAAAAACAATTCTTTGCTGCGCTCAAAGGTAAAGTGGACCCTGAGGAAAAGAGGGAAGCAATTACCCAGACATTCTATTCGACTGTTTTTACCCCCCTTGCAAAACAAAGCGGGGCAAAGTTTGTCTTTCACGGTACAAACTATACCGACGTAGAAGAAACAGTTGCAGGAATAAAGAGGCAGCACAATATCCTTGAGCAGCTCGGAATTGATACAGAAAAAACATATGGCTATAAGGTCATTGAACCATTAGTCCAGCTCAGAAAAACGGGGATAAGAAAGATTGCAAAAGCACTCGGCTTGCCGGAAGAAATATACAACAGGCCTCCGTTCCCCGGCCCCGCCTTAGCGGCGAGGGTAATCGGTGAAGTAACACCGGAGAGGACAGCCACGGTGAGGAAGGCTACAAAAATTGTGGAAGAGGAGCTGCAGGGCATAAAGGCGTTTCAGTATCTGGCAATCCTGCATGAGGATCGGGTCACCGGCATACGAGCAGGGAAGAGAGATTTTGGCTTGCAGATAGAAGTCAGGTGCTGGGATAGTAAGGATGCTGTCACGGGATCACCGACGTGGCTTCCCTTTGATACGTTAGCTAGGTTGGCAGAGAGAATAACCACTGAGGTGCTTGGTGTGGTGAGCGTTACCTACAACATAGCGAAAAAGCCTCCTTCAACGATCGAGGCAGTTTAATATTTATATGGGTACAACAGCTGGAAAAAAAATGGGGGTGTTTTGTAACCACCCCCATTTTTTATAATTATCGAGATTAAAGTCCGCTTAGGTGGACTATTTAGTTGTTCCTTCCTTTGGTGGTATTCTCATCTTGTAGAACGAACGCCATACGAAGATAAGCCCGATGATAAATAGCGGAATCGAAATGTAGGGCGCGTAATTCGTGGAATTTGCTGCCTTGGCGCGTACCGCCATTTCAATTGCGATTTCGGTTGCCAGCAGGCCGAACAGGGTCGAGAACTTGATGATGGGGTTCAGGGATACGGCTGAGGTATCCTTGAAGGGGTCGCCCACCGTGTCGCCAATGACGGTTGCGGCGTGGAGCGCCGTGCCTTTTTCCTTCAGATCGACTTCGACAATCTTTTTAGCATTGTCCCAGGCGCCGCCGGTGTTGGCCATGTAGATGGCCTGGAAGAGGCCGAAGCAGGCAATGGAGATCAAATACGCCACGAAGAAATTGGGGTTCAGTAACGCGAAGGCCAGCGTGATGGAAATAAGCGCGATGAAGATGTTCCACATACCGGTCTGCGCATACTGGGTGCAGATCTTTACAACCGTCTTGGAATCCTCGATATTGGCTTCCTTCTTGTCAAGGTTCATGTTCTTTTTAATGAACTCGACCGCCCGGTATGCACCGGTGGTAACCGCCTGCATGGAGGCGCCGCAGAACCAGTAGACCACCGCGCCGCCGCAGATCAGACCGAGAATAATCGGCGCGTCAGTAAGCTGCACCTGCAGTATGTTCTTGCTCTGGAGCAGCAGGATGATCGAGAAGATCATGGTTGTTGCGCCGCACACCGCGGTGCCGATGAGAACCGGTTTTGCCGTGGCCTTGAAGGTGTTACCGGCTCCGTCATTGGATTCGAGGTAGAATTTACCCATTTCGAAATCCGGCTCGAACCCGAAATCCCTTTTAATCTCTTCCTTGATGCCGGGAATCGATTCGGTCTGCGCCAGCTCGAATATGGACTGGGCGTTGTCAGTTACCGGACCATAGCTATCCACTGCGATGTTGACCGGGCCCATGCAGAGGAATCCGTAGGCGACCAGACCAAAAGCGAAAATCGTCGGATAGTTGATGACTTCCCATGGTATAAAAAGGCTTGTGAAATACCCGATGCCCAGGAGACCGGCAATCAGCATGCCCTGGTAGAAGGCGCTGAAGTTGCCGGCGACAATACCGGATAATATGGTAAGTGATGCACCCCCCTCGCGCGACGCGGTCACAATCTCTTGCACGTGCTTCGACTTGGAGCTGGTAAATATCTTGGTGAACTCGGGGATGAGCACTGCGGCGAGCGTTCCGCAGCCGATGATCATGGCGAGTTGCCACCAGACATGGGGCATCGGGGTAAGCACGCCGTCTTTTATAACCTGGAGGTCGCTGATGAGCAGGTAGCTCATAATAAACGAGGTGCTGATGCACAAGGTGGCAGCGATCCAGATGAGTCTCATGAGCGGCTCTTCGAAATCGATCTCTTTCTTGCCCTGATACTTGGCGGAAGAAATGGCCTGATTGACAAAATAGGAAATCCCGGAGCAGAAGTCCATAAGGAAACGCATTGCAAAAATCCACACGATGAGTTTTCCCTGGATGGCTTCTTTGACCGCCTTGTCGGGACTCATAACGGCCAGCGTGATAAAAACGATCAGCGCAACACCGGTAACGCCATACGTTTCGAAACCGTCCGCCGTGGGGCCAACGCTGTCGCCCGCGTTGTCGCCGGTACAGTCGGCAATAACACCCGGGTTGCGGGGGTCATCTTCTTTGACCTTGAAGACGATCTTCATGAGGTCTGACCCGATATCGGCAATCTTTGTGAAGATACCGCCGGCGATACGGAGTGCCGATGCAGCCAGTGACTCACCGATGGCGAATCCGAGGAAGCAGTACCCGACGATGTCACGGGGCACCGCAAGCAGGATGAAAACCATCATGATAAGTTCAAGGGAGATGAGGAAGAGCCCGACGCTCATACCGGCGCGCAGCGGAATATTCACCACGTCCCAGGGCTGCCCCGCCAGCGAAGCAAAGGCGGTACGGGCGTTGGCAAAGGTGTTCACCCGGATGCCGTACCAAGCCACGCTGTAGGAACCGCCCATGCCAATTACCGAGAAGAGCAGGACCAGCATAAGCGTGGGAACCCCCTCGCCCTTCAGGGCCAGGAAATAGAAGGCCATGGCGGCAGCGATGAACAGAAACAGCAGGACAAGGAATTTGCCCTGCTGAATCAAATAGGTGCGGCAGGTCTGAAAGATGATTTCAGCTACCTTGAGCATCGATTCATGTGCTCTCAACTTCTTGACCTGGCTACGCAGATACAAACTGATGCCCAGCGTACCAGCGATGATCCACGCGCCATAGAAAAGAAGATTCCATGGCGTTATGCCACCCAGCAACGTATAGGGAGCGCCCTTGTGTAAGTCAGGTATGGCGAGATCCGCCTCGCTGGCGAACACCGCCAGCGGAATGAGCAGGTATGCAGCTACCATCAACAACATTAGCTTTAGCTTTACATTTTTCATAGACACTGAAACATTACCTCCTTTTGCAACTTTTTCCTGTAGATTTTAGATCCATCATGAGCCCATGAGGATCATTTTTCACCGAATATTCCCATTGGGGATATGGGGAATCATTTTAAAATTGTACTTTATTAGCATAGGTAGTTTTTAATATCAAATATTTTTTATGGCGGGTATCTGGCCCTGAATTTTACATGCCTTCAGGGAGTAAAAAGAAATTTTATTTGATCCTGCTGTGATTCCTCTATAATATAGAAGAAGCAGAAAGGTATTATGGATCAGAAAGTCTACCGTCACTTGCCGAGAGAGGGCCGCCACAAAACACGGGACACCGTCTCTCCCCCCAGAAAAAGAGAACAAGTTCCCCGGATTAACCGGCGACTGAGAGAGATCTTTGAAGAGATCGGTATGCCTGAGCCTGCCCCCTTTCGTCCTGACCCGTTTCAGGTGGAAGCATTGGAACGGCTGAAGAGCGCTGATGTCCTGGTAAGTGCTCCCACCGGATCAGGAAAGACCTGGATTGCCGTAGAGGCCATCAAAGAGTGTCTTGCCCAGGGAAAACGTGCCTGGTATGCCTCGCCTCTGAAGGCACTATCCAATTCCAAGTTTTCGGAGTTTTCAGCAGAGTTTGGCGAGGAGAGGGTCGGGATACTCACCGGCGACCGGAAGGAGAATCCGGATGCACCGATTGTCGTAGGAACAACCGAGATTTTGAGGAACCAGCTCTATGACGCCATGTCCGAAGGGAAAAATGTCGAGACAGATTTGGTAGTACTGGATGAGGCTCACTACCTCGGTGACCAGGAGAGAGGAGTGGTCTGGGAAGAGGTGCTTATCTACCTGCCGAGCCGGGTGCAGCTCCTCCTCCTCTCTGCTACCATCCAGAATTCAGGAGAGATTGCCAGATGGCTTATCGAGGTCCGCGGGAAGCCATGCGAGGTGGTGCTCTCGGAGGAGCGGCCGGTGCCTCTCTATCCGCTTTTTATGTTTCCCAACAGCGAGATTGTCCCTCTCTCAGGCTCTTCCGGTCTTTTTCACCAGATCCGTGATTTTATAGAACAATCTTCTCAGAAGAAATCTCTGAGAATGAGGAGTAACATCAGTTTCGGCCGGATCATCAGCATACTCAGGACCTGGAACCTGCTCCCTGCCATATTTTTTCTCAAGTCACGCTCCGACTGTGACAACGCACTCCTTTCCTGTTTCGCCTCCGGGAAAAAGCCGGAGACAGAAAAGGAAAGGACATTCCAGGGGAGCTTGGAAAACTCCTGTTCTTCGTTCCCGTTTTTGAAAAAACATAAACAGCTTTCCTGCCTCATCCATTCAAGGGTGGGCGCTCACCACGGCGGGCAGCTTCCCCACTGGAAGCTGTTGATTGAAAGGATGATGAACGAGGGATATCTTGAGGCGATCTTTTCGACCTCGACTGTTGCAGCAGGTGTGAACTTTCCTGCACGTACCGTGGTTCTGGTACAGAGCGACCGTTTCAACGGCAAGGAGTTTGTTGATCTTACCGCTACGGAACTACACCAGATGACGGGCAGGGCAGGGAGAAGGGGGAAAGACAAGATCGGCTTTGCCCTGGTTCTTCCCGGACCTTTCCAGAATCCACACCTGATTGACGGTTTACTCTCCTCTTCCCCCGAGCCGATTGTCAGCCAGATCAAGATGAACTTTTCCATGGTCTTGAACCTTCTCCTGTCTCACCGGCCCGATGAGATCAGGGGGCTTCTCGATAAATCATTTGCCACCTATCAGAATCGTAGATCCCATGAGAAAATGGAGAAGGAATGGGAAAAGCTCACCAGCGATCTGAAACGTCTGCTGTCGGAAAGGCGGTGCGAAGAGGGCGACCCTCAGGCCGTTCTTTCATTTATTCAGAAGAGAAGAGATCTGACAGGGGACATTGCAAAGATCGAGCGAGGCATAAGGCAGACCCTTCGGGAAGAGGACTTTCTGGAACATCTCCAGCCAGGAAGGTTATTTGTCCACAAACGGGGAGGTGTCTACTGTCTCTTTGAAACAAAGCGGGTTGAGGGCACGTTGGAATTGATCTCGCTCAGGGTAGACCGGAGAGTCAAGGTCCGTTACGGGAAACTCGGCCTGAAAAGAATCCATCTTCAGCACCTGAAATCGCTGCTTGATTTCCGGATGGAAATCCCTGTTGAATGGGACCCGGAGGTCTTAAACAGGCTGTTCGGCGCAATCTCTTTTGGATCACTGTCGCCCATACCACTCAACACCCCGGAACCCGATGAAGACTCTTCAATGCTTGAAGAGGAGAAGCTCGCCCTCCTGATAGAGTCACTGCAATCTCTCCCCTGCGAGCTCTGTGTCCATTTGAAGTCATGCCACGGGTACGGTAAAAATCCGCTGAAAAGTCTCATCAGGAAGATCAGGATACTCTCTTCCGAGATCGATCAGGTCCGTCACCGGGTCTGGTATGATTTTTTAAAGCACCTTGCCTTTCTGAAAGATACCGGGTTTGTTGATTCTTCTGATCGCCTCACCGAAGATGGTATCTGGGCGTCTCAGCTTCGTCTGGATCAGCCTCTGCTCATTGCAGAGGCTATCAGGAGACAGGTGTTCGATGCTCTTACCCCTGAATTGCTGGCGGGTCTGATCGCCCCCTTCGTCATTGATAAGTACCAGGAAGTGGAATTGCATCCTGAAGTTGAGTTTGACAAGGTGACTGTCCGGGAGCGGTTCAACGGGATGATCAACTTGCTGAGGTCGATACGGAACTTAGAGAAGGAAAGAGGGTTTGAGGGTCCCCTTCTCCAGTTCTGGCCGGTTGTTACGCTCTCTGCCTGGGCGAGCGGCAAGACCTGGGAGGAAATCATTAAGCTGACGGGGGTTGATGAAGGTGATCTTTCCATGCTAATCCTGAGGACCGCAGACAATCTCAGGCAGGTTGCAACGCTCAGGGATACCCACCCCGCACTGGCTGAAAAAGCTCGGCTGGCAATCTCCCTGATTCTGCGCGAGCCGGTACTTATTCCTTGAAGGGTTCAAGGGTTCCAGGGGTCAAGGGTTCAAGGGACTCAGTGACCTCCAATTCTTCAACTCCTTAACTCTTGAACTCCCCAACTCCTGAACTCGTTAACTCCCCCACTCTTTAACTCTATACTTTACAAATTTATAGAGATGGTATAGAAGTCAGTCATTCCAGTTCAGTTTTTTCAGGACACAGAAAAATAGTATGCCCCAGATTTGAAGTCTTCAAAAAAGGAGGGTGGCAATGGTAACAATAAAAAGAAATAAGGCAAATAAATTAACATCACTGTTTATCTCCCTCATATTGTTCTGTATCACATTACCTTCCTCAGCTTTGGCAGGATATACATACACTGAAATTATTCCCCCTCATTGGAGGGGGGCTTTTGCTTTGGCTATCAATGAAAGCGGGGCTATCGTAGGAGGTGGTTGGCATGCGAACGATGTTCTGAAGGGTTTTCTTTATAGCGGAGGGAACTACACAGAGATTATTCCTCCTGCCTCGCGGCTTGTTACTGCCGAGGCTATCAATATCAATGATAGCGGAGCTGTCGTGGGATGGGCTTGGAATGGGAACACTGTTCTGAAAGGTTTTCTTTATAGTGGAGGGAACTTCACAGAGATTATTCCTCCTGCCTGGCAGTCTGCTCAAGCTTTGGCTATCAATGAAAGCGGAGTTATCGTAGGAGGGGGTACTGATGCGAACGATATTGAAAAGGGATTTCTCTACAGCGGTGGAAACTATACTGATATTATGCCTCCTGATTGGCAACGGGCTGTCGCTGCTGATATTAATGAAAGCGGAACTATTGTAGGATGGGGTTATGATGCGAACGATGTTCTGAAGGGTTTTATTTATAGCGGAGGGAGCTTCACAGAGATTATTCCTCCTGCCTGGCAGTCTGCTCAAGCTTTGGCTATCAATGAAAGCGGAGCTATCGTAGGAGGGGGTACTGATGCTAATGATGTTCAGAAAGGTTTTTTCTACAGCGGAGGGAACTACACAGAGATTATTCCTCCTGCCTGGCAGTCTGCTCAAGCTATCAATATCAATGAAAGCGGAGCTATCGTAGGAGGAGGTGCTGATGCTAATGATGTTCAGAAAGGTTTTCTCTACAGCGGAGGGAACTACACAGAGATTATTCCTCCTGCCTGGCAGTTTGCTCAGGCTATCAATATCAATGAAAGCGGAGCTATCGTAGGAGGAGGTGCTGATGCGAACAGTGTTATGAAGGGTTTCATAGCTACGTTACAGTCAGTATGTACAACGTGGTCCGATGTCGTTGCAAAGTATCAAGCATATAAGAACGGTCAAGCTACCTTCAAGGATGTGATGGAGTGCTTTAAGGAATGGAGAGAGAACCGTACACAAGAGTAGGCAGGATTCTTAAATTCAAATTCGCAAATTCTGGGGACACAATACTAATTTTGATTGACAAATGAGGTTATGACCAATCATTAAATTTTACACTCTCCTCCTATTCAAATAATACAAAATCAGCACCACCCCATAAAGGGTTCCAGGGGTCAAGGGTTCAAGGGACTTCAACTCTTAAATTCTTCAACTTTTGAACTAACATATTGACCAAAAAGGTAGGAATGCATATTATTTAACTATTAACTTTAAGGAAGAAAAATGACACCAGAACTAACATTAAGAAAAGGGAAATTATCTGTTGTCCTCCAGAGGGCCATGAGGGCCTATTACAAGGCCGTAGATGGTGAGTATGCAAAAAAGAAATGGCAGCAGTGGGTTGGTAATCCCGGGATCATCACGTACCAGGCGAAAAAAGATGGTAAACCCGCGGGGTGGATTATCTACAATACGAAAAAGAGTACCATTGAGGAAATCGTGGTATCTAAAAAATTTAAGGGGACTGGTTTTGAACAAAAGATGCTCGATGCCCTCATTGCCAGAGAGAACCTCATTGCTGCGGAGGTCCTGAGTTCAGACAGGGATAAATACCATTTCATGGAGGAGTACGGTTTCCGTCCAACTAGGAAATTTACCCTGGATGGGTTTGCTCTCATAAAAATGGATTTAAGCACTGCGGTGCTTTTTAAAAAACTTGAAGGATCCAAGCCTGTTAGAGGCTACCGGAAGAAAGAGAAGGTGGCAATTGAGAAAATCCCCGGCACCCAGACCCCGGGAGAAATTGCGAAGGCTCTCAAAAAGCTGATTGAAAAACTCGGCGGTGTGAAAAAATTTGTCAAGCCGGGCCAGACCGTGGTGATAAAGCCCAATCTCGTGAGCGATCATGGCTTAAAAGATGGTGTCTGGAAGGGCGGCATTGTTACTGATATTCGGCTCATCAAGGCGCTGGTTGAACTCCTCCTGCCCGTTGCAGGCAAGGTAATCATTGCTGAAGGATCATCGATCAACCGGAGCGATACAGACAAGATGTTTAAGCACTACAGCTACAACCGTTTGACAGAATTAGATCCTGAAAAGGTGAGATTGGTGGACCTGAACACCGACCAGCAGGTGGAGAAGCAAGTGCCGGGTGGCAAGAGGATGCTTTCACGGAAGATACCCCTTACCCTCGAACAAGCTGATGTAATCATCAGCGTTCCGGTCCTGAAGGTACACTTTGCTGCAATTGTCTCCCTGAGTATCAAGAATCTCCAGGGTGCAGTACCTCCGCTCGAAAAGTATATGAGCCATTTCTTCGGGCTCTGGCAGAACCTGATCAACATCCACCATCTCGTTAAACCAAAGCTTATTATTGTAGACGGACTTACCGGACAGGAAGATTTCGGGCCGGTCTCAGGTACTCCCAAGAGGATGAGCTTGTTGATCGGAGGCACAAATCCGGTGGCCGTGGATTCGGTCTGCATGAGGATTATGGGTCTGGATCCTGCTACTTCGCCCCCGGTGTTGCTCGCTCACATGCAGGGACTGGGATCAATTGAAGCCGAAAAGATCAAGATTATCGGTCTTTCCGTTGATGAAGTAGCGAGTCCGTTTAAACAGCCTGAGATCAATCTGAACAGCGGCAGGGATATTACAATTCATGCTGGTGAAGCCTGTCCTGGCTGCAAAGGTTATCTCCATTTTGTCCTGAATAAACTGAGAAGGCCGGATCCGCAGGATTCAAACCGTTTTCTCATGGATCGCCCCTTTGACAAAAAGGTGAACATTTTTCTCGGCCCAGCAGTTAAAGGAGTGATCAACCCTGAAGAAACAAATATCTTCATGGGTATCTGCCAGCAGCACCATGCTGAGATGGGTACTCACCTCCCGGGTTGTCCTCCCCATGCAGAGGTGATTCTCAACGGAATCTTTTCTCTCTTCCCCGATGTCGAAAGACCAAAGTATGCGGATAAAAGCGAGGAAGAGAAGCTCGGTGAGATGTTACAGGAAGTTTTAGCAATGGTGTAAGGGGTATCAGAAGGTATTGTTTCTTCGCTATCAATAAATGATCATGCTGGCTACTTGGTATCTCCCCCTCCTCTTTGTAGTTGATTCATAATCTTCTGGGCACAGAATTTGCCCGTATTGGCAGCACCGTTTATTCCTGTGCCGCCTTTTACCGTTCCTCCAACACAGAACAGGTTCTTTATGGGCATGTCCATGTCAGGAAATTTCATGAGGTGAATCTAGGTTTATTCATTGATTTCTGTGTGAGAATCAGATTGACTTTTCAGTCCTGACACGTTATTTTTATGCGCAAAGTTATCGGTACTTAAACAGCAGTTTTACATTGATAGTAATGCTAATATGGGCGACAAGATATCATCTGGTATTAGCTATTTAGACCACCTTCTCGGTTTTCTCAAGGTAGGTGACAATGTCATCTGGGAGGTTGAAGCAGGGACATATGTTGAGATCTTTCTTTTGCGGTTTCTCGAAGATACCCTGAAGAAAGGGTATAAGGCTGTCTATGTCAGTTTCAATGTTTCTCCTTCCACCCTCAGTAAACGTTTTAACCAACTCACCAATGTAAAGAATTTCACCATCCTGGATTGTTTTACCTCAGGAAAAGGGAATAACGATTCAATCTTTACCCAGTTTTATGAAAAGGGCAGGGAAGGGTTTAAAGGGAATGTGGTGAAGGTTGAAAACCCGAAGGATTTTTCTCAATTTCGTTTTGCCGTGGACCAGATCGAAGACGACAAGGGTGCCGGCGTACGGTACATCTTTGATAGCTTGACGGGTATGCAGGATATCTGGAATGATGAAAATGCCACACATAAATTTTTCACCTACTCATGTCCCCGGCTCTATGACCTGCAAACCATTGCCTACTGGGTTTTAGAAAAGGATGCCCATACCTCGT
This sequence comes from Pseudomonadota bacterium, assembly GCA_026388815.1. Lineage (GTDB taxonomy): Bacteria > Desulfobacterota > WTBG01 > JAPLJA01 > JAPLJA01 > JAPLJA01. The sequence continues at coordinate 17,149 of JAPLJA010000226.1, forward strand.
CCTTTAAGGCTAAGCTGAGACATATCACCCAGGTGACGCTTGAACTGGACAAGGAGAATGGTGAGCTCTTTTTTAAAGTCATCAAGCTGGAGGGAAGGTTTTCAAGAAATGTCTTTCTCCCTAAGCGCTATGAAGTATGGAATCATGATATCATTTTCCCTTCCATCGGTGGAAAGAAGCCCAGCAATTTAGGTGATAAGATCAGAAGCTTGAGAAAAAGGTTGGGAATGACCCAGAAGGAATTGGCTGAGCAGGTGGGCGTGACACCAAGTTTTATCTCTCAATTAGAAAAGAACCTGATCAGCCCTTCCCTCAATTCTCTCCTCAAGTTGAGTGATAAATTGAATACTCAACCCGTATACTTTCTCATGGATGACGAAACGGTTCAGTGGCAGAAAATGATCATCAGGCCTAACGAAAGACAGTACATACATCTCCCGGACGTGAAGACTACAGATCTTCATCTGCAACTGTTGGTCTCCGACGTGATCAACCGGAGGATGGAGCCGCACCTTCTCACAATGAAAGAGGGATCAACGGTCGAAGGGCATTTCTACAGACACAAGGGCGACGAATTTGCCTACATCCTGCAGGGAGAACTTGAGGTAGAAATCGAGGGAAAAAAACACCTGTTGAGGCAGGGGGACAGCTTTTACATAGAATCCACAGTCCCTTCCCAGTGGGCAAATGCGGGGAAGGGTGAGGCTGTAATTTTATGGGTGTTGAGCCCACCGAGAGGAGGATGGTAAAAAATCCAGTAATAGTTAATTTGGTAAAATTTTTTTCACTATTGAATGAAGTATAGATAAATAAATAGGGCATAAGTTAAATAATATTTAACTGGGAGGAAAGAATGGATTTTAAACATGTAGATACAATTATTGAAAAACACCAGGGGAAAAGAACGGCTCTCATCAGCATACTCCATGATATTCAGGATGAGTATAACTTTCTCCCTGAAGGGGCGCTAACAAAAGTAGCAACAAGGCTCCAGATGAATACGAATGATATTTACGGGGTTGCTACTTTTTATAAATCCTTCAGTCTCACACCGAGAGGAGAGCACACCGTAACCCTCTGTCTGGGAACTGCATGTCACGTACGAGGAGGCCCCAATCTTTTGAGGGAATTAAAGTCCCATTTAAGGATTGAGGCAGGGCAGACAACTGCAGATGGAAAAATATTCCTCCAGGCTGTCAACTGTCTCGGAGTTTGTGCCATAGGACCTGTTATGTTCGTTGACGGAACATTTCATGGCGGGATGAATTCCATCAAAGCGAAGAGAATAATAGAAAAGATAGGCAGAAAGAGAAACGGAGTAAAGCATGAGGAAAATTAAATCTGTACCCGATTTAGAAAAGTGGAAAGAGCAGATCATCTCCAAGGAGAAGCAGCATGAAGCGATCATATCGGTATGCGGAGGGACCGGGTGTCATGCCTATGGATGCCATAAGGTGAAGAACCAGTTTGCCAAAACCATCAGGGAAAATGGTCTTGCCAAGAAAATCAGGTTAAAGTTTACAGGATGCAGGGGTTTTTGCGAGAGAGGGCCAATCGTTACCATCCAGCCCCAGGGAATTTTCTACCAGAGAGTCCAGGGAAAGGATATACCCCTCATTATTTCTGAAACCGTCAAGAAGGGCAAGGTTCTGGAACACCTCCTCTATGAAGATGTGATCACAAAACGAAAGGCGACATCAGAGAAGGACATCCCCTTTTATAAGGCACAACAACGACTGGTGCTGGGGAACAATGGCCTGATTGATCCAGGAAAAATTGAAGATTACATTGGTGTAGGTGGTTATCAAGCCTTAGCAAAGGC
>JAPLJA010000114.1 GCA_026388815.1 Pseudomonadota bacterium
TCTGCTGCACTTGCATCTGAGATTGTGACATCCTTTGATTCCGGATCAAACTCATATCCACCTTTGCCGGGTGTCACCGTATAGGAGCCGTTGGAGAGTCCGATAAACGAATAGTACCCTTCAGAATCTGTTTCAGTAGTATCGCTGTCGTCACCGGACAGGGTCATGGTAACACCTGACAGGCCGGCGCTGTTGAAGGTTACTTTGCCGGAGATACTGAAGCCAAGTGAGGCGCTGAAATCAACGTCTTCCTTATTTTCATTTAAAACGGTTACCGACTGCGAAGAGGGTGAGAATCCATACCCCTCTTTCACCGGAGTCACCGTGTAGGTACCGTTTCCCAGTTCACTGAAAGCATACACTCCATCGGTATTCGTGGTTGTGATTTTTGAAATGCCACCACTCAAGGTCATGGTGACACCGCTTAACCCGGCCCCGCTGATGGTCACTTTGCCCGAGATCGTGTATCCGTAACTTGCGGTGAAATCAATCCCGTCTCTATTCAGATCTGCAATGGTCACAGCCTGGGAGGAGGGGGAGAACTGGTAGCCACTCTTCGCAGGCGTTACGGTATAGGAACCGTTCTGAAGCCCCGTAAATACGTATCTGCCATCGGTGGTGGTCTCGGTTACCTTAGAAGTAGCTCCGCTCAAGGTCATGGTGACACTGCTCAAACCAGATCCCTGCCACATAACCTGCCCGGAGATGGAATAGCCAGCCACAGCCGTAAAGTTTACCCCGGCCATGTTTCCTTCTGTAATAGTTACCGTTTGTGAGGCCGGAGAAAATCCATACCCCTGCTTGCCCGGTGTTACCGTATAGGAACCAGGCACTACGTCAGAAAAAATATAGTTACCCTGGGAATCCGTCTGTGTTGATACTGAGGTGGTGCCTGATAACACTACAGTCACGCCGGCCAGTCCGCTGCTATCCAGCTTCACCTGTCCGGAAACAGTGAATCCGCGGACTGCAGTAAAGTTCACATTTGTCTCGCTCGCATCCTGAATGGTCACCTGAGTTGAGCCAGGTATGAAGTAATATCCGGGCTTGAAAGGCGTCACCGTATAGCTGATGGGGCTCTCCAGTCCAGGAAAATCATACTTTCCCTGAGCATCGGTTAAGGCAACTGCCGGCTCCGGCAGGAAGTCACTCGTCAGGGTCATAATGACACCACTCAGCCCTGAGCCATTGAAGAGCACCTGCCCAGCAATCTTGAAACCATCATAAAAGGCATAGAGGTAGTTATCCTGAGACCCGACGTAGATGGTCCGATACTCATCATTATCAATAGCAGCCGAGGACTTGATACAGCCGCCCGTTTCATACTGCCAGATCGCGCATGCGCAGTTCGGGTCAACGGCATAGAAAATCCCGTCAGCCAATGGAGGTGTCTGATTCAATGGCTGCAGTAGAATAAACATCGGCCGTTCCGTAGTTGCCGCGAAAAGCAATTGTACCGTCAGTATTTATTTTATGGATGAACCAGGGGTCTTTATCAGATTCGGAGACGCCCTCGAGTTGCGAGAGAGTGTCTTCCCAGGCTGAATCATTGGCAATATAGATGGTCCCACTCGCCGTAATGGAAGGGGATGAAAAGACACCGCCTGTATAGGTGGGATAGTACCACATGGGATAGCCGAATTGGTCCAGGGCATAGAGGTTTTGCTGCCAGCATCCGACATAGATTGTACCATCATCACCAATCGCAGGAGAGGAGCCAATGGGGCTCCCGGCTCCATAAAGGGGGATAGGATACCACAACAGATTTCCTGTGGCATCGACAGCGTAGAAATATCCGTCAGATGAACCAACATAGACAGTTCCGTCTGTGCCAATAACAGGTGATGATTCTATACCATTTCCTGTCTGATATGGTGACCACTTGAAAGTTCCATCCGGTTTGAAGGCATAGAGCTTTCCGTCAAATGATCCTACGTAAACAGTTCCGTCTGAAGCTATTGCAGGTGAAGAACGGATAATGCCGTCTGTCTTGAACCTCCACTTTAAACTGCCATCCCTGTTAATGGCGTAGAAGTAATTATCTTCGGAGCCCACATACACGGTCCCGTCTGCAGCAATGGCAGGCGAAGATACAACCTGGCCGTCCGTCTTGAACCTCCACTTGAGAGCGCCGATGTGGGTCCCCGGGTGCGTGGTCTTCCCGGTGTGCTTTGCGTCGTGATGAAACATGGGCCAGGGTGAATCACTGGACAGTCCCTGCGCCTGACAATCCGGGAGGCAGTACCTGCCGCCCAGTACCCAGAGAAAAACTGCGATACCCAAGATTAGTCTTCTTGGCATCTCTGCATCCCCTTTTTAAAATGGCTTACGATTTCGTTTCCTTGGTTAATACCTTCTCTGCCTCGCTGAAAAAACTGTCCATAAGGGATTTCACTCCCTGCTTGATTACCTGATCAAACATAACCTTCGGATGGATATCGTCATAGGAAAAATTACTCTTTGGTGTGTATTCTACTTCAGCCCGGTTGGACCACAGCACCTCTCCGGTCCGGGCATCCTGGGCATAAATCCTGATCTGAATTACTGAAGTCCGCTTGGCGTTCTTGGGATGCTGGCTGGCAATCAAGCCGGAGACCCCGCCTGCAGCAGCACCTATGCCACCCTGCGCGTCACGGTCCACATCTTTAACCTTTTCTTCCCGGGTAATAAATGTGCCCGTAAGCTTCGTATCAGTACGGATACTTTCCTTGATCATCTGATGGCCGATGGCATACCCTACGCCACTACCGACCATCATGTATTCCAGGGCCTCCAGGTCGTTTTCGTAACCATAATAGTCCGCGCCGAACACCACGTTCTTTACGCTGTCGAGGAGGACCGGGATCATTCCCCGGTAGAGCGGGCTGAAGGTAGCGGTATCCTTGTAGCCAAACTCAATGATCCTGCCCCGGATAATCAAATCCACGCCGAGCTGTTTTCCAATGTCAACAACCATCTCTTTGGTCAGGCCAATGGTTGCCCCCTGGAGCACGGGAGATGAGGGCTTTGACTGATCCTCTTTTTCCTTCCCTTCTTTCTCCTTATTCTTTTTGATAACGCTCATCAGCTCTTCCTTGATCTCGGAGCCGTGGCTTACTTTCTTCAGTTCGTACTCCGGCGTGCCGGGCTCTTCTTCTTCGTTCCCGTTTTCCTCTCCGGTCGTCCCATAAAGAAGATACTTTTTCTTTATGGGTTTGATGACTTCATAGTCTGCAAGCATGGTATTGACATCTTCCTGCACTGCAACAGAAAGCCCGTGAGCGATGAGCTGATCAGTTATCTCCTCGACGATCCTGACGTTCCCTCCCCACTCCTGAGGCTCCAGGAATGACTGCTGGTGAGAATAGTCAGCGAAGGGGAAGATGCACACCTTCTTCACCCCTTCGATCCGCACGGGATTCTTTGCGGGGATATATTGTACATTGTCGGTCTTTACCGGCGTTATGGTCTGCTTGGTGACCCCCCCGCAGCCAAAGACGAAAAGAAGCGATATGAGCAAGGCAGGATAGATACAGATACCTTTCTTCATTTTTTACCCTCCTTATAATACCAATCTCGTTACGCTACAGGCTTATTCCTAACTACCGTTACGGTTAAAAAGATCAGAAGCTCAGTCTTTTCCAGCTTTTCCATAGTGTTCCTGAAAAACCTTCCCACCAGGGGGAGTTTCATGAAATAGGGAACACCACTCAAAATATGGGTAACAGTCTCTTCATAGATTCCGCCGATTACCACCGTCTTTCCGTCGTCCACGAGAAGGTCGGTGATTGCCTGCCTGGTGTCAATTCCCGGCTCTCCCCCGGCACCGGTCTGGGCAGATTTCTGGTCCTTCTTCACTTCGAGGTGGATGATCACATTGCCAGATGATGCAATATGGGGAGTCGCCTTAATTTCCAGGACCGCATCCTTGAATTCGGTAGAGGTCACTCCCTGTTCGCTCAGTTTCAGATACGGGAGCTGGACGCCCTGCTTGATCACGCATTCCTTGTTGTCAAGCCCCAGGATCTTTGGGTTTGAGATAATCTTCAGCTTTTCATCCTTTTCCAGGGCAGAGAGGGCTATGTCGAGGCTGAGGGAATCGGTAATCATGCCGAAGTTAATCCCGCCTCCTGATCCATCTCCGACAGGTGCAGGCAGGTTGACGACATAGTTATCCCCCGCCGCACCATTGAAGGACATATTCTTGTCACCGGATTTTGTATTGTACGTCCCTCCCCACTGGACACCGAGTTCTTTTGTGTAGGTCGGGTTAGCCTGGACGATCCGCGCCTCGATCAGGACCTGGCGGGTAGGCTGATCCAGGAGTTGTATCCGGGCCTTGATTGACTCTACCCGCTTCTCGACATCCTGGACGATCAGCTTGTTTGTCCTCTCGTCAGCTACAGCGCTGCCCCGGTCGGAGAAGAGATGCTTCTCATCCTCAAGGATCTTCTTCATGTCCTTTGCCTTGGCGAAGTTGATGTCAATGATCTCGGT
>JAPLJA010000007.1 GCA_026388815.1 Pseudomonadota bacterium
CTTAACCCTGGAGCAGGCTGTGTACAAGATGTCCGGTCAGCCAGCCCGGAGAATCGGGTTGAAGGAGAGGGGCCTGATCAGGAAAGGTTTTCATGCTGATCTTACCATCTTTGACCTGCAGACGATTAACGACACCTCTACGTACGAAGATCCATACCGGTATCCTGAGGGGATCAGGTATGTCATAGGGAATGGTAAAGTGGCATTAAACAACGGTGAGACTACAGGCGAACTCCCCGGCAAGGTGCTCTTGCGATGAAACCGAGGATCGGGATCACCATGAGCTATGGGAAAAGTAAAGACGGAGAGTTCTTTTCCCTCAAAGTACTCTATGTACGGTTGGTAGAGCACTATGGGGGGCTACCCTTCCTCATCTTTCCCACACAGGATAAGGAATTGCTGAGAGAATATGCACGGATGATTGATGGGCTCATCTTAAGTGGCGGCAGGGACATCCCCCCTTCGTACTATGGAGAAAAAGTTCAGTATAAGGTGGACCTGCTCAACCGTCTCCGTCCTCAATCTGAGATCGGATTGCTTAAAGAGTTTATACCAACCCGCAAGCCGGTGCTCGGAATCTGCTATGGCGCACAGTTGATGAACGTGATGTGCGGCGGTACCCTGTATCAGGATATCCCTTCCCAGATTCTGAAGGCTGCACGGCATGAGGAGGTACGGCATTCCATCACGGTGTATGAAGATACCAGGCTCTTTAAGCTCGTAAGAGAAAGCTCCCTTGAGGTAAACAGCCATCACCACCAGGCAGTGAAAAAACTGGGAAAGGGGCTCACGTGTTCAGCCCTTGCCTTAGATGGCATTATTGAGGCAATCGAGTCAAAAGATCACCCCTTCTTTATCGGGGTGCAGTGGCATCCGGAGCGGGAACCGGAAGACCCTTTTACCGGTCGGATCATGAAGGGGTTCATCCGGGCCTGCAAGGCTACGTAGCTTTATTCGTATCAAGAACAAATGTTATTGACTTTTCTGTGGATAGGGTAATACAATGTATTGCCAAGGGGAGAGAGTGTGCGCATAACGGGATTTGAGTGGGATGATGGGAATGTCTTACATATAGAGCTTGGTCACGGTATTAAGCCAGAAGAGGTAGAGGAAGTCTTTGCGGCAAAACCCCTATTCCGAAAAACGAAAAGAAACCATTATGTGGCAATGGGGCCAACCCTTGAGGGAAGATGCCTTACAGTGGTTTTTGAGTTGAAGAAACAAAGCTTTGCCAGGGTAATCACAGGCTGGGATATGAACCAGGCTGAAAAGAGATACTGGCGCAAACAGAAAAAGCAGTAATCAAGAGGGTTAGATTATGAAAACAAAAATAGCCAAAAGAAAAATAAGTGCTGAGGAATATTACGATACCCATGAGGTATTAGGGGATATTCTTGATGGAGATGTTAATTTAAGCCTTGAAGATGAACTTAGAGAGAGTATCCTAACAGGAAAGAGGAAAAGGAATCTCAGGAACATCTCAATAAAAATAGATCCTCTGTATATCCAGTCAATTAAAAAGATTGCAACGATTAAGGGTATACCCTATCAGACACTGGTTAGACTGTGGCTTACGGAAAAGATTAAAAACGAGCTACAAATAGCTTAACCTGCGAGTAAGCAGTGCTATCCCAATTTCTGCCATCTCTACTCACCCGCAAGGTAAATATGACTCACTTACAAACAGTTAAACCATCTGCTTTTATCGCAAAGCTCTGCAAAGACGCTGGAATCAAGTTAAGGAAGTTTAAGAGTGCAGAAGAGTTCGAACAAGAGGTTGCCCGGTTCATGAAAAAACATGATGTTCTTCACCTTGCTACGAGGCGTATTCCATTGCCTCCCGGATCAGGAGGGGAAGAGGTTTTCTCAAGGTCAGAGGACTTCAGGTCTGGGGTAAAGCTGAAGTGATCTCACAAAAGGAGAGAGAGAAGTTTCAGGAAACACTGGATCTCATGGGGGTTACCCAGTCATTAAAGAGGAGAGGGGTGAAAGGCCTCCCTCCTTTCCCTTACCGGATTATAAAGATTGAGCCGGAGAAGATGCGCTATTTCAACCTGAGTGAAGGGATTTACTACGTGACCTGGCTGAAGGGATGATGGGCAAAATCTCCTTTTGAATAATCAATTACAAAACGAGGGGGGTTATGATCTATGACGTGGTTGTTGTCGGGGCAGGATCAAAGAGGCGGGGGTCAACGGCTCCTGCCTTTGCAACATAGTCGCTTTATCGACTTGTTCCGTTAGCTAAATATTTCGGTGAGGCAATTGCTACCTGTATCCCCATAATAGTTACGGCGATCATTAACTCGATCAAGGTAAAACCTTTTTCTCTTTTCATGGTTAATTGACACAGATTACTTAGTTTCTTCCATAACGCATTGCACTTCCGGAAGTCTCTCGGATTTTTTTCGTTTCTCTTCATACATCAATCGATCAGCTTGCCCCAAGAGTTCGTCAATGGAAAAAGGATGTTTATAATCGTAAGAAACAATGCCCGTACTGAGCTTCAGCGTGTGCTTACGGTTTCTCTGTGCGTTGAAATCATCGATATGTTTCTGCAAACGCTTGGCAGGAACTTCTGATGCCTCTTGTGAAGCTCCAAACAAGAAAGCAGCGAATTCATCACCACCAATGCGAGCAATTACGTCCGACTCACGAAACGTCCCTTTTAAGACATTTGCAGCATCAATCAAAGTCCGATCACCTTCCCGATGCCCAAAGGTATCGTTAATCCACTTCAGATCATTTACATCTATGTAGAGGAGCATTATTTCATTGTTCATTCGTTTAGCTATTTTCACCTGATATTCGGCAAGGGTAAAGAATCCCCGCCTATTGTAGAGCTTCGTGAGCTCATCGCGGAGTGATATGTCTTGCAGTTTTTCTTGGTTTACTTCTGCTTTTCTCCAGTAACGGTAGGTTATCCAGATAAGGAATGCCAGCCAGAAGAATATGACACTAAAGATGAATTCTACAACTGGTAAGCTGGTATAGGGATAGAAGTAATTGAACATTTTTTGGATAAAATGGATAGACATGCTGAATATTGAGAAGGCAATGGAGATTAGCACGGTTATAACGAGATGGGCGAGTTCCCGACTACTCATTTTCATTATTTTCATAAAGCTGGATCCCTTCTTTTATCTATTATATGTTTATATGTTAAGAAAACTTTTGCATGAGAAACATTGTTTTTATAAGTATCGGTAGATACCTATTTATCTTTAGGTTTTTTAACTGGGAGGATCATAAAAATAGCATTTTGGAATTTAGTTCTTTGGTATGTGAAAAGTAACTTTTGTATAATTCATCAGTTAGTAATGGCTCCTTTTCTTCCTGACACAAGTTCTAATACATCACCTATGCATTAATACCGTTGCAATCCCCCATAAACTGATATATCGTTCCTCAAGTACAAAGCAATACCGCTTCATAGCCAGGGGAAAAAAGTGTTTATGAAGGGTGTATCATTTCAGGGGTACAGACATGAGCTCCCATCAGCCTGAGTGCTGGTGGGGGCTTTTTTACGTGGTGCTTTTTTTATAAGGTATGGAGTGCATCATGAAACATAAAAGCCTTATCCAGATTTTGTTACTTGTCTTTTTGCTCATTCCAATTACTACCTTTTCTGCTGAATGGACATGGCAGAATCCTCTGCCACAAGGGAATGCGCTCTTAGCGGTCTGGGGGAGTTCAGGTACGGACGTTTTTGCTGTTGGAGGGGGTGGTACCATCCTACACTACAACGGGACGACTTGGTCTCAAATGGAGAGCGGGCTTTCGAAAGAGATCTTTTATCTGAAAGGTATCTGGGGAAGTAGTGGTTCTGATGTTTTTGCTGTGGGTTCTGAAGGGACCCTTCTCCACTACGACGGCTCAAGCTGGTCTCAGATGAATACCGAAGGAATGGGGTGGTCGTGGTTCCAGGATATATGGGGGACTTCTGGTACTGATGTTTTTGTAGTGTGGGGAGATACCGTCTATCACTTCGATGGCATTGACTGGTCACCAATGGACATCAGTTTTTCAGAAGAAATCTATGGCATATGGGGGAGCGCAGATGACGATATCTTTGTGGTAGGGGAAGGTGGTGCTATTTTCCACTATGACGGGGTGAACTGGAACTCCATGAATAGCGGAACCACCCGGGATCTAAACGGCATCTGGGGGAGTTCGGGAACGGATGTTTTTGTCGTGGGAGGAAGCGGTACCATCCTCCACTATGACGAAAAAGGTTGGTCTCCCATGAAGAATAATACCGTGACTGATCTTTACAAGGTCTGGGGAAGTTCCAGTTCCGATGTCTTCGCCGTAGGCATGACCGGCACAATCCTCCACTACAATGGTAACCGCTGGTCTCCTATGGAAAGCGGGACAACATATGGTCTTGGGAGTGTCTGGGGGAGTTCCGGTTCCGATGTCTTCGTAATAGGAGATTACGGCACCATCCTGCACTACAATGGTAGACGCTGGTCCTCTGTGACCGAAGGGATTACAAGCACACTCAATGATGTCTGGGGGAGTGCCAGTTCCGATGTTTTTGCTGTAGGGTATGAGGGTACTATCCTACATTACAGAGATGGGCGCTGGTTAGAAATGAGGAGTGGAGCCGTTGATGACCTCTACGGGGTCTGGGGGAGTTCTGGTTCTGATGTCTTTGCGGTGGGTTGGCTCGGTATGATTCTCCATTACGATGGCAGGCGCTGGACACCTATGGAGAGTGGCACGACAAACGTTCTCTATGACATCTGGGGGAGCTCCGGGACTGACGTATTTGCGGTGGGTTCAAACGGTACCATCCTCCACTATAATGGGACAGTCTGGTCTCCCATGAACAGTCTTACCGGTGTCAGTCTCAATGGAATCTGGGGGAGTTCGGGAACGGATGTCTTTGCTGTGGGTGAAGGCGGTACCGTCCTCCACTATGACGGTAGTACATGGTCTTCATTAGACACGGGGTTTTCCCATGACCTGTTTGCTGTCTGGGGAAGCCGTGCTGACGACGTATTTGCAGTGGGGTATTGGGTTCCTGATATCCGTTACTCGTATGAAATCATTCTTCACTACGATGGTGCTACATGGACCCAGATGAGTGGGGCGAGTGGATTACTCCATGGTGTCTGGGGGAGTTCGGGGACTGACGTTTACGCCGTTGGTGCAGGGCAGCTCTACTCACATTGCAGCGTAATCTTCCATTATGATGGTGAGAACTGGTCGAGCACGAGCAGCGGGATTACAAACTATCTTAGTAGTGTCTGGGGGAGTTCGGGAACGGATATTTTTGTCGTGGGAGGAGGCGGTACCGTCCTCCATTCGGGATATACGATCGCAGGCAAGGTAATGTGGTACGGCTCAGGGATAAGCGATGTCACCATGAACCTCTCCGGTCCCGTTTCAGCTATGGTGGTAACCGATGCTGCCGGTGTCTATCGATTCTCCGGGTTGGAAGAGGGTACTTACACCGTGAGGCCGAACAAGAGTGGCTGTAATTTTGTTCCCTCGATCCGGACCGTGTCAATACTCAGTTCGGACGCGGTAAACCAAAACTTCAGGGGAAGGTGCAGCTCCCGGTGAGACCCGAAAAACCGCAGAATATACAGCAAGAGCACCATGCATGGGCCGGTGAGTGCGGTGCCACGACGAGTGCGGAGTGCGGAGAGATGAGTGCGGAATTGGAATTGAAAAACAGCAGGTTCGAACCCTGCATCTATTCGGCTATCACAGGGGGGAATATTTTCTTGTCTATAACCATTCCATGTGATAGACGATAGCAATAGCAGTCTTCTTGCGCTTTAGTTAGCCAACAAACAATTTTAGGGAGTGACCTCTGTCAGGAAAAACGCTGTTTAAGATTGTTTGCTTTACCATTCTTTGTATCTCTCCCTGTCTATCTCTCCATCATGTTTCTGCTGCCGGCCCTACCTACGTCGGGGGAACCTATTCAACCAACCAAACCTGGACGCCGGATGGTAGCCCTTACATTGCAACCTCGGATGTTATTGTAACAAACTGCGCAACTCTCACCATAACCGTTGCTCGCTCTGGTGGAGGTGAAGCTCCCGTTGAGGTTAGAGTCTCGCCTGCTAAAAAACTGCAGTTTGGTTCAGGAGTTTCTAGTAACAGATCGTATGGGAAACTCATCGCTCAAGGGAGCGCAAATGCCCCCATCACCTTCACCTCCAATTCATCCGGCCAATACTGGAAGGGTATATATTTTATATGGAACCCTACGAAAGCTTCTGATGCACTTTGTGGTACTCTTTTTAACGACTCCTATCATAGCTTACAATATTGCACCATTGAAAATGGAGGTTGGGGCACAGCTGCAAGCGATAGAGCAAATATCTCTCTCTTCTGTTCAGATGCAACGATTTCTCATTGTACAATCCAAAATAGTCAATATGACGGAATTTATATTGAGGGACACTATACGAGTGGGACGGACCACAGTACTATTTGTTACGGGAAAATATATAACAGTGTTATAACCGGAAATAAGGAATGTGGAGTCAATATCCACGGAGATCATGGTTACAGTTTCCCGCTGATAAACGGGACAGAAATATCACATAATGATACTTACGGGGTTTACTGTTCCAATTTCAAGGGCGAACCTAATATTCAAGGAGAAAATAGATTTCTTCAGAATGGCTCTTATCCTATACGGATTCCAGCCTCTGTAAGCCTACCGAGCGGTACCACTTTCACCGGAAACGGCCAGCAGGCAATTGAAATGATCGGCAAGAACATTGCAGCAAATACAACTTGGTGTAATTTTGGGATACCATATTTAATCAAAGTAGATGATATCGACATTTATAATGGTTCATCACCATATCCGACTGTGACTTTCACCATCAACCCTGGCACTACCATTAAATTTGATCCGGATCTCGGCCTTTACTTAGGACATGCCTTTACAGGGACTGTACAATGTGGCGTCCTGAATGCTGTTGGGACAAAAGAACAGCCTATTACGTTTACTACGAGCAGCCCTGGTCAGTACTGGTCAGGCATCCTCTTCAAATGGGGCACGAGTTCTCAAAGCCGGCTCAATTACTGTACGATAGAATATGCCGGTGCACATTTTGCAGAGCTCGAAGATAACATTGAGCATGACGCGGCTGTCAGCTTCTGGGAATCTTCACCCTCGGCCGAGACTATAAAGAATTCTACCGTTCGTTATAGTAAAGCTGATGGTATAAAAATTCACAGTAATGATTCTGGCAGTGCAACGATTAAAAATTGTAATATTTATAGTAACGATCTCTATGACTTCATTGATTTTCAGAATAATCAAAATATAAATGCACAACTCAACTACTGGGGGACTCCGTATGGTCCCTCTCAAGACCTCTGCTCTTCAGCAATAGTGACCGGAACGGTTGTATATGAGCCCTGGCTGGAAGAAGAATTCAGTGATCCCTTCCGGTTTATCTCGGCAGGTGCCAATCCCAAGCAGTTTAATCCCATCACTGGCAATACGACATTTAGCTTTACTCTCTCTCAGCCAGCCAACTGGACTCTCTCCATTTTAAATCAGCAGTTTGAAAAAGTCTGGTCAAAATCCGGATTAAACAGTCCTGGCGGAACAATCACCTGGAATGGGATGGGCGAAAATGGTGTGGTCAGTGGTGTGTGTTATTACCGTATTGAGGCGGAGAGTAATGGCAGTACTGCCTCGCCGGTAATGGGTATCCTTAACCTGGGTGATCAGACAATTGCCCGCATTACCCAGCCACTTTCCCATACGCTGTTCACTTCCGGTACTGAAATAAGTATCGAAGGAACAGCAATCACCAACGGGGGTTATTACGAGGTAAAATATGGAATGGGCGGAGCTCCTACTTCCTGGAATACGATCACCGGGCCCATCTACAGTTCCAAACAGAATGAGCAGCTTGCGACGTGGGATACAACGGGATTGAACCAGCCTGTCTATACCATCAGACTGGATGTAATTAATTCCGGTATAACCTATTCTGACCTGGTCACGGTAGACTTCCTGGTAGAGGAAACACAACCTCCTCCTGATGCTGCCATTGCCTATACCTATGATTCACATGGCAGGCTCTCAGGTATCACATATCCTGATGGGTCTTCAATCCGCTACACCTATGACAGGACAGGGAACCGTTTAACGGTAACGAGAGACGGTCAGCTTCCTCCAACAGTGGTTCACCTTGCCTACTTCAGGGCAGAACCGACACCACAGGGAGTATTGCTCCAGTGGAAGACAGAGTCAGAAATCAATACCGTAGGATTTAATCTCTACCGGAGAATAGCTGATGAAAAAGACTATACGAAAATTAACAATTCTCTCATTCCAGCAAAAGGAAGTTCAATATCTGGAGTTGAGTATTCTTTTCTCGATGTGCCACCACAACAGGGCGGGATCTATTTTTACCTACTCGAGGATGTAGATACTGCCGGCAATACGAAGCGGTATGGCCCTGTATCATCAAAGAATATCACTCAGCGGAATCGGAGCGGTAAAGGGGTTTTCAGAAAATCGCTGAGCAAAGATTGCAATTGAGGATGACAATGATGAAAACAATTAAGTTGATGATATTGGTTTTACTAATGGCAACTTGTTTCAATCACACCGCTATTGCTTCGCAATTACCACCGTGTGATTTTCAATCTTTTTGTCCAGGAATCTGTGATCAGATATTAGGGCTTTGCGAGCCAGTGCACATAGAGGCGTTTTGTCTACCTTGGGTAAAGGGACCAAATAATATAGTGTTTACACCCTGGAAACGAATGTACGATTGTGGACAACCTGCTCCTAATGAGTGTGTCTGTCAACAACCTAACCAATACAACAGCATATGGGAGTTCTCGACCCTTGATGAATGTCTTGAATACTGCGAAGAGGCAGAAGAAATTAATGCCTTATATGAGGATAATTATCTCCTGTGCTATGGTGAGGCGCCTCCGATTCCCTTTTGTCCTTTCGGGGGCGCTGGTGGGAGTTTTGATCAAAACGGAGAGAACTATTTCTCAAAGAACCTGATAAGTCTCCCTTCCCACGGCCTTTCCCCCTCTTTCACGGTTCACTATAACAGTCAGTACAATAAAGACCGTGGCCTAGGGGTTGGCTGGTCACACACGTACCTTTACTCTCTCTCTGAATCATCAGCCAATGGTAGAGTAGTCATCACTACTGATAGAGGATTTCGAAGGCTGTATATCCCTGCCGGGGGTGGCACTTATCGATCGACGAGTGATGACTATACTGTTCTAACAAAGAGTGGTAATACATTTTACACCACCCAGAAAGATGGAATCAAGCATAGATATAATATTATTAATACAGATTCTGGTAGTAAATATGCGCTGGATCGAATTGAAGATCTAAATGGTAATGCCCTCACCCTGAGTTATAATACAAAAGGAAACCTTATAAAAGTTAAAGAAGCTAATTATACTTCAGGCAGGGAACTTAATTTCAGTTACAATGTTACCACCAATTTACTTGAGAGTGTCACTGACCCCAATAGCAACCAGTGGACCTTCTCCTATCAAGCTAATAAACTGGTTGTGATCCAATTCCCGGATGACAACCAGAGTCAGTATAGGTTTGAATATTTTGACTACAATAATCCTCCCAATCTGACCAGAATAGCTGATAAGAATGACAATACCTTAAAACTCTTCCAGTACGATGATCATGACCAACTCATCGAAGAGAATTCTGGTGATGGGAAAGGTGTAATTACCATAGAGTATGCCCCTGCCGCACTCACCTTTTCAGATGATTTTGAGGACGGAATCAATACCGAAGAATGGCAAACCACCGGCTCAGTTACGCGGGCAGTCGATCCCAGTGAGAATGATTATGTTGCTCATATTAATTCGGGCAGCATGACTTATAAAAAACAACAGCCATCTGAATCACTCAAGACCACGTTCAACCTCTGGGTCGTAACCCAAAGTCAAGACTATTTCGTGAAGGTGTATGATAGGGCATTGGGAGAGAATTATGGGGCTTGGCTCAGATTTATTTCTACAAGTACTACTAAGTTTAAAATCCAGACAGAGTTTAAAATTGACGGAAATACCTATACAAAGGACATCAAGACCGGCTTGGATAAGGGGAAGTGGCACAAGGTGGAGATTGAAACAGATGCAAGGGATGGGTATGAATATTTCAGGGTTTGGATCAATTGTGAATATTTAGGTGGGTATCCTCTTAAACAGAGTACT
>JAPLJA010000051.1 GCA_026388815.1 Pseudomonadota bacterium
AAGAGGTTCTCACCGTCTTTTGAGCGGTATCCATACTTGACACCGTCGTAGCGGGCGAGGTTGGAGCTTGCCTCGGACGGGGCAATCAGGTAGTAGATTGCCAGGGCATAGCGGGTGTGAGGAAGAGAAACCTTCTGGGATGTGGCACCGAGCCCTACCATGACTTTGATTGCCTTTTCAATTGCCTCCTTGACTTCAGGGTCCAGGCCTTCAATGAAATATTCATCTGGTATGCCGAGCCTGATTCCCTTCAAATCTTTTTTCAATGATTTTGTATAGTCGGGGACCGGCAGGTTGATGGAAGTGGAATCCATAGGGTCATGGCCGCAGAGGAAATTCAAGAGAATGGCCGTGTCTTCCACGTCTTTGGTCATGGATCCGATCTGATCGAGGGAAGAGGCGAAGGCGATGAGGCCGAAGCGAGAGATCCTGCCGTAGGTTGGCTTCAAGCCAACGATACCGCAGAGCGAGGCAGGTTGCCGGATAGAGCCGCCGGTGTCACTCCCTGTTGCTGCAATACACTCGCCTGCCGCCACGGCAGCAGCCGAGCCGCCGCTCGAGCCGCCGGGGACCCGATCAAGGTCCCAGGGGTTCCGGGTGACGCCGAAATAGGAGGTCTCTGTGGATGAGCCCATGGCAAATTCATCCATATTGGTCTTGCCGGTAAAAACAGCCCCTGCCGCTTTCAGTTTCTTTACTACCGTGGCATCAAAGGGAGGGACAAAGTTTTCAAGGATTCGGGAAGAGCAGGTAGTCCTGATACCATCAGTACAGAGGATGTCCTTGAGCGCAAGGGGTATGCCGGTGAGTACGGTTATCTCGCCTTTTTCTATCCGGGCGTCAGCTTCCTGAGCCTGCTGCATGGCCAGTTCCTCGGTCAATGTGACATAGGCATGAACCTGGCTTTCTACTTTTTTAATCCTTTTGAAAACAGAAGCGGTAGCCTCCTTTGAGGTCACTTCCCGCTTCTTCAGCAATTCGTGAAGCTGGTGAATGGTCATCTGGCAGAGTTCCATGGTAACGCCTTCTTACTCGATGATTCTCGGCACCCTGAAGCAGTCATCTTTCTTGTCCGGTGCATTGCTCAGGGTTGCATCGACGGGGAGGGAATTCCTCACGTCATCCTCTTTGAAGACATTGCTCAGCGGGATGGCATGAGAGGTGGGCTCAATGCCGGTGGTGTCCAGCTCTTTCAGCTGTTCAAAGTAATTGAGGATGGCATTGAGCTGGTGGGTGAAGGGTTCAATCTCTTCCGGCGTATAGGTGAGCCGTGCCAGCCGTGCCACATGTTCTACTTCTTTTTTGTCAATCATTCTCCTCGTCCTGTAAAATGCTGGTCATCAATTTGTATTATAAGTTGGTGTATATTTCAAGGGATTATTTGGGTTGACAGTAGATGAATTAGAGATAAAATCTGCACGTAAACAGTACATGCGGATTGGAGGAGTTGTATGAGGAATAAAACGCTCATCATTATCTTTGCAATTATTTTCTTATCTGTCTTTTCTTCTGATCTCAGGGCTGTTGAGATAAAGAAAATATTTTACCAGTACAAATACAGCCGTCCCCTCATGGGTACGCTGGTGAGCTTCACCCTCTGCGCAGAGGACGAAGGAAAAGCCACCACGGCAGCAGAGGCAGCCTTTGTCGAGATAGAACGGCTGGAAAGTCTCATGAGCAGCTGGAATCCCCAGAGTGAAGTTTCATTGATCAACAAGGCAGTTGCAACCATGTGGACTCAGGTTTCTCAGGAGACGATGGATGTGATCGGCCAGTCCATTCAGCTCTCGCGGAACTCGAGCGGCGCCTTTGACATCACGGTCGGAGCGTTAAGACGGATCTGGAAATTGAATACAACATCACCACAGGCTCCCGCTGATAAAGAAATAAAAGCCACATTGCCTTTGGTTGATTTCACCCAGATCCAGCTGAACCAGATAAGCAGCTCAGTCTCCCTGGGAAAGATCGGGATGGAAATTGACCTTGGGGGTATTGCCAAGGGTTACATCCTGGAAAAGGCCTATAAGGCACTCCGCAGGATGGGGATTGACAACGGTCTGGTCGATGGCGGAGGAGATGTCTACTGCTGGGGTCTGAAACCGGATGAGAGTAAATGGGAGGTAGGGGTGACAGATCCTCTCAAGCCCCAATCATACATTGCTGTCTTGAAGGTGAGCAATAAAGCCGTCTTTACCTCAGGAGATTATGCACGGAAATTTACCCAGAGCGGGATTACCTACCATCACATCTT
The DNA here is from genome assembly GCA_026388815.1 of Pseudomonadota bacterium. Lineage (GTDB taxonomy): Bacteria > Desulfobacterota > WTBG01 > JAPLJA01 > JAPLJA01 > JAPLJA01. The sequence continues at coordinate 2,252 of JAPLJA010000051.1, forward strand.
TGATCCGAAAAAAGGCTACCCTGCAAACCTCTGCCGCAGCGTTACGGTAATTGGCGATAACATCAGCCAGGTTAACGGTCTGTCCTCTACGGTCTTTGTTTTAGGCCCTGCTAAAGGGTTGAGGTTCTTGAGAAAATATCCCGGTGTTGAGGCGATCATTATCTCCCCCAAGGGAGAGACGATCATTTCTCCCGGATTTGATGCAAAATATCCCGGCTCCCTGCGGACAACCGTGTATCAAATCCGGTAGGCCCGCAGCGTATCAGCCAGCCTTGGGGTTACCTTCGCTTCGATGATGACCTCGTTTCCCCTGTACTCTTTTTTCGTTACCATCCCCTTAGCGTGGATTTGAGAAATAATCTTGCCGGCAGTTACGGGGAGTTTAAACCTGACTTTTTCCATAGTGAGAGTGAGAAGAGAATCGATGAGGTGGTAGAGGTCTCTGAGCCCTTTGCCGGTGAGGGCGGAAACTGCCACTGCATTCTCCAACCTCCTCTTCCAGGACCTGATTACACGTGGATCTTCGAGCATATCAATCTTGTTGAGAACATGGATAACAGTTTTATGACTTGTACCGATCTCCTCCAGGACCTGGTTTACCGATTCGATCTGCTTTTCAGCCTCCGGATTTGAGATGTCAATGATGTGGAGGAGGAGGTCAGCCTGATTTATTTCCTCAAGCGTTGCCTTGAAGGCGGCAATCAGCTGGTGAGGCAGTTTGTTGATGAATCCGACCGTATCTGAAACCATCGCCTTCTGGTTGCTCGGAAGCCTGAACTGGCGGGTTGTGGGATCAAGCGTGGAAAAGAGCCTGTTTCCAACGAGCACGCCGGCGTGGGTGATGGAGTTAAGGAGTGTAGATTTCCCCGCATTAGTATAGCCAACCAGAGTGATGAGGTAAGGGGAGAAAAGCCTTCTCCCGAGTCTCTGTATCGTGCGGACATTTCTCACCTTATTGAGGTCCTGCTTTAAGCGGTGGATCCGCTCCCTGATTTTTCTCCGGTCCACCTCGAGCTGGGTTTCACCCGGCCCTCGGGTGCCGATGCCGCCGCCCAGCCGTGAAAGCACAAGACCCTTTCCTCTCAGGCGGGGGAGAAGATAGGTAAGCTGGGCAAGTTCTACCTGGAGCTTTCCTTCTCTGGATTTTGCCCGCTGGGCGAAGATATCCAGGATGAGAGCAGTGCGGTCAATAACCTTCGCTCCGAAAATGTTTTCCAGGTTTCTCTGCTGGGCAGGTGAGAGATCTTCATCAAAGACGGCGAGATTGATATCGTGTGATGAGATGGCCTCCTGTATCTCCTGGGCCTTGCCTCGCCCGATGAAGAAGGCGGGGTCTATCCGTTTCAGTTCCTGGAGGGTTTTGTCCTTTACTCTGGCACCGGCTGATTCAGTCAGCCTTTCCAGTTCCCTGAGAGATTCGAGGGCTTTCTGGCGGTCATCCGATTCCCGCTTCACTCCTATGAGATATGCCCGTTCCTGAGAGTCAGGTGTGGTGGCAAAGAGCCTTTTCGTCATCAGGTTATTGGTGAGTTTC
>JAPLJA010000144.1 GCA_026388815.1 Pseudomonadota bacterium
TTCTTTTTTAAAGCTTTTAAAGATCGAGACACACAGGTTCTTCTGGGTTTGTCAGGGATGGCTTCCATACCAATTGTTTTCATTATGGAAGCCAGAGCAGCGGTTATCTCAGGATTCTCCGGGTTCCTGGCTACCAGTGATACAGGATAACCTTCCTTTACCAATCGGGTGCACATGAGCGGAAAATTTCCGATATGGGCAGTCAAGCAGATAACACCTTTCTTCTGAGCGAGGGCATTGTCGAGATATTCCTTACCTTCTAATCTAACGAGATTCTTAAGATATCCATTTCCGAAATCCACGCAGCGGGCTACTTCCATCATATTCATACCGATATTTTTTAGATTTGCTCGATAGATCTGTTTAAACTCTCCTTTATCCTTTTCCTTGCCAAATGCCAGAAGCATGTTCTGTAATGCTATCTTTTTTCTCCTTCGTAAAATGTAGAAGGCTACGCTCCCGAGTTTTTCTCCCCAGGATTCGAGAGAATCTATGGGAAGGCGCTTTACCCAAAAAAAATAGAGTTTGAAGAAAAGAACCCCGACATGAATCTCTAAAAATTTTTTAACGCGGATCCTCTTTTTCACGCCAACCGGTATCCTTTTTTCTGATATGGAGGATCACTTTTTTCAAGAATCGGCTCAGCTCCTTTTTTTCCTCGACTGTCAGGCCCACGAGCAACCGGGCGATGCATGCCTGATAATGTGGCATAATCATCTGCCAGATCTCTTTCCCTTTTGGGGTCAATTTCGCATGGATGATCCTTCGATCCTTCTCATTCCTCTCCCGGAGGACATATCCATCCCGCTCCAGACGGTCAATAAGGCCGGTAACATTTCCTCCGGTTACCAGCAACCTGTTGGCTAATTCATTCAAGGAAAGTCCTCTTGACGGTGCAAGGCATCCGATGATTTCCAGTTGGGGAATAGTGAGATTTTCCTTGCTCAATTCTTTCTTTATCTCCTGGTACATGAGATTGAAAGTAGTGGCAACCCTTACCCAGATAAGGATATCCCCCCATTGAACCCTTTGTGTCATATAAAACATTTATAAGTAAAATATTTATATGTCAATAGATATTTTTGTAATTAAATCATTAAGTTTCTCATTAACAGGGGAAAGATGACGATAGAAATAGTAAAAGAATTCATCGGAGGGAGACATGGCATCTTTTTATCAGGATTATGACTGCGAGGATGATGACAGGTTTTTTGATGAAGAGGTTGATATATTTAATCTTACTTTTCACGAAGCTGAAGATGCATTTGCAGGTAATGAACTTACAGCGAGTTTTAAAGATTTTTCCCCTTTAAGGCATTACAGGTCAATCAATGGCCTTCTCGTCTTTACCCTCCGGGAATTCCCTGGTTTGGTAGTTGATATATTGAGTACCGATAATTATATTGTAAGATTAACAAGACAAATAATGTATTCCTATAGCTCCTCTCAACGAAAACCTGCCCGGGCCTAAGATCTACCAAATTCTAAGTAGTTGAATCACAGAAAAAAGGAATTTTTATAATTTCCTTGACATCACCAACTTCTTTTATATATGAATTATTAATAATTAACGACAATGATACTGCAATTAGCTCGTCCTGAAAACGCAGCAGAAGCACTAAAGGGCTATTCCGAATCAATGATCAGGGACATGGCGCCGACAAAGGCCGAGTCGATAATCAAGAACACGGAAGACAAGTTACGGCAGGTCTTGATTTATCCAGAGCTTTCATTTGATGATGATGCACCGTTTGTGATCTCCGCCCCTCGCGATGTCTGGGAGTTGATCTTTCTTGGCAGACTCGACCCTTTTGTAGCAGTCAACCAGAGAAAGATGCAATTAAAGGGTGACCTGCTCAGGCTTTCCTGCTGGTATACCCCCTTCAGCCGGTTGTTTGAGTTGTTTAAACAGGTGAGAATTAGATGAGGTCCTGATTCTACAGACCCCAAGGCAACCTTCACCGATCCTCGTCCACCCTTCGCCTTTTCTCTTGACATCATCCCTCACTGTGATAGATAGATTCCATTCTGCTACTCCGAATTTATTGATACTTCTTCTGGTCTTATAGCGGTGAGCCACAGGCTCTTCGATTTGAAAATATGGGGGTTGTGGGGGTGTTGAAAAAGTCCCGAAACATGTGGCTTCATGACAATAACATAGTATAATGAAGACAAAGAATAAACAAATTTTCTGGAGTCCATATGATAGGGAGAAAGAACCGAGAGCAGAGAACATTATTTATAGCAGGCGACATTGAACAGTTTATCCCTGAAGATCACATATTAAAGCGAGTAGATAGAATACTTGATTTGACATGGTTACGGGAAGAAGTGCGAGAGTGTTACTGTGAAGATAACGGACGTCCAGGGATCGACCCGGAAGCAGCGGTGCGACTGATGCTTGCCGGGTTTTTTCATGGGATAGTCCATGACCGGAAGCTGATGCGCGAAGCACAGGTACATCTGGCAATCCGATGGTTTGCCGGATACAGTTTGGAGGATGAATTGCCGGACCATTCCAGCCTGAGCCGGATACGACAGCGATGGGGAGTAGAACGGTTCAAGAAGATATTTCAGCGGAGTGTGAAGGCGTGTATTGAGAAAGGGTTAGTGAGTGGTGAGACGGTGCATATAGATGCGACATTGATTCGGGCAGATGTATCGTGGGAAAGCATTACCGAGAGGCACGCCGAGACGGTGGTAGCAGAGAATGAAGCAGAAGAGGATACCGGGTCAAATAATTTACAGGCGAGGAGGCCCGGACGCCCACGGACACGGGAGGGGTATCCGAAGAAGGTAAGCATGACAGACCCGGATGCGACGCTTGTCACATCGCGAGGAGATTTTCACCTTGAGCCTTCATACAAGCAGCACACATCAGTAGATGACAAGGCTGGGGTGATAGTGGATGTTGATCTGACGACAGGGGAAGACAACGAAGGGCAACGACTCATCGAGACAATAGATCGGATAGAGGATACAACGGGCAGGAAGTTACAGCAGGTTACCGCTGATGCCAGTTATGCTCATGCAAGGAATTATGAAGAACTCGAGCGTCGAGGGATTGATGCAATAATACCGCCCCAGAGGGAGCGGAGCAAAGAGAAGCGGATACCCATCAGGAGGTTCAAGTATGATGGGAAACATCAAGTAGTAAAATGTCCCGGTGGGAAGATATTAGGACGTACAGGCCAGAGAGCAAACGGGTGGGTATACAGTGCACGGAAGTCTGATTGTGAACAGTGTCGGCTGCGTGAGCGGTGCTTGCCGGAAACAGCGCACAGGAGAGTAATCTTAATAGTAGAAGGATATGAGGCACTTTTACGAGCGCGCAGGAGGAAGCTGCTGGGCTGGGATAACGATACGCAGCGGGTCTATGGACGTCATCGATTTCGCGTGGAAGGGACACACGGCGAAGCAAAAACGCAACATGGGTTGCGACAGGCAATACGACGGGGATTGGTTAATGTAGCTATTCAGGTATACTTGATAGCAGCGGTGATCAATTGGAAACGGTTGGCAAGGGATGGCACTATTTCGTATCCTTCTTCTTGGCATTCCAGACAGGTATCGAGACTTATTTACTGCATTGTGTCAACTATTCAGGAAAATTTGAATCTCAGGATGGTGCAGTTCATACTATAAGAACTTAAAGGAGGGTTTTTCAACACCCCCGTTGTCCCCAGGTTTCCCAGAAGGAATCAAGAGACCTTCTTATTTAGAAGAGAACAGTCTATGTTTCCTATTTTATACAAACTGAATAATCATTATTAGGCATTATGAGGGATGACATTGGATTATAGGTTGGCAGGAGTTATATCTATTATTCTATTAACGGGGATAGCTGGAGGAACAATCAACTATTTTCTTTCCAAACCGGAGAAATTGGAATGGTCATCCTGGTTAATTACTTCTTTCGTTGGTATAGGCGCGTCGTTTCTCATGCCACTTTTTTTAAGAACAATATCAAGCAATTTGCTATCAGACCTCTTCATAGAAAAAGTAAAATATGATGACTATTTAGTGTTTTTTGGATTTTGTTTGCTTGCAGCAATATCATCACGCGCATTTATTCAAACACTGTCGGATAAGGTGTTGAAAGAGGCTAAGGAAGCAAGAAAAGAAGTAGCGGCAGTAAAGGCGGAAATCGGAGAAATAGAATCGTCGTTTGCTCCTATTGTAGATTCGATGACTGAGCAAGAATTAGAAAAATCAGCACAGTCAGAAGCGATACGAGCAGAACTAACTGATTTAGAAAAGGAAATCCTTAAAGCCATAACTAGTCATCCAAAGTTTACGCTGCGCTCACTGACAGGTATAACCCAAGCAGTGAACAAAAACAAAACACAAGAAATTAGTAGAGAAGAAATAAGAGAGGGTTTAATCAATCTGGTGAATCATGGATACGTTGCTGAAGTGATGGGTAAGACAGGGGTGCGTTGGGCACTGACGCAGTCTGGGAAGGTATTAAATGAATATGGTGGTTGTCCCCAGGTTTCCCAAAAGGAATCACGAGACCTTCTTATATAGAAGGGAACAGTCTGTGTTCCCTATTTTATACAGACTGTATAATAATTGTTAGGCAGGCGATTAATTAAAATGAGGGAAGTTAGATAATGGAATATTTATTCCCTGTACTATCAGCCATCGCTGCAATTGTAACAATAGAGGAGTGGGTTAGAAGAAATTTAGAGGGCTGGAAACAAAAATTGTCCATAGCCTTAATTCTTGTCATCTTAAGCGTCTCTTCGTCAGTCTCTTTCTATCGGCTCAATGAGATGAATATGATACGAACTCAAGCAAGAGCATTACTAAGTGGATGGCCAAAGGAAGCAAGCGATTTCGATTTTCTAAATAGAGGGGAAATCGCAGGAATTATTCTTGGTGGAATGGCGTTTCTAGAAAAACACAAAGCTAGATTTCCAGAAACATACAAGCAAGTCGAGCAACTTGGTTTTACACGTCTCAAGGCGTTTGAAGACTATTCATTGACCCGAAGTAGCTCAGACGACCGTGAACTATACAAACAAGCTTCCCTTGCTATCATCGGCCTTGTGAAGAGCATAGCAAAATGAATCTTACGCCGAACCAAGGCGTGCAGTCGGACGCGGCTGCGCCGCGCCACTGACGCCTGACGTTATACGGTTTCCACGAATAGGTCAGGACAAAAAGGTCGCATCTATGCACATAAGGAAAATCAAAATTGAAGGGTATAAGACTTTTCGTAAGTTTGAATTGAACCTGAACAAACATCTCAACATCATCGTGGGCGACAATGAAACCGGAAAGACTACCCTGCTGGAAGCGATTAATCTTGTTATGTCCTTCCAGCTTGACGGTCGCAGCATTCAGTATGAACTGAATCCCTATATTTTCAACAGCGACATAGTCGAAGGCTACTTTGGTGCCATCAGAAATGGGAGGTATGCATCTCCTCCACAGATTCTGATAGAAGCATATCTTGATGATGATCAAAGCAATGAATTGGGGAGGCTCAGGGGGACAAACAACTCCGTAGGCGAAGACTGTCCGGGGCTGTACTTGAAGGCGGAATTGAACGAAGACTTCGCTGATGACTTCCGGGCATACACCAGTTCGCCTGGAAACCCAAGCATCATGCCGATAGAATACTATACGGTTGTATGGCGCTCGTTCGCGGATAATTCAATAGCAACCAGGAATCTGCCATTCCGTGCGACAATAATTGACACGAGTCTCATCAGAGGATATCTAGGCCCGAACAAATACCTCTCAAGAATCATAAGTGAATGCTTAGATCCGAAGCAGCAGCGCTCACTGTCCATGGCATATAGAAAATTGAAGGATTCATTCATTAAAGAAGCTGGTATCCAGGATATAAACAACTATCTGGAAGCTAAGAAAGGTGATGTTACTGACAAGACTCTCACTATATCGATGGACATGTCTACACGTTCGACATGGGACACTAGCAGGCTGCTGAAAAACCAAGTTTTAAGGAAAATTTTTTAGGTGGCGGTGAGCAATTGAATCAAAAAACCATTTTGAACTGTTCAATTCAGAGATGAGCGCTGCCAGAGCAAAGATTGTCCCGTCTATTTCTGTGGT
>JAPLJA010000218.1 GCA_026388815.1 Pseudomonadota bacterium
GTTCTACGAGGAAGGGGTTGTGGAAAAGGATGGGATAAAGAAGGCCATCGCCAGTTTGCTGGCAGAGAAAGTAAGGTAGGGGTCCGCCTGTGGCGGAGCCGTTCGCCCCTACAAATCCTCATTATTTCTGTGAACTGAGAAGGGTGTCTATAGCTTCTTTAAAGACAGCATAAGGCTGGGCACCTGTTATCATCTTTACTGCCCTTACCTTGCCTTGCGGCTCAGCAAATCCCAGGAGAAAAGTTGGAACGCTTCTCACCGCTGCACTCTGAGCTTCCAGGATTCCCTCCTTGATTTTAGGGGCATATTTACCGCTGTCCAGGCACTGCTTGAAGGCGTCACCCTTAAGGCCCACTGCCTGGGCATGGTCTGGCAGGTCCTCGAGCTTTATGCCTCGCTGATTGTCAAAAAGACGGTTTCGCATCTCCCAGAATTTCCCCTGTTCTGCCGCGCAAAGAGCGGCTTCGGCCAACTTGGTTGCCAGTTTATGGATAGACTCGAGAGGGAAGTCTTTAACGACGTATTTCACCTTTCCTGTCACGATATACTCTTTTTCAATCTGCGGCAGCGTCTCACGGACGTACCTGGCGCAGTAGGGTCACTGGTAGTCCATAAATTCAATGAGTACCACCTTCGCTTCTTTGTTCCCTTTAAACTGGTCATCCTTGATGCTGAGGGTTGCTTCTTTAAATTCGGGGGGCGGGGGTGCCTGTCTTCCCTGCAGGATGCTTTTGATCTCCTGAAGATCTTTCTGGATTGCTGTCTGCCCGGCCTTGAGCGTCTCAATATCCTTCTTCAGGCTATTCAGTTCATCATCAGGTCTGGTGGATTGGCGAGGAGAGCAGGAATAAGCACACAGGACGCACAAGGCAATAAGAGCAGTCAGGAATATTTTCTTGTTCATGTATCGTTTACTCCCCTCGCCCATGACTCAATACCCTTTAATCCCGGTTGAGGAAAATAGTCGATACATCGGCCTCAATTTCCAGGTTCAGCTGTACAGCCTGAGACTCGTAATCCTCGGTAATATATTCCTTGTATTGGGGCATCCTCACTACTTTTTCCCACCCTTCCCCGGTAATCATGACCACTGAAAGGTCGGATAAGACCCTGACGTGTTCCCCGGTGTCCATGGGGAGAAAGGCGTATAAGGCGGCTGCGTCTGCAGTGGCCGTAATCTTGTGTTCACCCGCGGAATAGGCACCCTGAAAGTCCAGCACGGTAATGGACGCGTCTGTCTCCAGGTGAAAGAGGCTGAAATCGGTGTTGCCGATGTTTGTCATCGAGAGGTATGAAGCGTCGCAATCTACAGATACGGCTGATGCCTTCCGGCCTATGGGAGTGCTGAAATCAATGCTTGCAGATGTTGCATCTACATTCAGGCTCAATCCTGTCAGGGGCAAGGCGCTGAGGTCGATGTTCGAAAACGCAGCATCAAGATCAATTTCCAGGTTTGTGTCAGTATCGTAGCTCCCCAGGGTGATCGTCCATGTGTGGACTAAGAGAGGAGGTTTGGGGTACGGTGGCCACTCTATTGATCCCGACTCGAAGTTTGCCGTATACACCCCGCTCAGACTGCTTTGATCGAGGGTTGGCTCAAGCCTCGGATCGCTATATTCCACCACAGCCTTTACAATCACCTCATTATCTGCTGACGGCAGCATAGTTACCTTTGCCCCGCCGATGTTAAAGATGAGCGCGAGGCGGGATGCACCCGAGCTTTCCAGATCAGCTTTTGTCAGGGTAAGGGTCTTTTCGTATGCAGGCAGCACTCCGCACCAGGCAAGAGTAAAGAAACTGGCGGCCAGGAGCGCTCCGGTGAAATGTTTACTTTTCATGGCGGGTCCTCCTTTGCAAGGGTTGTTGATGATTGTTGTCTTTTCTACGGGGAAAAGATAGCAGGAAGGTGAGGGCGCGTCAATCAGAAAGCGATCAGATCTTTTCATAGGGCACGTTACGTGATATACAAAGAGCACTAAACGGCATGTGACATTCCGCTTCGGAGGGAAGATGAGATTCATAATCCGCCTGCTGATCAATATGACATCCATCCTGATTATCGCCTACCTCCTTCCCAGAGTGATCTGGGTAGATGGGGTGATGGCTGCCCTTGCCGCTGCCTTTCTCCTCGGCATTGTCAATGTAATCATCCGTCCCATCCTGGTATTTTTCACCTTTCCTCTTACCATATTGACCCTCGGGCTCTTCCTGTTTGTGATCAACGGGCTGATGCTCGGTCTGGTAGCTTATTTTGTGTCTGGATTTCATGTCAATGGTTTCGCAGGTGCGGTCTTGGGCGCACTGCTCATCAGCATCGTGACCTGGATATTAACAAAAACTTTGTCGAAATGAGATCATTAATAAACTAAAAAGGAGGTTCGAGATGGAGACAATCACCTTAGGGAAAACTGGAATCAGGGTAAAGAAGCTCGGATTCGGTGCGATGTACCTCCCGCGCGTTTCTTTAGAGCAGTCAGACCTGGTCCTTAAGAGAGCACTCGAACTGGGCATCAATTATTTTGATACGTCCTCTGCATACCAGGACAGCGAAGAGAAGCTGGGAAGGGTGCTCTCTTCAAGAAAAAAAGATTATGTCATTACGTCCCGCTCCATTGCGTGGAAGATGGGAGCAGATGCTTTCAGGAAGGATCTTGAGCAGAGCCTCAGGAAGCTTCGGGTTGAGAGTATTGATTTTTACGGTGTTCATGCAGTGAATCAGCCGCAGGAACTCGAACAGGCGATGAAAGAGCCGCTTGATCTTTTGAAGGAAGAAAAGCGGAAGGGGAGGGTAAAACACATCGCTCTCACCGGTCACAACCCGGCTGTCATGATCGAGGCAGTCAGGACCGGCGAGTTTGAGATGATCATGTTTCCCTTTAATATCATTGAGCAGGAACCCCTCGGGGGATTGATTCAGACCGCCAATCAGATGGGAGTTGCCACTTCTGTCATGAAGCCTTTAGCCGGCGGAGTGATAGAGAACAAGGCCTATGCCCTGAGGTTCTTTTTAAATCATCCGGCGGGCGTAGTCACGCCCGGGATGTCTTACCCCCAAGAAGTGGAAGCAAATGTTGATATCTTTGAGAGAGGCAAGCCTCTCTCCCAGGAAGAGATGAAGCGATTTGAGGAGGAGGTTGCGTCACTGGGCAAGGAGTTTTGCCGGAGGTGCTGTTACTGCATGCCGTGCCCGCAAAACATCATGATCCACTTTGCCCACATGATTCATATGATGTGCTACGGAAAGGAAGTTACTGACAACGTGGCTTATATATTGAAGCAGGCAAAAAATTTACAGCCCATGCTGGAATTGTGTGATGAGTGCGGTGAGTGTGTCGAAAAATGCCCTTACCATCTTCCGACGCCCAGGAAAATTAAGGAATTGAGGGAACTCCTCAGTTTACAGAAATAACAGTTTTTCTCCTTCTCAAGTCACCTCTTTAAACTTCGATTTATCTGCACCACATACCGGACACCGTGCAGGCGGGGTGGGGCCTTCATGCACATAACCGCAAACTGTACAACGCCATTTCTTCATATCTGCATCCTTTCTCTGTTAACCGTTATGATTTACATGTACCAGTAAGATGAGATCTCCAAGAAAGTAAAAAACAGGGTTCCGAGTGCGAATTAAAGATTTTTTCAGATTACGTGATGATCATTCCACCTTTATCTTGATCTGCTTTTGTTTAGCCTCTTCGCTCTTGGGCAGGGTGATTTTTAAAACGCCGTGCTGGTACGAGGCTTTTATCCTGTCGTTCTGGACGCTCATCGGCAGCTTTATCGTCCGCGAGAATATGCCGTAACTTCTCTCGATGCGGTAGTAGTTTTCTTCCTTTTCCTCTTTCTCCTGCTGCTTTTCCCCCTTGATCGTGAGGGTGTCTCCGGTGAGAGAGATATCAATTTCCTTGGGGTCGATCCCGGGCAGTTCTGCCTTTACGATGAGATCGCTTTTCGTCTCAGTGATATCCATGGTAGGCTCCCAGCCTTTCTCCAGCATATCCAGGGCAGGCCTCTCAGAAAAAAACCTGTCCCAGAGACGATCCATCTCTCTCCTGAAAGTGGTAAACTCGTCAAAAGGTTTCCATGGAACCAGAGCCATAATTCATCCCCCCTTTCACATTTAAAACACTCTTCCCAGGGACTGGGAATTATCTAAATACAGAATTCGGAATGTGGGATATGGGACGGAGTAGGGGCGTCGAATTGTTTCGCACGTACAATGGTGGCAATTATACATATTCAAGCGCAAGAGGATCTACATCTTTAAAGTGCCTGTCATTGGTTAACAGCGGTAATCTGTGTTCAATGCATACAGAGGCAATCCACAAGTCGTTTTCCGGTATTGGCTTTCCTTTCTATATAAGCTCACCCGTAACAATCACCGGCATGCACACTTCAGAATATTTTGAGAGAAATTTATCTATTTCCCTATCACCGTTCAGAAATTTTATTGCAATATCCGTATCGATGGCAATATTACCAGGCATTTATATCTACCTTTTCGAATTCTTCTTTTACTGTTTTCAGCATTTCTGCAGCATCAGCATCAGGAAGTATTCCACAGAGTCCTGCTAGAGGATGTTTGGTCTTCTGCGCCTTTTTCACTGTAATGGCAACTCTCTCGTTCTTTTTTAACCCTTTAATTGGGATAACAGGACGAAGTACTCCGTTCTCATAGATTGCTTCTATTGTTTTTGTCATTGAATCACCCCCTTTAGACAAAAAGTATTTTATCACATTTACCATAATGGTTGACAAAATAAAAAAGGCGGGTACATTACCCCGCCCTCCATGGGTGTAATAAATTACGCAGCTCAATTCTTTCACGGCTTACATCTAAGTATCACTTATTTCTTTTTAACCCATCAAACGGCGACAGATATATTTTTTATTCGCACGCGTTCGCTTGCCATTGAATGCGAAAAATTAAGTATCATGTCCCCCGAATTCAGATAAACTTTATAAACATTAAATATTTTATCTAAACAGAAAAGTTTAATTTTTATTAAGCGAATTTAGCGTAGTATTTAATGAACCCGATGAGGGCCTTACCGATCCAATAGATACCAAAAATTATCACCGCCAGTAAACATACCGCTTCCAGGATATTAAAAAAACCGTTCACTATGCGTTCAGCAAAAGGCTTTCCCCCTTCCATCTTCAATACCCCCCAAATATTTACCAAGCGAATTTACTGTAATATATGATGAATCCGATAATCGCCTTGAAAATCCAGTAGAGGCAGAAGAGAACGACAATGCTTCCTGCTCCCCCAAAGATTGCGATTAGACCGATAAGCAAAAACTCCGGACCTCTTTTTGGATCCTTTGGCATCATGGTCAGAACCTCCATCCTCACCTTCCATTCATTATTTCCGACAATATCAGATCAAACATTATTTGAAAAGTTAAATTAGGACACTACCTGGATTTGTATGGCTTATTCCTATGTTAATCTCTTTACCACAAGAGGGAAAAGTGTTAGAAAACTTACTATGAAGCAATGTAAATTTGGCATCGTAGCAATTATCGGTAAACCCAATGTAGGCAAATCCACCCTGATGAACCGGATACTCGGCGAGAAGGTGGCGATTGTATCGGATCGTCCCCAGACCACGAGGAGTACGGTGCGGGGGATACTCACCCGGGAAGACGCCCAGGTCGTCTACCTTGATACTGCCGGTTTCCATAAGCCGAAAGACAGGCTGGGTAATGCCATGGTGAAGTCAGCCCGGATCGCTTCCAGCACTGCTGATCTCATCTGCCTGATGGTTGACAGCAGGGAGTTGCCTGACGAAGAGAAGGCGCTTATCAGTCTCATGCCGTCTTTTCACCTACCCGTATTCCTCGTGATCAATAAGGTTGACCGTGTGAAAAAGGAAGAGCTTCTCCCTCTCATTGATACCTATAGAAACCTTTATTCCTTCCAAGAGATTATTCCCATCTCTGCCCTTAAGGGTGACAACGTAGACGTGCTGGTGAACACGACCATTGAGTATCTTCCGATTGGCGAGAAGCAGTTCCCCGAAGACATTCTCTCGGATCAGATCGAGCGCACTTTCATTGCCGAGTTCATCCGGGAGAAGGTCTACCTTTTTACCTACCAGGAGGTACCCTTTTCTACCGCCGTGGAGATTGAGGAGGTGAGGGATGCGGAGGCAAAGCCCCTCTACGTCAGCGCCCGGATTCTGGTCGAGCGTGATTCACAGAAGGGGATCATTGTGGGAAAAGGCGGGCAGATGATCAAGAAGATCGGCAAGGCAGCGAGGGAAGAGATCGAAGGCTTCATGGGGAAGAAGGCGTTCCTCGATCTCCGGGTGAAGGTCGAGAAGGACTGGCGGAAAGACGAGAGAGTGCTGAGGAGATTAGGATACAGTTGAGCTCTAATCTGAACAGGAGATAAAAGAGGGCCCAGGCAATCACGATGACGGTGTCGATCGGGCCTTGCCGGAACAATTGAACCCACACATCCACAGCGTGGCGAAAATCAAGAGGCTTGGTAACCACTTCCACCTTTTTCTCTTTAATCGCCCTGATTACCGCCTTGACTTCCTTTGCTGATTCAATGAGTGAATAGGTGGTGCCAAGCTGGGTGAGGAGGTGTGCATCAGAAGACCCAACGAGGGGAAGGTTCAACTCCCTTGCCTTTTGCTCCGCCTTCCGATTGAAATTTACCCTCCTGGTATAGTGGTGACAGTATTC
>JAPLJA010000019.1 GCA_026388815.1 Pseudomonadota bacterium
TGAGGGCACGGGACAACAAAACCCTGTCCGAGGGAAGGGACGCTGCTTTGTTTATGCAACCAAAGAGGAGAGGATAAGGGGATTGTCCACCGTAGGCGGACTAACAACCCCGGAAAGCATCAGGACACTACAGAGGAAGCTTTACCGCAAGGCCAAGCAGGAACCGGCCTGCCGCTTCCACGCCTTGTACGACAAGGTATATCGGGCAGACATCCTCAGTCACGCCTTAAGCCTTGTCCGCGCCAACAAAGGGAGCGCCGGGATAGACGGCATAACCTTTGGGGCCATCGAGGAAAACGAAGGGGCAACCGCCTTTGTGGCGGAGCTGGCGGAAGCACTAAGAACAAAGTGCCGACAACAGCGGCTTGGACGAGAGCGCGTGCCTTGCAGTGAAGAACATCGGAAAGCCGTGTGCGGGAAAACCGCATGCACGGTTTGATGAGGGAGGGCAGGTCGCAGAACCTGCTCTCTACTCTACCCTGATTTCTAAATCATTGGCATTTGTTTTCAAAGCTGCATTGCTGTGTTGGGCGGCGGCTTAAAAACCACGCCGTTAGCGATAATGGAGAAAAAATGATTGGAACTTACAGTAATACTGCTCTTGCTTGGGGTAGAAATGTCAAAGAAGCGGCACTCTATTTTGAATATGTTATACCCATGGATCGTGAGGATAACTACGACGAAGAGTTGTTTTCCGTATTGCCCGAGTCGTTGAAGGAAGAAAGCTTTGGCTTTGGAGTTGTTAAAGAATTATGGGATGTGTACCACTCATATTTGGAATCTCAGAGTGAATTATATATAGACGGAATGACGAGCGATCATTATGAGATTTACTTAAGAGAGTATCAAATGGCGATAAAAACCTTTGAAGAGAGGTATTCCCTTGCTGATCTCCCAAAGTTTTGCCGCAATGAGTTTGAAATATCTACGAGCAACGCTGAAATTCCGTTTCTAGCACTACGCAACATGCAAATAATAGACCCATCCAAGCTCACATGGGAGCTTGTTCTCGAGTTTAGAAAGGATCCGGATGCGCTTAGTAAGATTCGACGTCTCAGGCACTTTTTAGAGTCGAACTACACAAATAAAAGCAGACACTTTATCGAAGATGATTTGGCAATCAAGATCGAGGACTATCAATCTGCGCTAAAAAACTGGGGATTTGAAACCAAAGTGGGCATAATTGGGATTCTATTAAAGTCGAAGACTTTCTTCGGCGCAACTGCGGCGAGTCTAGCTTTTGCTCTTTCTGGGAATGTGGTCTTGTCTGCAGCATCTTTCACGTCAGGTTTTTTGCTAGAAGCGGGCAATATTACCATAGAACTCACTAAGCGCTTAAAAGAAAAGAACGAACTGAAAAGAAATAATCCATTCGACTATCTTATTGAATTCATCAAATAGGGACAGCGGAGAAGGAAAGGGGACGGTTCTATTTAGTTGATAAGTATTAACGAAAGGGCATAAATAGAACCGTCAGGCTGTCCCAAAATGATGGCATAGAATCTACGATAATGCTATAAGTAATTTTCAAAGACCATTGAGAGGAGCGGATTCATGTCATTCAAGGGGTACAATCAAGACCAACAGTTTCTCTTACCTCCATCGCTGCATGATTGTCTTGATTTATCAGTTATGACCTGCGCTGGACAAAAGGGAAAAGGGGTCAGGTCTTGATTTATCAGTCATGACCTGCTGCTGGAAAATAGATGATTAAAGGGATCCCCCAGCAACAGCGTTATTCAAACGTCATGGGTACACCTTGAAACTGATTGCAGATCATTTGCACTTGCACTATACTACAATCAGCAAGACGGTCGAGGAATCGGAGAAGAAAAACTTAGGAGATAATCAGGAGATAATCTGGGGACACCATACTAGTATTTATTGACAGATGAGAGCCATAGTGAAAAGATACCCTTATGGCACGAATAGCTCGGTTGGTGGTACCAGGATATCCGCATCATGTGACGCAACGCGGCAATCGGCGGCAGGTGACCTTCTTTCGCGATGAAGATTTTCGGCTTTATATACAGCTTATGTCTGAATGGTGTGGAAGTTGTGGGGTTGCAATATGGGCTTACTGTCTTATGCCAAACCACGTCCATCTCATTGCAGTTCCTCAATCAGAGGATAG
>JAPLJA010000260.1 GCA_026388815.1 Pseudomonadota bacterium
TCCTCCGTCCCGGCGAGGGGGTGAAGGAGGTGGCGCGGCTCGTCCCGCGCTATGACCGGAGCATCGTCTGTTACTCCTTCATGACTCCCCAGGCAAACATCATTGCACGGGAAGTGACAGTCCTCAGAGATCACCTCTCCCAGGAGAAAGTGGTGATGCTGCTTGCCGGCGGACCTCATCCGAGCGGGGCAGTGGAAGAGACCCTCGGCATGGGATTTGACCTCGTCGTCAAAGGGGAGGGTGAGGAAACATTCCCGTGCCTGGTTCACCGTGTAAAAGAAGGAAAAAACTTTAAAGGCATCCAGGGGATCTGTTTTAAAGAAAATGGAAGGGTTCTTTCCAACCCCGCCCCTGCTCCAATAGATCTCGACCTCTATCCCCCCTTTGCCCCTCTATCCAGGATGTTCGGGAAGATTGAAATATCAAGAGGATGTCCCTTTGGCTGCAGGTTCTGTCAGACCTCCTACCTTTTTGGCACCAGGATGCGTCACCGGAACATTGATATCATTGTGCAGTATGGAAAGATCATCGCGGATCGGGGACTGAAGGATATCCATTTCATATCGCCCAATGCCCTCGCCTATGGATCAGAGGATGGAAAAAGCGTCAACTATGAAGCCCTTGAAAGATTACTTGCCGGCTTGAGAAGGGAGGTTGGCAGTTCTGGAAAAATCCACCTCGGCTCATATCCATCCGAAGTCAGGCCTGAGATGGTGGAAAGGGAGGCTCTCGCCCTGATCAAACGTTACTGCAACAATAACTATATCCTCATCGGTGCTCAGAGCGGAAGTCCAAGGCAGCTTGACCATCTTAAGCGGGGGCATACCGTTGATGCAGTCTATAAAGCAGTGGAATTAATTCTCAGTTCTGGCTTTAAGGCCTACGTGGACTTCATCTTTGGCCTTCCAGGCGCAGAGGACAAGGACCGGGAACTGACGCTCAAGGCAATGAAAGACTTGGCCAGCATGGGGGCAATCATCCACGGCCACACCTTCCTGCCCCTTGCCGGCACCCCCTTCGCAAAAGAAGCCCCGTCAGCGATACCTGATGCTTTCAGGCGCGAACTGAAACGGCTCGCCTCTCAGGCAAAGCTGTTCGGCCAGTGGGAAAGCCAGGAGAGGACAGGCAAGGGACTGGTTATTGACTCGGGCTGAATTTAATCGCCCGATCATACATGATCTCCGAATATGTGGGCCCCACCCTCGTTACTTTCTCGAGGTAAGCACGGAACGCCACAAACATCTGCTCATTCAGTGCCAGGCCCGGGCAGTCGCCGATGGGCACCTCGGCGCAGTGGGCTTCGCCACTGCAGTGCCTGGCAACCTTCCACGCATAGAGATAGTTCACGTTCGGGTCGGCGGGAATGTAGTCCTGTGCACTCCCCCACAGATCCCGGCTATGCTGGCCGACCACACCAATCAGCAGGTCTGCCCCGTAGACGGTGAAGTTTGCGTAGGTTGCCTTTCCTGTTGCCTCGTGGTTGACACCGTAGACGACGAGGAAATCGTTCGGGTCTTCAGATAAAGTGAATAATGGGTCTACCTTCAGATAGGTCGTGTCCCGGTTTTCCCCGAGTACTTCAATACCTCTCTGGATGGCGTCGAATCCCTCGGTGAGCCAGACACTGGCAACGAGATCAGTCGCTGTCAAGCCGCTGTATTTCGCCAGGATGGCCTGACGGAGGTCTGCGAGATCATCCATGAGGTCTATCTCCGTTACCCCCGTACCCCGCACCCGGAGTCTCGGCATGGGATAGGGATCCACTGCCGCTGGCGTTACCGGCGTGACACGGAGCACCACTCCTCCGGGATTCTGCAAATACGCACTGACTTCGTCCTCATATCCATACTTGGGCAGAGCTACTCTGTGCAGGAAGACGAACTCATCGGAGTCAGAGTTAAAGCCCAACTTCACTGCCGAGGAGGGAATTATGTCGGTGTTGATGATGTCCTCCTGCAATCCGGCTCTTCGTGCTGCCTTGCGGATGCGCTTGTCGATGCCACTGTCTGCGGTGGTCACGATGATCGTGTCCTGATCGAAGGGGTCTCCCGCCCTCATGCCCTTGGTTTTAATGGTGAGGTCATTCAGCGTATCTCCCAGACTTGCAAAAATCTTCTTGCGGGTCTGGTCAGATGCATAGTATCTCGTCATTAAATAGCTCCGATAGCTGAAGTAGCTCACCGGAGGCGGTGTCCGTCCTATCAATACGATGGCTTCATCAGGGCGGAGCTGGAATGTCCACGGATTGGTTTTACCTACTGTCTGCCCTTCTCCCGGAGGTATCGTGAACATCAAATAGGGGAAATTACCATTATTACCTAAGCAGCTGGGCAGCACCCCGGAGCAGCACAAGGTGACAACATCTACCGTCCCGAAGCTTCCTTCTTTCACAATGAATCCGTCCTGCTCCAGCTCAGTCCGGAATGCAGCGATTTTCTTGGGCGAAATAGATGCCAATTTTTCATGAGCAGGGGGGGTATCCTGTGCATATCCAGGGGTAACCAGAAACATCAACAATGCACATAGTATTATCCGCGATGTCCTTCTCTTCATCGAAAAACCCTCCTGTAAAAAGAAAGTGGCTATAGGAAATTGTGAAGGTGCAATTTTACTCAATACGTTTAGTAAATCAAGTTTTTAATGAGCTAATCTCGGAGGAAACGGACAATCAGGTTGGTCAGATCAGCGCCGTATGCACAGTTGGGTTTCTTCTGCCACGTGGGCTGCATCTCACCAGCCCCCCCCGAGAGCGCGAAAGAGACCAACGAATGAAGCAAAGCGGGCCAGCCGCGCCGGATCTACCGCCGCCTCGGCGCTCAACATGGTGCGCTCAGCATCCAGCACGGTGGTAAAGTCGTCGGCGCCGAGACGATAGCGTATCTCGGCGATTCGGTATGCTTCGCGGGCATGCAGTGCCGCTTCCTGTTGCGCCTTCTCCTGCTCGCTGAACTGCTCAATTCCCGCCAGGGCATCTTCAACATCTCGAAACGCCGAGACGATGGCCTGGTAGTAGGCAGCAACAAGTTCTTCCTTACGCCCTTTGGCGAGATCAACCTGGCCGGAGAGTCGGCCCCCTTCGAAAATCGTCGCCAGCAGATCGATGCCGAAACTGTACATGCCACTGCCCGGTTCGAACAGTTTCGATAGGTCAACGCTCGAATAACCCCCTTGGCCGCTCAGCGATATGCTCGGAAACAGTGCTGCCCTGGCCGCGCTGATGTTGGCGTTGGCGGAGATCAGGTCGGCCTCGGCGCGCCGGATGTCAGGCCGGCGTTCCAGCAGCTCCGAGGGGAGTCCCGGTGTGAAGGCGGGCAGCGACAATGGACGAAGGGACTCCTGTGTAATCTCGACTTCGCCCGGATTCTTGCCGAGCAGCACAGCGAGAGCATCGCGTGTCTGCTGCAATTGTTGCAACAGGGGCGGGATCGCCGCTTCGGTTGTGGCTACCTGACTGCGCTGACGCTCGACCTCGAGCCCGGACACTTTGCCGGCGTGACGCTGCACTTCCACCAGATCGAGCAATTTGCGGGCATTGACCAGGTTGTCGCGCGTCACTCGAATACGGTCGGAGAGCGAAATGCCCTGAAAGTAGGTGTTGGCAACATCGGCCGTCAGCGTTAGCCGTACGACTTCTTGCGCGTAGGTGCTGGATAGTAGCGCGGCTTCGGCGGCATCGCGCGTGAAACGGTTCCTGCCCCAGATGTCGATCTCGTAACTCGCCTGCGGGCCGATGCTGAACGCATTGTTCGGACCTGAATCTCCGACCTTCGAACGCTGGCCGCCGGCGCTGAACGTTAGAGCGGGATAGAGGCCCGCGCCGGCAATCCGGAGGCTGGCACGGGCCTGTGCCACGCGAGCCACGGTTGCTTTGAGATCGTAATTGCTTTCCTGCGCTAGGGCGATGAGGCGATCGAGTTCGGCGCTCTGGAAGCGCTTCCACCACTCACGATCCGGCCAGCCCGCGGGATCTGCGCCTGGCGCTTTGCCCAGCCAGGCCGCCGGTGCGGCGATCTCAGGCCGCCGGTAGGGTTCGCGGATGAGAGTGCAGCCACCCGCGACCAGGCACACCATGAAGACCGAAACAAATCGTAGCTCTCGAAACATGCCTTTCCTATTCGGCAGCAAGTGCTATTACGGGATCAAGCTTTGCCGCGCGCCGTGCGGGCAGGTAGCCGAACAACAGGCCGACGGCGAAGGCACTGCCGAACGCTAATAATACGGGCGGCAGCGAATACACGACCGGCGAGCCAAAGCGGGAGGCGATCCATGCCCCGGCAAGCCCGCAGACGACGCCGGCGACTCCGCCCACCGAACAGACGATCAGCGCCTCGGTGATGAACTGCAACAGGATATGGAGCATCTGCGCCCCAGTCGCCATGCGGATGCCGATCTCGCGTGTCCGTTCCATGACGGACACCAGCATGATGTTCATCACGCCGATGCCACCGACCAGCAGTGAGATCGCGGCGATCGAGCTGAGCAGGACCGTGAGCGTATTTTGCGTTTCGGTCGCGCTCTCCAGGAGCGATGCCATGTTGCGGATCTGAAAATCAAGCTTCAAGTGCCGCTTCATCAGTAGGGTTTTGATCGCGCTCTCCGTCTCATCGATCTTGGCGACATCGGCCACCTGAACGGTGATCCCACGAATGTAACGCTTGCCAAACAGCCGCATTCGCGCAGTGGTCAAGGGCACGAACACCGCATCGTCCATATCGTTGCCGGAGCTGGTCGCCCCTTTTGGTGACAGTACACCGATCACTTGAAACGGGATGTTGTTGATCACTAGGTAACTGCCGAGAGGATCGGTGCCGCCGGGAAAAATGTTCTTGAGAACGGTCTGCCCCAGCACCACGACCGGTGCGTAGCTATCCACGTCATCATCGGAGAAGAAGGCACCGCGTGCCACCGGCCAGTTTCGCGCCTTGATGTAGTCGGCCGTGGTGGACGTCGCATTTGACTGGTAGTCGTTGTCGCCGACACGCAGCGTGACAGCACCGCCTAAGTCGGGCACCGCGTACAGCACATTGGGAAGCTCGGCGAGCGCATCAGCGTCCTCCCTAACCAGTGTCGCCAGATCGCCGGCGCCGCGCACACCAGGGGCTCCGGGTCGCACCAACAGCAGATCCGTGCCCATAGACTCCATGCGGGCGAGCACCGCTTGCTTGGAACCGTCACCCAGCGCCAGCATCGCCACAACAGCGCCGACGCCGATGATGATACCGAGCAGGGTCAGAACCGTGCGGAACACGTTCATCCGTAGCGACCGCATCGCCATCCCGATCGCTTCAAGGACATCCGGTAGCAGATGGATATCACGTGCGGGTGACGAATCCTCAGATGTCACCGTAGGCAAGGCAGTAGCGGACACCTGCCTGGGTACATGCCCGCTGTCCGAGACGATCACCCCGTCTTTGATCTCCAGGATCCGTTCGGCCTGGTTGGCGATGGCGGCATTGTGCGTAATGAGGATGACGGTGTGGCCTCTGCGGTGCAGATCCCCGAGGAGTTGCAGGACCTCGGCGCCGCTTGTGCTGTCCAGGGCGCCGGTCGGTTCATCCGCCAGAATGACGCGGCCGCCGTTCATCAGCGCCCGGGCGATCGACACCCTTTGCTGCTGGCCGCCGGAGAGCTGAGTCGGCCGGTAATCGAGCCGATCGTCGAGGCCGAGCGTACAGAGCAGGTCTTGCGCCCGCTTGATCCGCTCACGGCGTGACATACCGGCATAGATGGCGGGAATCTCCACATTTTCGGTGGCGGTTTCGGTCGCGATCAGGTTGTAGCGCTGAAAGACAAAGCCAAAGATATTCCGCCGCAACAGCGCCAGATCATCAGGCCCGAGCCCTGATACATCATGACCGGCGAACAGATAGGTGCCGGTCGACGGCCGATCGAGGCATCCCAAGATGTTCATCAGGGTGGTCTTGCCCGAACCGGATTGACCCATGATTGCTATGAATTCACCCTCGTAGATCTTGAGGGTGATGCCATGCAAGATCTCGACAGCCAGACCGTCGGAGTGGTACGTCTTGGTCAGGTCGCGCAGCTCGATCAGGGACTGTGCGTGGCGGAAGGACACAGCGGCCGTTGCCGCGTCCGCTGCGGTAGCGCTCTGGTCCATCGTCGATGAAACTGCGGCCAGGTTGGATTGCGTCATCGGCCCATCCCTAGTGTCTCGGTGGCACTGACCCCGGCAACGGCTGGGAGTCGGTTTTCTCTTTGTTGGTGGAGGTGCCGACAACCACTGTTTCGCCTTCGGAGAGTCCGGATAGGGCCTGAGCGAAGAGACGTGTCTGGATGCCCGTCGTAACGGTCCGCTGCTCGATCTCGCCGTCCTTGAGCACGCGCACCGTAAAGATCCGTTCCTTCGTCTTTTTCTTTTCGTCGTACTTTTTCATGCCTGCGGCTGCCTTCTCCTTAGCCTGCTTTGCCGGTTGCAGCGCAGCCACCGGCACCTGCAATGCATTCTCCGCCTTTGCCAGCACAAAATAGACCTGGGCGCTCATCTGGGGTTTCAATGCAAGGTCGGGATTGCCCACATCGAAGAGCACGTCGTAGAGAATAACATTGTTCAAGATCTCCGGTGTCGGCAAGATCTGCCTCACCTTCCCGTACCACCGCCGTTCGGGCTGTCCCAGGGTATTGAAATACACCGGCATGCCGATGCTGACCTTGGGAACGTCCGCCTCGGAAGTCTGAGCCCAGACGGTCATGGTGCTCAGATCGGCGATGCGCATAATGATCGGCGCTTGTTGGTTGGCGACGAGGGTCTGGCCCTGGCGCGCAGGGCAGGAGACCACGGTCCCTGTCATGGGCGCGTAAATCTTCGTGTAGCGCAAATTTGCCTCGGTCTCTATGAGCTGGGACTGAGTCTGCTGAATCTGGGCGCGCAAGGCCGCTACCTGGGCCACGGCCTGTTCTTCCTGAGCGGCGCTCTGCTGCAAGGCCTCCTCGCTTACGGCGTCACTGGTAAACAACTGTTTGTTCCGCGCGTTTTGCTGTTCTGCAAATCGCTGCTGGGCGAGCCGGTCCACAAGCTGGGCCTGGAGAGTCTGCAGGGTCGCCTTGATTTGATCGACGCGTGCGACAAACAACGTTGGATCGATCTCGGCCACCAGATCCTTTTCTTTGACCTGGTCACCGATGTCGACGTGCAGGGTTTTGAGCTGTCCGGTCACCTGGGTGCCGACATCAACATACTCGAAGGGCTGCAAAACGCCAACCGCGGAGACATTTGCCTCGATGTCACCCTTTTCGACTGTAGCGGTGATGTAGAGATCTGTCTTGGAATTTCCGCGGGTGGCAAACCAAGCCGCCACCGCTCCCCCGGCAATGAGAACCGCGAGTATCTGCCAGAACGGACGCTTAAGAGTCATCGCTTGTCACTCTTTTGTATTTTCACTGCAAAACCCATTTCCATTCCCGTTATTACCATTATATAACTTTAGACACCTAACGAGCAACATTAGTTTAATGCTCATTGACCCCACCCCCAAATTTATATATTCTCAAAGTAGCGATCAGTGTTCAGAAACTTAAAGCTTTCAGCGATCAGCGGACAGCTCTCAGCTTTAAGAGATTACCGCAGGAGCGGCCTTCGGTCTTTTTAAGCTGAAAGCTGACGGCTGAAAGCTCATATCATGCTCATGGCTGATAGCTGACAGCAAATAAGGTTTTAAGGTGAAAATAAGAAGAATCTTTATCCCGTTCATATCGTTCATCCTCCTCCCCTTCCTTACCTTCGCCCAAGAAGACAACCTGAGGCGATTACTGCCAGACGAAATCTCTCCAGGCTTCAAGGCAAAGGCAGCTCCCAGGATATACGATGCATCGAATCTCCATGAATACATGGATGGTGAGGCAGAGATATACCGTGAATACGGTGTTATAAAATTCGCAGCCCAGGTCTACTCTAAGGACAAGGAGGAGATTAAGGTTGAGATTGCAGAGATGGTGGATTCAACCTCTGCCTACGGCATCTACTCATTCTACCGCTCACCTGACCTGAACCGGATTGAGATCGGGGACGAAGGGGTTATAGCTCAAAATCAGATCAGCTTCTGGCAGGACAGGTATTATTTAAAGATAACCGCCTTCGGAACAGGTGTGGAAGTTTTTACCACAGCAACCAATCTGGCAAAGGAGACCTCATCACGGATTGCAGGTCATGCAAAGGTGCCGGAGATCATTGCTCTGCTCCCTTCAAAAGACCGGATTAAGGGGAGCGAGAAGCTTATCAAGGGGATACTCGCTTTGAACAACCAGTACTATCTCTTTCAGGAAGACCTGTTCAACTTCAGGGCAAAGGCTGTCGGGGCATTTGCCGAGTATGGCATACCTGAAAAGAAAATAAGGCTGTTCATTGTTGAGTATCCGTCTGCAGATGAGGCGCGCAACGCCTTGATCAGGATAAGCGAGGAAAAAAAGAAAAATGCCCGTCTCAAACACTGGCATCGTAATGATAAAAAAAGGATAGACACCTTGCTTTTTCAGGCCACGGATAAAAGCATGGCGCTTCACCGTAAGGGAAACCTTCTGGCACTGGTAATCGGTACGGATGAAGTCGGTGTGCTATCATTGCTGTACGAATTGCGGTGGTAGGAGATGGTCTTTCTTCTCCAGGCATCTTTCTTTCTCCTCGGTCTCGCAGCAACCATAACCCAGGTCATCTTCATCCGGGAGTTTCTCGTCGTCTTCTACGGCAACGAACTCTGCCTGGGCATAATCCTCCTGATCCGTACTTTAAGGGGCATCCTGCATATTGCCACCGGCGAGTATATCGGGCTTGTCCCCCTCATCATTTCATCCTTTCTCCTGATTCTTCCTTTCAGTCTCATCATAGGTTTCGTCTTCCCTTTTGCCTGCAGGCTCCTGATGAAAGAGGGCAAACCGCCAGCCATCCAGATCGGCCTGGTCTATATTGTAGAGGCTCTGGGCAGCGTCGTCGGAGGACTGGCGGTAAGTCTCTACCTGCTTGCCCGTTTCCCTCCTTTTGAGATCTGCTCATTCTTCGCCCTCCTCCTTTTAGCCAACTCATTCTGCCTCTCTCTTGTATTAGAACAAGCGAAAACGAAGGTATACATGGCAACCTTTTCTTTTTTCTTCCTTCTTCTCTACGTCTTACTGCTCACGTCTAACATCTTTAAGGCACTGGATGAGCATAGCCTTGTAAAACGCTGGGACATCCTCAATCCCGGGATCACCTTAGTTACATCTCAGGAGTCGAAATATCAACATATCTCCCTTGCCCGGCAGGAAGCCCAGTACAGCCTCTTCGGGAACGGACAGTGGATCTCTTCCTTCCCCGATGATTATCAGTCAGCCTCTTTAGCCCATTTTCTTTTGACCGAACATCCAAACCCAAAGGAGGTATTGCTTATCGGTAGCGGTTTTGAAGGGATGATCAAAGAAATCCTGAAGCATCCGGTTTCAAGGCTCGATTATGTAGAGCTTGATCCCCGGCTGATTGAAACTGCTCTCCCCTTTTTGCTCCCTCAGGACCGGGAAGCACTACGAAAAAAAAACGTCAGGACCCTCTATACGGATGGACGCCACGTAGTTAAAACAACAAAAGACCGGTATGACGAAATCATCATAAACCTGCCTGATCCATCAACTGCCATGCTTAACCGGTACTACACGGTTGACTTTTTCCAGGAAGTAAAAAGGATTTTAAAGGCGGGAGGGCTGCTGGTGATTGGCGTGAGTTCCTCTTCCAACTATTTCGGGAAAGCAATACGTGACTATGCAGGTTCGGTCTATGACAGTCTGCACGAAATGTTTCCTTATATCCTGATATCACCTGGAGAGCGAAACTGGTTCTTTGCCTCTGATTACCCTGGTGTAGCGACCTTCGATAGAGACGTTCTCAGGGCAAGGTATGAAGAGCGCAGGATTGACTCCCCGCATTTCTCCCCCCTTCACTTTCAGTTGCTCCTGCCCAGGGACCGGGTGGAATTTGTGGAGCAGGCCTTCAGGGAAAGAACTCAGAAAATAGTGAATACCGATCTTCAGCCTGTCACCTATTTCTACAACCTCATCCTCTGGGGAATATCATCCGGTGAGAGGGGAAAGGAAAATATCTTTCAGGCCTTACGAGAGATCAGATGGTACTGGTTCTTCCTGCCCGTGATCTTTATATTATTCCTGAGGGTTATGTATCTCATGGTCTCCCGGAGCAAAAGGGCTGAACCTCTGCCGTTCAACTGCCTCTGGGCAATCGGGACAACCGGTTTTACCGGCATGGCTCTCGAGATCATTCTCATCTTCTCCTTCCAGAACATCTATGGCTACATCTATCAGCAGATAGGAATCATCGTTGCCCTGTTTATGGTGGGACTTGCCCTGGGAAGCTACTTCATGAACCGACTGATCAGCCGATTCGAATCAGGATTAAGGACCCTCATCTCTGTTGAGTGTTTACTCATTATCTACCCATTACTCCTTCCGGCTCTCCTCATGTTCATATCCCGTTCTTTAACGGGAGCGGCGGCGATCTCCGAGTCCTGCTTCATGCTCCTCGTCATGATCGCCGGGATATTGACCGGCCTTGAATTTCCTCTCGTAGCAAGACTCTATCTGACGAAAGAAGGGGGATCAGGAAAGGTGGCAGGGATGGTGGACAGTGCAGACCACTTCGGCGCCTGCCTCGGTGCTTTACTCACCGGCACCCTCTTGGTGCCCATCCTGGGATTGAAGGTTTCGTGTATCTTTATCGGGATATTAAACCTGACCAGTGTAACTTTGCTTGTGATGAGTTTGCTGCAGGAAAGAGAGGTTTAGAGGGTCAAGAAATATAGGGTCAAGGGGGAATACAGGAGTCAGGAGTCAGAATCCAGAATAATAATTTTTCTTCTGTCTCCTGAATTCTGGCTTCTGGATTCTGTTTTTACTGAAATCCTATTTTCTATCCTGTATCGCTTGAGGCTTTTCCCACACCCCGGGGATCGGGTGGTTGCAGAAGGAACATTTCCCGCCCTTCACATGATTCTCGAGGATGAAAAACCCCGTTCTTTTGATTACAATTTTCTTACAGCTCGGGCAGTAGGTATGCTCCCCTTCATGGCCGGGGACATTCCCGATATACACGTAGTGAATACCTGCCTCCTGGGCAATCTTCCGTGCCCGCTCCAGCGTGCTCACCGGCGTGGGAGGAAGGTTCTTGATCTTGTACATGGGATGGAAACGGGTGAAGTGGACCGGCACATTGCCCCCCAGCTTTTCTCTGATCCACCTGCTCATCTCCCTGATTTCTTTTTCGCTGTCGTTCAAGGTCGGGACGATGAGGACCACGATCTCAAACCAGATTCCGATCTTTCTAAGCCTCTCAAGGGTGTCTAAGACCGGTTTGAGCTCTCCACTGCAGGTCTCCCGGTAAAACTTCTCGGTAAAGGCTTTCAAGTCAACTTTCACCGCAGTTAAGTACTTGCAGAGTTCAACCAGCGGTTCCTCTTTGATATAGCCGTTGGAGATCATCACGCTTCCGACACCCTGATACCTGCCCAGCCTGGCTGTGTCATACATATATTCGTAAAAGACCACCGGCTCAGAATAGGTGTAGGCAATGGTGGGAGAACCCTGATCTTTTGTCATCTTCACAATCTGCTCGGGAGTCAGGGGATAGCTATCTACCTGCTCTGGACGGAACTGGGCGATCTGCCAGTTCTGGCAGAATTTGCATTCAAAGTTGCAGCCGGCTGCTGCTATAGACAGGGCATTGGTACCAGGGAGGTAATGGAAGAGGGGCTTCTTTTCTATGGGGTCATTGTGCACGGCACAGGCCTGGGCGTAGACTAAGGTATAGTAGGTGCCTCTCCGGTTCTCCTTGTTTCCACAGTAGCCTCGCTCCCGGTCAGCTATCTTACAGGCCCTCGGGCAGATCTCACATTCTATCCGCAAATCCTCAAGCTTTTTGTAGAACATCACCTCCTTCAAAGGAGGCTCAGCCCCATATGCAGGGCCAGCGTTCAACAGGTTTTCAATCGTGGTAAAACCTGAAGAAAGGCTTAACGCACAGACACCTGAAGATACTTCCCGTAAAAACTCTCTCCTGTTACAGAAATTCTTCACCCCTTCACCACCTCTATCCTTTTCATATCCCCAATCCCTAACCCCTTTTTAAAAGCAGTCCTGATATGCTTCGGGTCCCTTCCAACCTCTTTCAGGCCGGGCAGACCTTTCTCTTTCCTCTTTGCTTCAATGATCTCACATCCAACCCGGTCTAAGGCTACCGGGTCGCGGCTCAGAATGATCCCCTGAAATGGCCAGCTCCCCTGAGGCTTGAACCCGGGCCCTCCGTTATACATCCCGGTGATTCCGTCGCAAATGATGAGCCTCACTTTCTTCCGGATGAGCGGGTGGCTGTTGAGATCGGCAATATAGGGATTGCCGTTGTTATCGTGATACTTATTGGGGTTGTGGATTGCGCCGTAGAGATTCTTCAGGCTTAAAGAGACTCCTGAGAGGTCATGGTCCTTGAGCACCGGCATGTTGATCAGAGCCGTACACTGGCGGCTTAAGATACTGCTGAAGCAACTCCCCACTGCTCCTACCTCCTCCACGTTGGGCTCATAAGTGCTGTCCGTCCCAAAACACCGAACCCCTTCACCCTGTCGGTTGATCTTAAAACCCAGAGATTCAAGCTCTGAAGTGAGCCTGTCCCAGATGATAATGTTACTGTCCGGGACACCGGCTATTCTCAAGCCCTCAACCACTGCCATCACCAGCTCCGGGTGGGTGGAAACGCCCTTCCCCCCCAGGCAATTTACCTTGATCCCAACCGTGTCTTTTGGGTGGAAGAGCTCCCTCCATGCCCCGGAGGGAAGGGAATTGCCGGTCACATGGCAGACACCTTCATTGACCATCTTCATTGCAAGGTTTATATCAACTGCATCCTCTCTTACCATTCCTTCCCGCTGGAGTATAACTACCCGTGCCTTATCTCCTGCAGGAGAGGTAACCTTGATTGAGGATACCTCCCCTGCCGTTACTTGCGACTTAAAGAAGGAGAAAAATGGTAGACTGGCTATAAAAGAAACGGTCCGCCTTAAAAAGGTTCTCCTCTGGGGATTCATGGATAAATTATATCACAATTAAAACAATGCGGATTGCAGATTGCGGAATGCTGAATGTAGATTCGCCGGTAAATTCTATCGTAAGAACGACCGAACGTTTTATTCAGGAGCGGCATTGGAAAAACCTATCGTAGGAACGACCAAACGTCTTGCTGCGGTTTTTGTAGGGGCAATCCGCCTAAGGCGGATGGTTACCCATGTAGGGGCGTTATGCAATACGCCCTTACGGTTGGCAGGTAAAAAGAAAGGCCGGCTTGTTGCCAAGCCGGCCTCGCAAAACCTGTTACGCGGGAATAACGGGGACTTACTTTACTGCTTTTTTGAGCCCAGCGCCTGCTTTGAACTTGGGTACCCTCTTTGCGGCAACTTTCATAGGTTTGCCAGTCTGGGGATTTCTTACCGTCCTGGCAGCCCTTTTGGCTGTGCTGAAGGTACCAAAGCCAACCAGCGTCACCTTGTCGCCTTTCTTGAGCGCACTGCTAATCCCGCCAATCACGCCGTCGAGGGCCTTACAGGCTGCGCTTTTGCTGAGTTTGGCATCTTTGGCAATCTTGTCAATCAACTCTTTCTTCGTCATATATCTCCCCTCCTTTTGATAAAAAGTTTTTATTTTTGGGTCAAGCCCAAATGCCTAATAGCACTATTTTTGGGGCTTGTCAAAAGAATTTTTGCATAAAATTTTTGCATAAAAGCTGATTTTTTGCCTCTTCAACTGCTATGCCCTCACTGGACAAAGCCAACCTTGCGTGATTCAGGCTCCGGCACATCAGGGATAGTGCCAAATTTCGCTTCATACTTATTCACATTATCCGCCAGTGCCTTGATCAAACGCTTGACATGACCGGGACTCATGATCACCCGGGCATTCACTATCCCCTCGGGCGGAAAGATGTTCATGAAGTCGATCAGGAACTCTTCGCGGGTATGACTGATCACCGCATTGTTGGAATAGACTCCCTTCAACACGTCATCGCTGATCTTTACCTTGATCTCTTGTGACTTCATCTCGCCTGCCATATTCACCTCACCTCCATCACTTCTGCTGTTTTGAATAGTAATCCTTTATCGCCTCTTGGAGAGAATCAGCCGCGAGCACCGAACAGTGAATCTTGGGCTCGGGTATCCCGTCATCCAGGGCGTGGACGATGTCCATCGAGGTGATCTTCACTGCCTCTTCCAGCGTCTTCCCGATGACCATCTCGGTGAGCATGCTGCTCGAAGCAATAGCGGCAGCGCACCCGAAGGTCCTGAATTTACAGTCACTGATCATCCCATTGTTCACTTTAATATAGACGAAGGTATGGTCTCCGCAGATCTCACTCGTCAGTCCCCCGACGCCATCAGCATCAGGTATCTCTCCCACATTCCGCGGACTCTTGAAATGATCCATCACCTTTTCTGAGTACATGATATACCCTTACTATCACTCTTCTATACCGAACATTATTCCTTTCGTGAATTCCTTCTGCTTTTCCGGACCGAGCAGGAATTTAAACACGTTGACTGCAGGGCCTCCCTTTTCCAGGAGGGTGTTTACATACGTCTTAATCCCTTGCTGCACCTTCTTGCTCTGCTCTTCGTCAGTGAGCTGGGGGGCATTCTTCACCATCTCCAGGTAGACGGTAAGATATTCCCTGAACAGGTCGCGGAAGAACTCCTCCTTTGAGCGGTCAGCCTTGGTATGGATGCTGAAGGGCATGGTCATCTCTTTTGTCCACGGCATGTCCGGCGGCGTGTCAGGAAGATCCTTGACCTTCTCTTTCAGCGCCTTCATCTTCTCATAGGCGCTGGTAATATAGTCTGCAGGAACATGGGCCGGGTCAATTACCTCCATCACAAAGACCCGGTTTTTCCCGACGGAAACCACATCGAAGGAAAGCAGGGGGAAGTTATAGCCTGCCTTCGGAGCGAGGAGCAGGGTGTACATCTTCATGAACCCGAACATGGTGGCGTCCATGGAGGTGATGGTACTGAACTTCTCCGTCTTGGCCCGGCTCGGTATCATCTTGATGAGCTTCAGGGCCTTGGGGGGATTGATGATCTGGAACTCGGGCTTTACCATCACGGGCTGAAGTTCTACGCCCTCTTTACTGAAGACCTCTTCCGTAGCCTTCCGGTATGCAGCAACCATCCGTTCGCCTTCCTCCTTTGCCTTCAGGACAAAGGGGGTTGCGACCAGGGCGATGAGAAAGATGATACAGAGGATAATCAGAAGAAGTGTTTTAATAAAACCTTCCATCATATCATCACCCCTTTCACTTACCCCGGACAAAACCGATCTGCTTTTCCAGGGCGTTGATGTCAGAATACATCGACCCTCTCTTTTCCTTCTTGTTGTAGTTCCTCACGGAGATGTGGATATACCCCGGATCTTCCGGCATGGTTCCCAGGACGATGTGGAGAACTGCCTCGTTTCCTCCGTAACTCTTCTTGCCGTGATAGTATACGTTGAAGAAGGTTCTCCGCTGCTCTGCGAGGCTCACGCCTGCAGCCTTGGCCCATGCCTTGAGGTTTGCCTCCACGTTTTCAAAGGTGTCCTTGACGCGGAGACGGTCGAAATAGACACGATCCGCATCCCGCACCTCAACGTACGGCTTGACGGTATGCTTGGCCAGGGTGGGATTCCCGACCTTTGCCGGCTGGAGGGAGTTCCAGTATTTCCGGTAAGGCTTCGGATCTGCGAGCGGGGGAATACCAAGGATCTTCGTCCTGATTTCATTGGCAAAGTACTCTACCCGTTCCGGTATCAATGATTCCCAGACGTCCCTTCCAGCCCAGTTGACCCCTTCTCTCGCGAGTTTTTCCAGGAGGGCTGTAAACATCTTATCAACGATACTCAGATTGGGATTGACCTGGCGGCCGCCAAAGCCACCGATGATCACAGGCTTTACCTTGGGGAACTTCTGCTGAATATCATACAGATAATTCCTGCCGGCAATGAGGTGAGGTGTGCCTCCCGGTGTCTTCAGGATCATGGTCTCATCACAGTCCCCGCAGGTGAGGAAATACCCGACCTTCTTGGTGGCTAACACGTCCTGGTATTTTTCTACAAACTTGTAGATCCGGGGGGACGGCTTCTCCCACCTCGAATAGCTCCCGATGATCACATAGTCATAGGGGCTCACATCGACGATCTGGTCGATATGCTTCACCTCAAGGTACTGATCCTCTCCCACCATAGCCCTGATCCAGTACGCCACCTCTGCAGTCGAGTGGTAGATGGTGTCATAGATAAGTATCCCCTTCAGCCCGGCGCTTGCTTCAGCAGCCACCGTCAGCGAAAGGAAAATCAGCAACAAGCAAACCACTTTTCCGATCTTTAAAACCCTTTTCATCTCTTCATCCTCCTCTTCCATAGCATTTCATTGCTCTCGCAATCGTATCACTCTGAATACTACACTCCTGATGGTAACCTATCTATAATAAAATCTCCTCTTTAGTCAAGTGGTTTGCCATTTCCCTCTATCTCTTTTCCCTGACCAGACGGAAAGAAACTTGATTATACAGGTCCGGGCAGGCGCCATGGACGACGTTCTCCTCCCCTTCCCAGGGAAGGCTGCCGCCGGTAAAGAGAAGATTGATGAAATGGTACGCCTCCCAGTATAGAAAACCGCAGACCCCGCCAACATTGAAGGGGTCAACTTCAAACCGCTCACCCTCCTTATGGCCCCACATGCACTTATTGGCAATGCCGAGGATCTCTACAAATACTCTGTACGTATCCAGAGAGGGAAAACCTTTGCCGGTCATGAGCCTGGATTTTGGACTGGTCTTAAAGTAGGTGGGTTCCTTCTCCAACCTTTTCACTTCTACCTGAACCCTCCCTGCTTCCGGACAGATGCCCGTAAAAACATCCGGGTTCTTTTCCCAGGGGACCCCTCCCCCGTAATGGAGAGAAACAATATGGGGATGGATGACCTGGTAGAGGGCACCGCAGAGGCCGTCGTGGTTAACGCTGGTTACCCTGAATTTCTCTCCTTCTTTATGCCCATAGGGACATGTTCCGGAAATCTTGGTAATGGCAACTTCCTGATAGTAGCGGTTTACGATCTTGGCGATCTCCGAGACCTTTTCCACGCTAAACTGATCTTTGTATGCTTTTTCCTGTGCCATAATCTTTCCTTGGATAACAAGTTAATGTTAAAGGGCCAAACTCTCTCCTTCTTTAACTCTGCGTGGATATAAGGCAGTATCTCCCTCTGCGATCCTCTTCCGGGCAGTTCGGACGATTTCCATAAACTCTGGCGTATCGAAACCGAGCCTCCTGAGCGTTTCATCCAGCGGGATACCATTCTCGTCATATCCCTTTCTCCGGTACACAGCGTCCATCAGCTTTTCATACTGGCTCCTCCGGTACTCCTGAAGCAGTGAGAGTCGTTCCTCATCCGGCTTCCCTTCGATAGCGACGTGAGCTACTTCCCTGAGACAGGCATCGTAGTAATCTTTCCGTGAACGGTACTCCTGCATGAAGACAGGCGCCATGGCACGCAGCGGAACAGCGTCATGCTCCCTCGTGCCGAACCCCTGCCGCAGGTTGATCAGCTTCTGGAGCAGGTAGGAACGTTCCGATTCAAGCAAAAGGTCGTCAAGGGTCCTTTCTGTGCCAAAGGTGGCATTCACGAGGTCAAGGTAGTATTCGATGGTGGGCAGGTTCCTGGAAGGCGACTCAGTATATTGAGCCTGCGGGTTGCGGACATCGATCCAGGGGAGCTTGCAGAGACCAACCATATTAAACCAGGTACGAAAGAGAGGGAACCACCAGAGTGCCTCAGCTTTCTCTTCAAACGTAGGGAGTTCCTTGCGGAGCTGGTCTATACCTATAAGCCACGACTCATCGTGCTGAGGACCCTTGAGAGCAAAACCGTACCCGCCCTGCTGGGCGAGTGACTCCTTGGTAATGTACATGGAGAATTCAAGGCCCTTGCACTCCATGGCAAACCGGGACAGTTCTTCGACAACACTTTCACGAGAACGCCCGAGGCGGAGCGCAGCACGGTCTGCGATCCAGTCCTTGATGGAGCGCACACTCCGCCCTGCTTCGCTCGGAAAACCCGGTGTGCCGGCAGCGATCAGGTGCATCAGTTCAAGGGCTGCATCTCTATTTCCCCAGGTGAGCCTGAGTCCTCCGGTATCCTCCTCTGTCAGCAGGCCCCGCTCGTAGGCCTCAAACAGGAACGAGAGGGTAACCCCCAGGCTGATCGTGTCGAGGCTATACTGGTCGCAGTACCACGAGTATTCAAGCATGTAGTCAATATCGAATATCCCGAGGTTGGTGGCTGTGGCAGCAGTTTCATACTCCGGCCCGTCCACGCCGACCTGACTCCCTGCAAAGGAGCCGGTTCTCAGGGTGTACCCCTCGCACCCTTTTGTGCAGGCGAGGTTGCAGCCGGGGTAACAGCCGTCCGGCACATTCTGTTTGAAGACCTCCTTTTCAAAAACCAGGCCAGAAACCTTCTGGGCCCGTTCATCTTTTCCAAACTGATAGTTATTGATGGGGAGGAGGTCATTGGCGTTCATCATGTCAATGAGGGATGTCGTACCCTGATTGGCGAGGCGCATGGCCTTCGGGTCAACCTCCCGGACAACTTCCCGGAGTTTATGTCCGGCAGTACGAATTCTCTCATGATCAGCCGGGTGGTTTGCATTGGCAACCGGTGCGTTGCACTTCACGAGGAGGCCCCAGAGCCCTTTGTGACGCAGTACCGTACCGGTGCCGCCCCTTCCCGCCTGCTTTGAGCGGCAGCGATTCCGCCTGCTGTCGTAATAGACACTGTTCAGGCAGCCGAACCAAGTATGCTTTGCACCAATGCCGGCGGTGACAAATGCCACGTTCGTTGCCTTCCCGTCTCCCTTCCATTCCTCGATGAGCCGTTCAGCTCCGTAAAGCGTAATATCACCTTCCGGGGCGTCAAGAATACTGACTTCTTCCCTGTCACCGTCGATGACCACCATCACGTCGCGTGGTGATTTGCCGGTGACGGCAAGGGCGTCAAAGCCGGCCATCTTGACGAGGGGAAAGAAATGGCCGCCCACATTGGAATCGCAGAATGTGTCTGTGAGGGGCGAGATCGTCCCTGCAATGAATTTGCCGGTCCCCACAAACCCGGTCTCTCCGCAGAAGGGGCCGCCGGCAAGGGCGAGAACGTTTTCTGGGCTGTTGTAGCGAGTGGAAGCGTTGGTTCCGTCGTAGACGAGCTTCAGGCAGTAGCCCCGGCCGCCCACGTATCTCTCCCGCATTTCCTTCGGGATTGTCTCTACAGAAATGCTCTTCCTGCTGAGATCGATCCTGAGCAGATGGTCAGTGTATCCCTTTTCCGGAGCAGTTCTTCTGTAGGTTACTGATGCATGCTTCATAACGGTGTATTTCTCCTCCTGTTGCCATTCAACAATAGAAGCTCACTATAGAAAGAGAACACCGGTGTGTCAATCTAAAAGTCAGCCCGCAGGGTAACGATGAAGGATGCGGAGAGATCTGTTCAGCTTTAGACAATCTCCTTGAGGATCTGCTGAATGGTGTAGCGGGGTCTTCCCAGGACGTTTATGGTCTTCGACAAATCCCTCGTGATGTCATACCCGAACATCTTCAGGTAGAGGGGTGGTACGGGGGACAGGCCAAGTTTCCAGAGGATGGCAACAGCGAAGAGCGTGGGCTTTTCAGGGAGTCTGATGCAGGAAGGCTTTTTACCGCCCATCCTGGCTGCCTCTGCAAACATGTCTACGATAGGCATTGTGTTCTCTGAGACGATATCGAATATCCCTTCCTTGCCTATGGCATTGAGACAGGCATCAATCACATCATCCACGTGAACAAGCTGGACAGGCGGATTATGACGGCCCAGTGCAATGAAGCGGCCTGTTCTTGATGCTGCCTTGAGCATGTCTCCGGTACCGGCACCGCCTCCTTTCCAGCAGACAATGCCAAGCCGGAGGATAGCAACCTTGATTCCATGCTTCTTCCCGTAATCCTGGAAGAGCTTCTCTGCCTCGATTTTATTCTGGGCGTAGGGATCATCAACGGGATTGAGGTAGGTTCCTTCGCTGTCATACATCCCGCCCTCCCTCTTCAAATCTCCATACACCCGTCCGCTGCTGATGAAGACAATGTTCTGAATGCCCTTCTTTACCGCACACTCAGCAACATTTTTCGAGCCATTGATATCGATATCGTGCATTGTCGCTGCATCTGCCTTTATCTTGGTGCAAAAGGCAAGGTGGATGATCGAATCAACACTCTTCTTTTCAATGAGCTCTGCAACCGCAGGGTCTCTCACGTCCAGCCTGCTGAATCTGTCTCGAGGGAGCTCTGCATTGTCAACATAATCTATACCGATAAAATCTATGCCATCGCCCAGGCATCGCTGAGCCAGTCTCTTCCCGATGTGCCCTGCAGCACCGGTTATGAGTATCATCGAATCCTCCTGCGTTTTCTGATATGGAGTTCACCGTGGAATAGCACCTGTATTATCTACCACCTGCCAGGCATGTCAATAGGTGAAGCAAAATCGATTTTTTCTTAACTTTATACGGTATTTAGTTTTATATCTAACCCCAACAAGACACACATCCATCAAACATTAGCCTCAGAAAGCCATGTGAGGGCAGGCAGGTGGAAGGACTGGCTATTTTCTCTCAAGTAGTTAGTAAGCCTCTTAATTCTGTCTGTCTATATGTATTTGCAAGAAGTTAAAAAAACGTTTGGCCCGTCTTCGGGTAGAGACATTACCGCGAAGCACGGCCTTCAGTCTTACGTAGGGGCGCACCTGTGTATGCGCCCATTGAATTATGACCATTTAGGAAAGGGCAGACACGCAGGTCTGCCCCTACGTAAAACGTTTGGTCGCTCTTGCGATAATTTCTTTGGGTGATAAAACAGGGGGTCAAAATGAAAAACCGAATCCTTTCTTTAACCGTAATCTTTATGTTTCTCATGGCTGGTATCACCTTTGCCGGCACCGTGAACCTGCCCAGAACCGGGCAGACAAAGTGTTATGATACGACAGGCATTGAAATTCCATGTGCCGGGACCGGGCAGGATGGAGAAATTCAGGCTGGAGTGGAATGGCCCAGTCCAAGATTTACGGTAAATGGGGATTGTGTAACGGATAATCTTACCGGCTTGATGTGGGCAAAGAACGCCAACCTTCCAGGATATAAGACGCGATGGGATAAAGCCATTGATTATTGCAACAATTTAACCTTAGGCGGTTATTCTGACTGGCGTCTTCCTAATGTAAATGAGCTTGAAAGCCTTACAAATGCAGATGAAGTCAATGTAGCTACTTGGCTTAACTCTCAGGGATTTACCAATGTGCAGTCTGATTACTTCTGGTCATCAACTACCCTCTACGGCTCTATGGATGATGCATGGGTTGCATATATGGGCACCAGTGACGTCAGCATAAGTTTTCGCGTAAAGTCCGATCACTCTTCTTATACTTGGCCTGTTCGATCTGGACAGCAGAATTCTCCTGACACCACTTATCCGGCTAACATTTGGAAAACTGGACAGACAAAGTGCTATGACACAGCAAATGTTGAAATACCATGTACAGAAACAGGTCAAGATGGTGATATTCAGGCAGGGGTTGCTTGGCCCAGTTCGAGGTTTACCGACCATGTAAATGGAACAGTGACAGATAATTTGACTGGCCTCATGTGGACAAAGAATGCTAATCTTCCAGACGATGAAATCACATGGCAACAGGCACTGGATTATATAAAAGGGATGAATCATGGAACCTATGAGAATTTTGGTTACACGGACTGGCGTCTTCCTAATCGAAAAGAACTGCATAGCTTGACAGACTTTTCATTATGTAGACCATCCATTCCGCTTGGTCATCCCTTTAATAGTGTGATATCTGACGATTACTGGTCATCTACCACTAGTTTTTATTATCCTAACTACGCTTGGGCCATTGATATGTGGGATGGTTACGTCTCTAGCCATTATAAATCCGATTCTAGCACTTATTTATGGCCTGTTCGTGGAGGAATGATTCAGCCTTCCGAGTGTTCAACCTGGGACCAGGTGATTTCAAAATATAATACCTATGTCAGTGGGCAGATAATCTGGAATGATGTGATTAGCTGCTATAATCAGTACGTATCACATTGACGTTTAAAGTCTATACCTCATCCCGCTTAACCCACAATGCCATCTCAATTATGCGTATAGGCGATTCCTGAAAACCAGAGATTTTCATTAAATATTTATCAACAAGTGACCAGTGGTGTTCGAGGTATTCGGCATAAAGCTCTTTTGATTGATTGAGTTGTTTCTGACTTATTTCCGTTTTACTATATCCAACTGCCCTTAGTATCATTTGGTCAAAAATTGGAATGACTCCCGGATACATGAAGTGGAGAACTGTTGTACAAACAGGCAAACGCATACCATATAACCCAAGTTCTAACATGCGTCTGACAAGGTCAAGCACCTCAGATGCCCGGTTTTCAATTGTCTCAGGGAAGTTGTTTAAACCGGTGAGGAGGTTTTGGAGCTTCGTACGTATTTCATGTCGTTGTCTGAGATCATTATTTATCTTTAGGCTTGTGGAGTACATTTTCCAATACACAATAGATTCGTACGTTGAGAGAGACATGATTGCCCCTGAACTTCGCTCGTTGGCAACTCTATTCAGAAGTTCGTAATACAATTCTCTATCTGAACTTGGTCTTTGCGAGAAACTATCCAAGGCAAGAACATTAGGGTTGAATCTGCCAGTGTCACGACATTTCTTGTCGTATAGCTGATATAGCGACTGCCAATCGAAGTCTTCTAACGGATCTATCATAGTGTCCCTATTATTAGCACATTGATTTTGTATATGTATATAAATGTGCATCCGTCTTTAATTCCAATTGGCCGATGAGGGCGATGCCAGGGAATTGGGGACTCTGGAATAGGGATTAGCAGGGTTTCGGGATCAGGGGGTAGGAAATGCGGAATACGGAGTAGGGATTGAAAAATTTACCCGCCTGCGGCGGGCTTTCAGTCTTATATAGAGACGCCGCCGGTTCACCCTTATTATGTGCTGCTGTATATTTCAACTCCCTTTTTCTTTATCTCATTCAAGATAAAATCGTTATCTTCATCCAGATAATCCTGGTAGGAAAAAACAATGGGTTGAATGTCAATTTTAAATTTATTTATCAGCAAGAGCATTTTACTCATAATCTTCAACCTGTTTTTGTCGTGTACCTTTCTTGAAAAAATAGCAATATCAATGTCACTCTGATCATTAAAATTACCGCGGGAATGGGAACCAAAAAGAATGGCTTTGTCAACAGGGCATATTTTATTTGCTTCTTCGATATATTCCTTTAAATATTTCTTTACTTTACTTTTGACTTTAGCCATCGGTAAATTTCCTCCGATTCTTTTAAAATCTTAGAATAAAATATGAACCTGTCCCTAATCACCCTAATTACTGCGCTAATTACTGCGAAGCTTGAATAGAGAGCGAAGAGAAGGTTTTAAGTCTGCCCTTTAAAATCTTTCTGCCAGGTTTTACTTCTCAGCGCCCTGAGAACGTGTAGTTCGTACATCATCTTGTCAGAAGGAAACTCTCTTTTTACTTCTCTTTCAATCTTCTTCAGAATGCCTATGGGTATTCTCATTTCTCTGGCAACCTTCTTATAGTCAAAATATTCTATCTCGCCCATTGAACCTCCTCACAATTCTTGGGGTGAGACGATCTCGATCTCTTTAAATCCCTCTAAGAGATTAATCGAGTTCACCAGCCTTCTTGTTTTTACCTTAACCAAATGTTCAAAATTCCAAGAGACTACAAATGCGACCTTATAAAAAGAAGCTATAGCTACATGGTGGGCATCATCAAAATATCTTTCGGGGAATATTCCTCTTGTAATATAGATTCGTGCTAAATCTCGAATTCTTTCATTAGACTTGAACACTTTAAAACCTTCAATGAGTTGCCTAAATTTTCTTCTCAAGATTTCATCTCTGGTATTCTCTAATTCTTCAATTGTAATTTCTGATATACATACCTGATAAGTAGGCAGAGTATGATTCCAGAACTTGACAGTTATTTCCTGCCGTTCCTTTGTCCTCTTATCATAATAAGCACTCAGAACCGAGGTATCAAGGTAAACAATTTCCTTTTTCATAAGAACTCATCTTGATCCTATGGTAAAATTATATTCTTGTCTTTTTCTGTTATTATTTTATGACCTCATTGCCATAAATATTACACTTGTTGAAATATAGCACAGATAACCTGTTACCTCAAATACTGTATAATTCACGTTAGAGAACCTTGACAATAAGGACGCAATACAGATATAGTTTTTTATCTATTATCTCCGTAATTAAGGGAGTTTTTTATGCCAGAACGTCCGGTACGTGCAGTGGTGATTGGTGCCTGCGGCAAGATGGGGCGGCTCATCATCAAGGTTATTCAGGAGAGTGAAGGGATTGAGCTGGTCGGAGCGACTGAAAGGGCCGGTCATCCCCTCATCGGCCATGAGATGGGTGAGACCCGGGGAACGGGGAAGGGCGGCGTGGTCATTACGGAGAGCCTGTCGAAGGTGCCCAATGATTACCAGGTGATCATCGATTTTACCACACCGGAAAGCACCCTCCAAAACCTGAAGTGGGCAGTGTTTGAGGAAAGGGCGATCGTCATCGGGACGACAGGCTTTTCTCCCAAAGAGCGGGAGGAGATAGAGAGGATTGCCTCCGAGACCCGCACCGTCTTTTCTCCTAATATGAGCGTGGGGGTGAACCTGCTGTTTAAGCTGATAAGCGAGGCTGCCCAGGTGCTGGGTGATGATTACGATGTGGAGATCGTTGAGGCACACCACCGCATGAAGAAGGATGCGCCGAGCGGCACCGCTTTGAAGATGGCTGAGATTGTGGCAAAGTCATTGAAGAGAAACCTGGGTGAAGTAGCGAGGTATGAGCGGAAGGGCATGATCGGTGAGAGAAACCGGGCTGGTGATATTGTGGGAGAGCATACCGTGATGTTTGGCGGGATTGGAGAAAGGGTCGAATTTACCCACCGTGCCCTGAGCCGTGAGAATTTTGCCCGGGGCGCAGTAAGGGCAGCCAGGTGGATCGTGGGCCAGAAAAAGGGCTTATACGATATGCTGGATGTGCTGGGGCTCAAATGAAACCTGTGGAAAACTGGAAGAAGGAGCTCCGAACGCGAATGAAGATTGTTGAGCAATGAGGAGCTACCTTTACATTAGATTGAGGTAAATTATGTCGATCGTAAAGGCAGACCGCATAAAAAATCTTCCCCCCTACCTGTTTGCCGCCATCGATAAGATGAGGGAAGAGGCAGCCCGGAAAGGGATGGATATCATCAATCTCAGTATCGGAGACCCTGACCTCCCAACCCCTGCCCCTAT
>JAPLJA010000069.1 GCA_026388815.1 Pseudomonadota bacterium
GAAGCACAAAAGCCCGCATCGGGACAAGAACTGGGATGACTGGATATGGCAATGTAACCACCGGATAACCACCTTAGCAGAACTCGAACAGGTCATCCAGCTTTCTCCCGAAGAGAGACGAGGCATTGAAAACCCCTACCGGAAATTTTCCATGGCAATTACTCCCTACTTTGCCAGCATCCTTGATCCCGAAAATCCCAATTGTCCGCTTCGTAGACAGGTAATCCCCGGGGTTGAAGAATCCCACCTTTCAGAATCAGATATGCAGGATCCCTGCGGAGAGGATAAAGACTCTCCTGTTCCTGGTCTGGTCCATCGCTATCCAGACCGGGTCCTGCTTCTGGTTACCAACCGTTGCGCTACCTACTGCAGGTACTGCACCCGAAGAAGGATCGTAGGAAATAACGAAAGCTCCATCACTGATGAGAACCTTCAGAAAGTCTATGCCTACATCCGGAGCAACAGAAAGATCCGTGATGTTTTGATCTCCGGAGGCGACCCTCTCACCCTCCATGAAAGAAAACTGGAGGGAATTCTCCAGAACCTGAAGAAGATACCCCACGTTGAGTTGCTGCGCATCGGTACACGCGTGCCTGTTACTTTACCTCAGAGGATAAACGGTCATCTGCTGCAGATGTTGAAGAAATACCATCCCCTGATGATGAGCATTCACTTTACCCACCCGCGGGAGATAACCCCTGAAGTAAAGAGGGCATGTGAGGCACTGGCTGATGCCGGTATTCCTCTCGGCAGTCAAACCGTTCTCCTCAGGGGTATCAACGACTCCGCAGTAACGATCAGAAAGTTAATGCACGAACTGCTGAAGATCAGGGTGAGACCCTACTACCTCTATCAATGTGACCTTGCCCAGGGCACTGAGCATCTTCGCACCCCGGTTTCTACCGGAATTCATATCATCGAAAAGCTCCGAGGACATACCACCGGGTACGCAGTCCCTACCTTTGTCATCGATGCTCCCGGAGGAGGAGGAAAGATCCCGCTGTCCCCAAACTACCTCCTCTCCCAATCTCCGGGGGAAATCTGTCTGAGGAACTACGAGAAAAAGACGTTCAAGTATAGTGAACCTCTTGGACCTTACAAGAGAAGCGTGGAGGTAATTGCAAAACAATGCGCGTCGGCTTGACCTATAACCTGAAGAAAGAAATGTCCCAGGGAGAAAAATCAGAACATCTCCCTCCTGATCTCTATGCCGAATGGGATGACTTTGAAACCATAGAGGCCATTCAGAATGCCCTTGCTCAAGCTCATGATATTATTCCCATCGAGGCAAACGAGCATGCCTTTAAAACACTGCAGGAGGAAAAACCCGATATTGTCTTTAACATCG
This sequence comes from Pseudomonadota bacterium, assembly GCA_026388815.1. GTDB lineage: Bacteria > Desulfobacterota > WTBG01 > JAPLJA01 > JAPLJA01 > JAPLJA01. The sequence goes on from JAPLJA010000069.1 coordinate 1,349, forward strand.
CTGAAGGCATGAAGGGAGTGTCGCGGGAAGCCCACATCCCTGCCATGTTAGAATTCCTCCATATCCCCTATACTGGTTCAGACCCCCTCACCCTTTCGCTGTGCCTGGATAAGGTGCGATGCAAAGAGATTCTTGCGTACCATCACATCCCCACACCACGGTTCAAGGTTTTAACGAGCGCTAACGGCAACGGGAGCGCTAAATACTTACGATACCCCCTTCTGGTCAAACCATGCCACGAAGGTTCAAGCAAGGGGATTTACAATAACTCGCTCGTCTATGATGCCAAAGAACTCTCCGGCAAGGTAAAAACCATCTTCAAAGATTACCATCAGCCAGCGCTGGCAGAAGAGTTCCTTGAAGGCAGGGAGTTCACCGTTGCTCTCCTGGGCAATGGTAAGGAGGTCAGAGTCCTGCCGGTCATCGAGCTTGATTTTGACCAGCTGCCCCCGAATGCTAACCGCATCTATTCTTATGAGGCAAAATGGATCTGGGATACCGTGGACAGTCCTCTCAAGATATTCACCTGTCCGGCAGAGATAGATGAAGAGGCGGAAACCCTGATTAAAAGCACGGCCGTCAAAGCTTACCGTATCATGCGCTGTCGTGACTGGTGCCGGATTGATATCCGGCTTGACTCCTTTGGAATCCCTCATATACTGGAACTCAACCCCCTCCCCGGGATACTCCCCCGTCCTGAAAACAATTCCTGTTTTCCGAAAGCGGCACGGGCAGCGGACATGGATTACAATCAGTTGATTCTTGAAGTATTGCACATCGCATGCAAGCGGTACGGAATACTGCATGGGTAAATGCGATGTGGCAATCATCTACGATAATTCTCACCAGTTATGCTTCCGGAATCGGCACGACCTGATTGCCGTACAGAGCGTTATTAAATCAGTCATTGCCGTTCAGGCTGCCCTCACCAAATGCCATTATCAGACCGCTGTCATCGGGGTTAAAACCGACCTTACAGAATTTATTCAGGCACTCAAGCGCTTGAACCCCAAGTGTATTTTTAACCTTTGCGAGAGTCTCTTTGGCAGGAGTATCTGGGAAAGCAACATCCCTATCCTGCTCGACCTCCTCAATATCCCATATACGGGCTCTGACGGCCGCACGCTTGCTCTCTCTCTGAACAAGGCCCAGTCAAAAGAACTCCTCCGCTCTCATGGTCTTCCCGTACCAAACTTTACTGTTTACCAGGATAAAGTTGACGGCCTGCCATCGAATGTACGATTCCCGCTCGTTGTAAAACCTCTGCAGGAAGATGGGAGTATCGGGATAACCCTTGACTCTGTGGTCAAGAATTCCAGCCAGCTGAGAAGGCAGGTATCCAGGCTCCTTGATCAGGGTTTTCAACCGCTTATCGCTGAGGAATACATTGAGGGCAGAGAGTTAAATGTCGGGATCCTGGGGAACGAAAATCCTCAGATCCTGCCGATTTCTGAAATTGACTTCAGCAGCCTTCCATCCGGCTACCCCAAAATAGTATCATATAACAGCAAGTGGAAGGTAAACAGCCCTGAATACAAAGGTACCAAGCCCACCATACCTGCTAAACTGGACAAAAAGTTACAGGAGAAAGTAGAAGCGGTAGCAATGAAGGCATATACCTTACTCCACTGTCAGGGCTATGCCCGCATTGACCTGAGACTTTCTTCTGATAACGTCCCTTATATCATTGAGGTCAATCCTAATCCTGACATATCTCCTGGAGCGGGGTTCGTGAGGTCAGCAAAGAAAGCAGGCTTGAGCTACGAAGACCTGATCATCTCCATTGTCGAAAACGCAACGGCGAGAATAAAGAAAGGTGCTAAAAGGAACTGTATAAAAACCTCTCCGCTCCTCTGTTCAACGATATGAGAAGGCTATTTCTTGTCTTCACATTTTAAATGTGATATATGTCAAAATAATTTTCTTCTCAAAGATAATTGGTTGTGATAGAAATAGACTTGGTTGCAAAAGGAGCTATAACAAAATATATATAAAACCATAAAAAAGAGAGGGGGTGTAAGGCTGGCTACGAAAAAGAATGTTGTTTTACATTACCAATGATACATTGGTAAGCCCTTTCTGTAACAAGTGAGGGCAAAACCTCTGGGGCGGATCACCTCAGAGTGGGTATGGTTTTCGGTTTCACAGTAAAGTTTAAATAACTAAAGGAGAGGTAAAATGAAAAAGACAGTTCTTTTGATGGCCGTATTGATGGTTATAAGTGCCACTACCTTCTTCGGATGCAAGAAGAAAGAGGAAGCTCCTCCGCCGCCCGCACCGGGTACCGAGCAAGCTGCACCTGCTGCACCGGCAGAGCAACCACCGACTGCCCCTGCACCGGAGAAACCTGCTGCTCCATAACCTGATTTAGCCAGTTCAATAGTACACCTGGAAAAGGGGAGAGATTGGAACAGTCTCTCCCCTCCTTTTTATATAAAAACTCCAGTATGCTAAAATTCTTAAAACGGTTTATCATCGGGAGGGCGAAAAATCCGCTTGATCCCAGGATATTCCGCAATCTCTCGCTCATCGCCTTTTTCGCCTGGGTAGGATTGGGTTCTGACGGATTAAGTTCATCCTGTTATGGCCCTGAAGAAGCCTTTCTGGCATTAGGTAATTACCAGTATCTGGCACTCTATCTTGCTTTGGCTACTACCATCACCGTATTGATTATCTCGACTAGCTATTCCCAGATTATTGAACTCTTTCCTTCAGGTGGTGGTGGGTATCTGGTGGCAACCAGACTCTTGAGCCCAACTGCGGGTGTTGTCTCTGGGTGTGCCCTCTTAGTTGATTATAATCTGACAATCGCCGTCTCCGTAGCGAGCGGGGCAGACGCGATCTTCAGTTTTCTTCCTCTTGTCTATCAAAAATATAAACTGGTCAGTGAAGTTGTCATGATCGGTGTCTTAACGCTACTTAATCTTAAAGGGGTCAAAGAATCTGTTAAAGTTCTTCTCCCCATCTTTCTCCTGTTTGTCATCACTCACATCATCGTGATCTCACAAGGGATATTCCTCCACTTAGGAAGGGTCCCCGACTTGCTCTCTCACACTGGTGAACAAACCATCGCTGGCGTAAGGGAACTTGGACCCTTGATGATGCTCTTCATCTTCTTGAGAGCATTCAGTATGGGAGCAGGCACCTATACCGGAATTGAGGCGGTCAGCAATGGACTCCCTGTACTGAGGGAGCCACACGTTCAAACGGGGAAAAAGACCTTGCTCTACCTCGCTATTTCTCTATCAATTACCGCTTCAGGTATCATTATTTGTTATCTCTTGAACGATGTCTCCTTCCAGGCAGGAAAAACCTTGAATGCCTCCCTTATTGAAAAGATTGCTTCTGGCTGGAAGATGGGAGAATTCAGCATTGGGATCTGGTTTATCCTCCTTACCCTCATTTCAGAAGGAGCAATCCTTTTTGTCGGTGCCCAGACTGGATTTGTTGATGGTCCGCGGGTTTTATCTAACATGGCTTTAGACGGTTGGATACCGAGACGTTTTGCATACTTAAGCGATCGTTTGGTTACCCAGAATGGTATTCTCCTCATGTGCTTTGCCTCATTAAGCATATTGCTCTATACCGGCGGAAGCGTAAAATTCCTTGTCATCATCTACAGCATCAATGTGTTTTTAACCTTTACCCTCTCGCAGCTGGGGATGTGCGTACACTGGCTGAAATCAAAACATGAAGCGCGGTGGGTAAGAAAGCTTTTTACCAATGGTATTGGGCTAATATTAACGTTAAGTATCCTGCTAACCACCATTTCAATCAAATTCAGAGAAGGAGGATGGTTAACCCTTGCAATTACCACCAGCCTCATCATCATCTGCTTCATCGTAAAGGGTCATTATAAAGGTGTAAAGGGAGCGCTCACAAGACTTGATCAGCTGGCAGCCGCTATAGAGAGTTCATCACAAACGCCTCCTCAAGGGATTCCCTCTAAGGATGCAAATACAGCCGTCGTACTCGTAAGCGGGTACAATGGGCTGGGACTCCATACCCTCCTCTCTATTCAGAAACTTTTACCATACCACTTTGAGAGGCATATCTTTCTTTCAATTGGAGAAATTGACTCAAGCAAGTTCAAGGGCAGAGATGAAGTTGAAAATCTCAGGACCGCCACTGAAAGCGACTTAAAGAAATACGTTATAGCGGCTAACCGCCTGGGCCTCTACGCAGAATATCGTTTTTCTCTGGGGACCGATCCCATCGATGAACTGGAGAAAGTATGCCTTGAGATTGCAAAACAATATCCAAATACGATATTTTTTGCAGGAAAACTGGTTTTTAAAGAAGAAACTTTCTTAAACAGATTTTTACACAACCAGGCTGCCTATGTTTTGCAGCAGAGGCTCATCTTCCACGGCCTCCAGACGATGATCCTGCCGATCAGGGTGATGTGAGAAAGACGGGGATTAGGGACTGGGGGTTGGGGATTAGGGAAAAACAAGATGAAGAGTTATAAGGAATTAGAGGTCTGGCAGAAATCAGTCAATCTGGCTATAGAAACATACAGGATGGCCAAGAAATTCCCTAACGAGGAAAGATTCGGGCTTATAGCTCAAATCCAAAGGGCAACCACATCAGTGCCTGCCAATATTGCTGAAGGATGGGGGAGAGGGTCAACCAAGGAATATATTCAATTTCTGCTCATTGCTCGAGGTTCTCTCATGGAATTAGAAACCCATCTTATAATTGCCCACCAATTAGACTATCTTAGCAAGGATGAACTTGAGCAATTGCAGAAAGAGATTGAAAATATCGGCAAGATGCTCAACCGCCTCATCCAGACTTTAAGAGCACGTTAATTCATTTCCCTCAAGCCCGAAACCCTAACCCCGAACCCCGAATCCCTGTTTATAATTCTTGACACATTTTGACTCGAACTGTTATGATTAGCTATTCAATTTAGCGAGATAGGCGCATGAAGGAAGCACTTAGGTATCTGCAGAATGCACGAGAAATATTGAAAACTGCTCCTGTGGAGAATAGCACCTATACGGATATAAAACCTGTAAGGGAGGCTATGGGTACAGCGTATCTCGCCGTTCTTATGGCGATAGATGAACATCTTCTAAAAAAGGGACTGGGCAAAAAGGACCTTCCAAGGACAATCGATGCATATAGGAAAAACTTAAAAAAATATTTGGCAGTCCATAATGGAAATCTATTAAGGGAGTTTGAAGCCCTTTATGAAGCCTTACACATTGCTGGATATTACAGGGGTAACCTATACCTCGTTAATATGGTTCAAGATGCCCTCAAGGCTGCAAAGGGATTCATTGAAAAGGTGGGGTAAAAAAGCAGGGGTCTGCCCCGAACCCCGAATCCTTAAATTTCTATCCACTATTGCCTACTGCCCATTGCCTGTTGCCTTCTTTACTTTTTTTCCCACATATAAATATTATTTTCTTGCAATCCCGCATAAAAGTACTATAAAAGTGTACATAAGCTACAGACAAACAAAATAAACCTTTTAAAACAGGAGATACCTGTGTTTAGAGGGGAAGTTGGGTATCATTTTCAGGGAGTATGGAAGAAAGCCCCTATCAGTCTGAATACTGGTGGGGGCTTTTTTGTTTAACAGAGGAGGCAAAGCCATGAAAAAGATTTGTGTTTTATCAGTAATGTTTTTCTTGTTAACCTCCAGTTCCTTTGCCGGCACTGTTGACGTGCCTCGCACCGGACAGACCAAATGTTACGACTCATCCTATCCGGCTATGGAAATTCCCTGTGCAGGCACAGGGCAGGATGGAGATATACAGGCAGGGGTCGCATGGCCTGATCCACGATTCACGGATAACACCGACGGGACAATGACGGATAACCTGACCGGGTTGATGTGGACAAAGAATGCCAATTTACCCGGTGGCACAACGGATTGGCAACAGGCCCTGGACTATGCCAACAATCTGACCCTTGCCGACTATTCAGACTGGCGCCTTCCCAACGTAAACGAACTGGAGAGCCTGATAAATGCAAACGAAGCACACCCTTCAACTTGGCTCAATGCCCAGGGCTTCACCAATGTGCAGGTCGGCTATTACGACTATTACTGGTCTTCTACTACCGGCGCCAGCAGCTCGGCCTACGCGTTGATCGTCATTATATCGAATGGCGACGTGAGCTACGACAGCAAGTCCAGCTACGACTACTACGTTTGGCCGGTGCGTAGCGGACAGTGTGGGTCGTTAGATCAGTCGGTTATTTGTCTTCCGAAGACCGGCCAGACGCAATGCTACGACACATCAGGAGGTGGAATACCCTGTGCCGGCACCGGCCAGGACGGGGAGATTCAGGCAGGGGCTGCCCGGCCCGATCCTGGCTTTACCGATCACGGAGACGGCACCATCACCGATAACCTCACCGGCTTCATGTGGACGAAGAATGCAAACCTCCCAAATGGTAGTAAAATCTGGCAGCAAGCACTGGATTATGTGAAAGGCATGAATGCAGGCTCCTATTCGAACTTTGGTTACACAGACTGGCGTCTTCCCAATCGGAAAGAACTACACAGCCTGACAGATTTTTCACTCTACTCTCCATCACTTCCTTCAGGTCATCCCTTCACCAATGTGCAGGCCAGCTATTACTGGTCTTCTACTACCTACGCCGGCTACCCGCACAGCGCGTGGATCGTCGGTATGTGGGGTGGCTTCGTTTACGGCGGCAGTAAGCCCGGCGACGTCTACTACGTTTGGCCTGTTCGTAGCCCTGAACCAACCCTAATTACCCTCTCTTCCTTCACCGCTTCCCCATCTGACAGAACAGTCATACTTAAATGGACAACCGAATCAGAAATCGACAACGCCGGTTTCAATCTTTACCGTGCTGAATCGGAAGAGGGGGAGTATGTGAAGATTAATACTTCATTGATTCTTGCAGAAGGTTCGCCAACCCAGGGTGCAACATATCAATTCATTGATGAAGGAGTGAAGAACAGAACAACTTATTACTACAAACTCGAGGACATCGACCTCAACGGAACCAGCACCATGCACGGACCGGTAAGTGCAGAGCCGAGAAAGACAGGGTTTCGGAATTAGGGGTTAGGGATTAGGGACAAGACGAATGCGGATTGCGAAATGAGAAAAACAGGGACTCGGGATTAGGGATTCGGGGTTCGGACAATGCGGATTATGAATTGCAAAAGAATTTACCGCAGGAGCGGCTTCCGGCCTGACGGCCTTCGGTCTATAAAACGTTTGGCCCGTCCTCGGGTTGGCTTTTTATAAGCTGGCTAAGGCGTTGCCTCGCCCTTTTTTCTTTAACAAATTGAGGTTTATTCAGGAAGGTCTTCTAATTGTACTCCCTTTCCTTCACGCAAATTCTTTCTTGCTGCAGTGATGCGCTCAAGGAAACGTGGATCATTTTCTAAGCGATAATCAAACCAATCATCTTCTGACGCGAAACCGATCAATACCCCTGCTGGCCTCCCATGACGCGTAATAATAACTTCTTCCTTTTCTGCCAGATCCAAATATTCTGAAAGATGATCTTTGACTTCTGATAGCGATACGTTTTTCATTCTTTTACCCCCTTTTCAGCAAGCCAAGCAGTAACCTTTGCTTTCGGTACAATTGCCAGGATTTCCACATCGGTTTTATGGACGGGGCGGGCCTGTGTGTCCGCCCCTTTTTTAAAGGTTATTAAATTCCTCGATGGTTAACCCTGCTTGACGTATCAATTTGCGGAGGATACCTGGTCCAAGTTCTTGATGCTGGGGGATTGATAATGTCCATTGATAACCAGGTTTTGTCATCATTACATGCGATCCCTTTTGTCTAACAGCAGACCACCCTGCTCTTTGTAACTTCTGCACTACTTCTGCACCCGAGCAGAGCTTTAGATCCTTGTCCATTAAAGAGCGACTTCAACAAGGCAGGCAGGGTCAAAAGACTGCTTAGATTCCATCACCTCAAGCCATCCCTCAATAGCCTCTTTTATATTGGCGATGGCTTCTTCATAGGTCTTGCCCTGAGAAAAACAGCCAGGAAGTGCAGGAACTTCAGCCACATAATAGCCAGACTCATCCTGTTCAACTACTACATGAAATTTCATCTCATCTCCTTGTGAGCTACTACTAGTAAAAAATTTAACATATACGAGTACACTTGTCAAAACTGCATGATCGGTGGTTGATACCGACAAAGGTTGGGAGTAGAAATTGGGAATATAGGGATTAGGAATTAATAAGAACCCCCAATCCCGAAATCCGAACCTCTGCATTTAAGGCTTATCATTATTCCCCAGTTTCGGATTTCCCCCGGTTATCCACCAGTCTCCTTTTTCCTTGAACCACCAGAGGGAAGAATCGGTCTCACGGATAGTCTTGGCAAGGTCTTTGGCAACCTCGGTGATGAGCCGCTTCAATGCATAATCAATCCATTCATCGGCATAACGGTTTCCGAGGTCGTGATATTCCTTGAGCTGGAGAATCAATTCGAGCTGATCAGCGTCGTTTGCGAGCTTGGACTCCAGCGTCTCCATCTTATTGAACTCATCAATCAGAGACTCAATATCATCCCCAAAAGGCAGGGTCTTGGCCAGTTCTTTCACCGCCTTGTCTTCCCGGGCTATTACGTATTTCTTATTTACATAATTCAGGTCCCCAGTTCTGGCCTCTGGGAGGTCATGGAGAAAACACATCTTAACAATCCTCGCTTCATCCACGTTACCGACCAGTCTGGATAGGGTGTAGCCAATAAAGACAACCCGGGAGATATGCTCGGCTACCGATTCACTTCCCGAACCAAGAAACTGAAGACCGGTCCGAGGTGTCTTCTTCAGCATTCCTACCTCAAACAAAAAGTTGGCAATATCCTTCATCGACTATTCCTTCTTCATCAGATACCCTTCAATGAACTCATCAATCTCCCCATCCAGGACCGCATCAACATTGCCCTTCTCGATGTTGGTGCGGTGATCCTTAACGAGCCGGTAAGGCTGGAGGATATAGGACCTGATCTGACTGCCCCAGGCGATCTGTTTCTTGTCGCTGTGGAGATCCTCTATCCTCTGTGCCTGCTCCTTCACCTTCAATTCGTACAATCGTGCCTTAAGCACCTTCATTGCCATGGCACGGTTCTTGTGTTGAGAACGCTCATTCTGACACTGGACGACGATTCCGGTTGGAAGGTGGGTGAATCGCACCGCAGAATCGGTCTTGTTCACGTGCTGGCCACCCTTACCGCTGGAACGGTAGGTATCTACCCTCAGATCGGACTCATCAATATCGATCACGATCTCGTCTTCAATGTCGGGGTAGACAAACACTGAGGCAAAGGAAGTATGGCGGCGGCTGTTGGCATCAAAGGGCGAGATACGAACCAGGCGGTGGATGCCGACCTCGGCTCTCAGATATCCGTAGGCATAATCGCCCTGGGCGGTAAACGTGACACTCTTGATACCCGCCTCATCTCCCGGGAGGATGTCAACCACTTCAGTTTTAAAACCTTTCCTCTCCCCCCACCGCAGGTACATTCTGAGCAACATCGACACCCAATCCTGTGCCTCGGTCCCACCAGCACCGGCATGAATACTTACAATGGCATCATTGATGTCATTCTCACCGTCAAGCATCCGTTGAAATTCAATCTGGGCGATCTCTTGTTCGACCTTGGTAAGGTATCTGTTGATATCATCCTCGACCTCTCCATCTCCTTCTTCATTCGCCAGCTCGATGAGTACCTGACAGTCCTCGAGATCAGTCCTTAGTGTGTGAAAGAGGTTAATGGCGCTCTGGATCACCTTCCGTTCTTTGAATACCCGCTTTGCCTCTTCACTGTCGTTCCAGAATGCCGGATCGGATATTCTCTTTTCTAACTCCGTCAGCCGGGTGCTCTTCTCTCCTACGTCAAAGATAGCCTTCAAGAATTTTGAGCTTTCCTTCCAAGAGCTGACGCTTGTCCTGTAATTCGCTGAGCATGGTAAATCTCCTTCCTAAGTTTCGAGTTTCAGGGTTTGTAGGGGCGAGCCGCCGGTTCGCCCTTACATCTTTTTACCTTTCACCTCTCACGTTTCGCTTCTTCCTTTTTATAAAACCTCCTGCCAGAAACACAGCAGAAAAAACAGCACAGACCAGGACAAAGATATCTCCGTAACGGTTATACAGGGTGGGTATCTTTATCAACGTTATTTTACC
>JAPLJA010000076.1 GCA_026388815.1 Pseudomonadota bacterium
CAACTGTTCATAATCCAGCTTCAGGCTGAGTGCTTTTGCAGGGAGAATGCCTCCGGAAGGCCCTCCTGCCTGGAATGCCTTGATCTTCTTCCCGCTGGCTGCACCCTTACCAAAGAGGGAAACAATATCCTTAATACGCATACCGAGGGGGACCTCAACCCAGCAGGCATGCGCAACGTTGCCTGAAAGGGCAACAATTTTCGTACCGGTGCTGAGCTTCGTACCAATTCCTGAGAACCACTTGCCCCCCTTCAATACAATCAGGGGGATGTTCGCCAGGGTCTCAAGATTGTTAACGACGGTGGGCATTCCCAAGAGCCCCTTCGTTGCAGGGAATGGCGGGCGCGGACGCGGCTCTGCAAAGGACCCTTCGAGGGCATTGAGCAGGGCGGTCTCCTCGCCGCAGATATAGGCACCTCCTCCCCGTTTGACCTTCAGGGAAAAGGAAAAACCGGACTTCATAATATTCCTGCCGAGGAGCCCCTGTTTTTCTGCCTGCTTCATGGCTTGTTCGATCCGTTCGAGAGCCAGGAGATACCGATCATTCACATAGATGTACCCCTCCTGTGCCCCAACAGCATAGCCGGCGATGATCATGCCTTCGATAATCAGGTGAGGGTCAGATTCGAGCAAGCTCCGGTGCATTCCAATCTCCGGATCACCCTCGCTGCCGTTACATACTACATACTTTTTATCACCCGCTGCTATCCGGCATGCCTTCCACTTGGCACCTGTGGGATACCCGGCACCACCGCGGCCCCTGAGCTTTGATGCTGAAACCTCATCAATAACCTGTTCCGTAGTCATGGAGGACAGGGCCTTGGCCAGGGCTGTATATCCGCCCAGAGCAATGTATTCCTCAATCCTTTCAGGACTTATGGTTCCAGAGTTTCTGCTGACGAGCTTTGTCTGGTTCTTAAAGAAGTCAAGCTTCCGGTATTCCTTGATGCCGCTCAATGCTTCGGGGAGTTTTCCCTTTATATATTTAATAACGGACCCCTTTTCCAGGGGTGATTTTTCTTCATCTCTCCGCATGAGCACCAGGTCTTTCATGAATTTACCAGCCTTGATAGCCTTGACCATCTCGCTTACCTTTTCAACCGGGACATTCCCGTAAGTAATGCGTGGTTTGCCGGAGCGGATCACCTCCACAATGGGTTCTGCATAGCAGAGGCCACTGCATCCTACCGTGATAACATCAGCTTTGACTTTTTGCTTTTTCACCTCATATTTCAAAGCTTCAAAAATCTTTCCAGCGCCTTTTGCAAAACCACAGGTCGCTGCCCCGACCGTAATGCGGAGTGTGGCTGGAGAGAGTAATTTCATTCCCTCTTTCTGGATCTTCTTCAGGTCCTCAGCTTTATTGATTTTCATATACCTGCTCCTCTTATTTACCTAACAGTTCTGAGATCTTGGCCTGGCCCTCGGAGCCACTATATACCTGTCCATTGATGATAAGAGCAGGGGAGAGATCACAACAACCCAGACACCTGACCTTCTCAAGGGTTATCTGAGAGCCGTTCCCCGATGCTTTCTTTTCCAGTTCTCTGAGAACCGCACCGCCGCCCTTTACATGACACCCCGTTCCGTTACATACCGTTACCGTATATTTCCTGGGCGGTTCAGTACGGAATGCCTGGTAGGAAGTAACCAGCCGATAGAGAGTGCTTAAGAAAACACCTTTTTTCTGACTCACCAGGAGCAGTGCCTCTGCAGGGCAATAGCCAAACTGATCCTGCAAAGCATGAAGGATGGAAATCAGAGACTCCTGCCCACCCGAAAACTTCTCGATGATCTCTGAAACCTTGTTCATGTCAACGCCGCCCATGAGCGAGAAGGCCTTAAGTATGTTGCTCTTAAACGGTTCGGGGACCTTCTCATTGACAACCTCTACCACATGGTCCTCGAAGATCACCCCTTCTTTGGATTTTTGCTGGAGAAGACCCATCAGGTTTCCCCGAAAGACATCCCGCACCGCCTCAGGTACTTCCTGCAGCATCTTTTCAAACATGGCCTGGCTCTTACCCTGCCACTCAACATGTACATCTGTCATTTTCCCTCTCCTTTCAGGGTTAATGATGATTGGCTAAAGCTCTTACCGTACGTTATCAGTTAATTTTCGATAATCGTTTTCAATGGTTTTCGTGGCCTCTTCCATGTCCGTCTCTGAAAGGTTCTCAAACCTCTTCTGCGCCTTCAGATACTCCGCTACCACTCGAGGCTTGGGCGTAGAAACGGTGAGACGATACGTCCCTCCCTGCACCTCATAGAGCGGAAAAGCCCTGCTTTCCACAGCGTAACGACCTATTTTAACTGTCAGTTCCGGTTCAAACTGCCAGCCGACAGGGCATGGACACAGGATATGAATGTGTGCTCTTCCTTCACCATCGAGTGCCTTTTTCAGTTTTTCATTCAGATCAAAAGGATAACTGGGAGAAGCTGTAGCCACATAGGAAACGCCTTCAGCAACCGCATCGGAAGGCATTCTTTTCCTTATCGTCTCAGATAAGTTCCCCCCGGCTTCATTATCAAAACAGAGGGTCATGTCTGCCTTCCCCTTTTTTACCCGTAATAGTGAAATCCCGTCTCCACCTTGTGAAACTTGCCATACTGCCTTCTCAACGTCTTTCTCCAGGGCCTTATAGGCCTGGCGGACAGCCAATGCAAGCCCGCATCCCGGACAGGCGTGATTTTTTTCCGGGACAAAGTACTCCTTGCAGGGAAGAAAGTTTGCAACAAAAAGACTGAATGTATCCATCGCTTACTCCTCCATCACCATGCTGATAGCGCCAAACCAGCATTCGCGATGACAAATACCGCATCCTTTGCACGCATCAAGGTTTGCCTCAAAGTAACCATCATCTGTCCTGTAAACAGCGCCATCCGGACAAAAGGCATAGCAGAGTCCGCAGCGTATACATTTATCCCTGTCCCACTCAGGGGAGAGCTCTTTTTTGTCGCCAGGCTTGAAGGGCTTCGCCTTGCCTTTTTCAAGCAGGGAGCACTGTATCATTTTTTGTAAAAACTTAGCACTTGACTCCAAGTTGTTCTCCTTTCCCGTAACGTTCATACATTATTATTACTATTAACTTTATCTTCGATCGTAAAGCTCTTAATGAAGCCTTCTATAAAAACATTATTGATGGTCTCAACCAAGTGATCCAGGTTGTATTTACTCTCGAGAGGCAGGACTTCACTTCGATAAAGATTACGGAGTGCATAACTGAAGGATAAAAGGAGAGACACCAGGAAAGCCGGGTCTTCTTTTTTTATTTCACCCTTCTCCATGCCTTTTTCAATGAGGGAATAGAGTTCCTGGATTGCTTTGTCCTGCTTGGTATTAAAAAAATCTCGAAACTGGCTGTATTCATCACGCAAAATGTGCTGAAAAAGGCGGCTCTGGGTGGTTAACCGCAAGTTTGTGGTTAACAACCTTTTCAATTTGCAGAGCGTTGGTTCCTCTGTACTCAGTGATTGGAATGATTCTTTGACGATAGACTTATATTCTTCTTCAAGGAGGAGCTTGAAAATATTTTCTTTGGTTTTAAAGCCCCGATAGATTGTGGCCTGATTTACACCTGCATGGCGGGCAATATCAGCATACGTTGTCTTGAAAAAGCCTTTCTGTGCAAACAAGTCCTTTGCTGCGCTCAGGATGATTTCTTTTGTCCTCTCTGAAACCGGCACTGGAAAGCCTCTTTAGGTCAATTTATGCAAACAAATTATATGTCTTGCTTGCATTTGTCAAGATTTTTTAATTGTATGGCGATTGTGTCTGACTCGATTATCGTATAGCAAGATTAGAGGCATTTTCACTTCACTATCTTCTTGCAATGCCCCCTTGAGCTACGATATTACTTTTACGGAATCTCAATAAGAGGAAAATAGGGTTCAAGTGGTATAATCCGCCTGCGGCGGACGTCCCTACATCCCAAACAATCCGATGCAAGGGGAGGTGGGTGAAGAAAATCCCAGGAAATGCAGGTAAAGAAAAAGGCTTGACCTTGATAGGTTAAGACGTGTTATCATTATACCGTATGTGTAAGCATGGAGGATAAATAATGGTTCGGACACAGATACAGTTAACTGAAAAACAGGCTGTTGCTTTAAAAAGACTAGCAGCAAAAAAAAGGGTTTCTATGGCAGAATTGATTCGAGTGGGTGTCAACAAGCTTCTTCATTCTGTTGAAACAGTCAGTTTAGAAGAAAGAAGACAACGGGCAATAGCTATAGCTGGTCGTTTTCGTTCTAGTCGTTCAGACTTGTCTACAAAGCACGATGAGCATTTAGCTGAGATTTATTAAAAATGATTTCTTATGTTGATACTTCAGCATTTCTCGCTGTGCTGGATGCAGGGGATGAGAATCACCAGAAGGCAAGAGAGAAGTGGAAAGACCTTATTGTTAACGAGGCTATTTTAGTTACGAGTAATTATGTTCTGGTAGAGACTTTTGCCCTGATCCAGCATCGCCTTGGGATGGAAGCAGTCCGGGAGTTCCAGGATGATATTGTTCCTATATTAACCATAGAATGGGTTAATGAAAATGTTCATCAGGCTGGGGTGATGGGATTGCTTGCCGCAGGAAGAAAAAGACTCAGCCTTGTTGATTGTGTCAGTTTTGCTCTGATGCGGCAGTTGGGGATCAAGACAGTGTTTGCATTTGATAAACATTTCAGGGAGCAAGGGTTTCAGTGTGCGCCGTGAAACCTTATTACGATTGCCTGACCCCAACCTTGCACAAGGAAAGATTGATGAAAACGCCAGTTAAGACCAAACAGGATATCCTGAATGTACTGCATGAGAACCGGTCTCGTCTCAGAGCACTCGGAGTAAGGAGGATCGGAGTGTTCGGCTCATTTGTTCGTGGCGAGCAGCGTTTAGACAGCGATATTGATTTATTGGTAGAATTTGAACCCCAACGTAAAACCTTTGATGCCTTTATTGAGATCGCCTTCCTTCTGGAAGATTCCTTGCAGCATAAAGTTGAATTGATAACGGTCGAATCACTGAGTCCATATCTTGGTCCGCACATTCTAAAAGAGGTCGAGTATGCCGCTCTCGCCGCTTGAGTATCTTCGCCATATTCTGGATGAAACCGAATATCTGCTTTCTCAGCGTGAAGGTTTGAGCAAAGAGCTGTTTCTCCGTAACGATACGTTGAAACGCGCATTTGTGCGCAGTCTCGAAATCATTGGCGAAGCATCGAAGAAGGTGCCTTCTGAAATGAAGCAGAGATATTCAAGGGTTGATTGGCGGGCAGTAGCGGGTATGAGAGACCGGTTAATTCATGACTACTTGGGGGTTGACTATGAGATTGTTTGGGATGTAGTCGAGAATAAAATTCCGGTGCTCCGAAGGGGGATAGGGGAGATTCTGAAGAAAGAGAATGCCCTAGAAAAATAATTGTCTGTCGCTACTTAGAACCCATAAATTATGAGTGCTGTCCCCCACTGTTGCTCAAGTATGTAGTAGGCTTCTATCAGTTTAAGAGTTGGTGGGGACTTTTTATTTTTTATTAAAACAAAGTAATAAAGAGGGGGATGAACATGCAATATCTTATCACGGGATTGATCTTAGTGTGTTTTTTATTCGCAGATGGAACTTTTGGTGCAGGAATTGAAACCACGCCTGCCCAACTTGCCCAAAGTGTGTACAAGATCGAAGAACAACGGCTAGGCCCGGTTTATGAAAAGTCCTTTTTTTTCACAGTCAGCAAAGACCGCCGCCATTTTGCCTATGGAACAACCGCGGGCGACAAATATTTTGTGGTTGTGGATGGCCAGCCTGGACCGGCATATGACATGATCGGAGACACACCTGTTTTCAGCCCGGACAGCAAGTGTATTGTATATGTGGCCAGAAAGGATAACAAGTGGTTTGTGATTGTGGATGGCCAACCTGGACCGGCATATGACGGGATAGGAAAGGGTTCCGCTATCTTCAGCCCGGACAGTAGGCATGCAGCGTATATAGCTAGAAAGGATAACAAGTGGTTTGTGATTGTGGATGGCCAACCTGGACCGGCATATGACGGGATAGGAAAGGGCACTCCTGTTTTCAGCCCGGACAGTAGGCGCGTGGCATATGTGGTCAAAAAGGATAATAAGCTGTTTGTGATTGTGGATGGCCAACCTGGACCGGCATATGACATGATCGGAGACACTCCTGTTTTCAGCCCGGACAGTAGGCACGTAGAGTATATAGCCAGAAAGGATAACAAGTGGTTTGTGGTTGTAGATGACCAGCCCGGACCAGAGTATGAAAAAATTATAACATACTATTCTTTTCATGATGACGGGGTTCTGGATTATCTGGCTTATAAGGAGAAATTTTTCTACCGTGTCAGGCATATTCCTGTTCTGCAAGGGAGAAAAACTGATTCTCATATATATCGAGAGGTAATAGGAACTCGCCCAACTTTTTTGTTGACAGCAAGTTTTATAAAAAACATAACAGTGGGCGAAGTAGTGAAATTATCGTCATTCAGTTTTGAGACGTGAAAGGAGGTAATGATCATGCCGAATTTGAGGAAGATATCATGTCTGATACTCCTGCTTCTTTTTTGTTCTCACTGTAATAACGAGGTATTGCAACCAAACCTAAATTCTGTACAGGTCATCACCAACCAAAGAAATAGGATATATGACGAAGAAATTTCCCGATTGAATAAAGCCATTGAGTCAAATCCAGATGGCACGAGCACCTACTACAAACGAGGAGAAGCTTATACACAAAAGGGCATGCTTTACTTCGAACGAGGTAAAGTTTATACCCAAAAAGGCGATTATGATCACGCGATAGTCGACTACACGAGGGGCATCGAGTTGGATCCGAATTATGCAGGTGCTTACATAAGTCGCGGTGAGGCTTACTATAAGAAGGGGGCGTATGATTACAGTATCGCTGATTATAGCAAGGCACTCGAGCTAAATCCAAACTTCTTAGACGCTTATGAGAAGCGTAGTTACGTTTTTGCTGCAAAGGGTGAACTCGACAAAGCTATAGTTGATATCAGCAAGCTTATAGAACATTATTCGGCAGAAGAAAATGAAGTCCGCACCGCGGTAGGAAATGGCGAGTGGCGGTACGTAGGAAAAGTTCCTAAGAACACGGTGGAAGCAGTTGGTGCCTATCGTTTTCGAGCATCAGTGTATCGTCTTAATGGGGATTATGAGAATGCCATTGCTGATTACAATAAGGTTATTGCAATTCATCAAATCAGCATGTCTCCTTATATATCCGATCCTTTAAAAGGTCCTTTCTACTGGGTGCACGAAACTTACCTGTTGCGGGGGCTAGTCTACGCAGACAAACATGACTATGACAACGCAATCGCCGACTACAACAGCGCTATTAAGCTATTATCAATAGGAGGTAGTAATTTAAAGGGCTCACTATACTATGCCCGTGCCATGGCTTGGTTTTATAAAAAGAACTACGATAACGCCTGGACGGACGTGAAACATTGCCGCGAGTCAGGTGACAAGCCAGAACTTTGGTTTATTGAGGCCTTACGCCAGGCATCAGGGAGAAACGAATAGATTCCTGACCACCATCGTTACCTATCTCCGAACAATAAGTGCGACAGTGGAGGATGTGGTTGAGGCACGGGATGAGATCATAATTACTGTAAATTGTAATGCGTGGAATAAACTTGAGTGATTAGAGGGACGGTAAGGGGTCAGGTCTTGCAATATCACTTTTTCTTATCCCTCTCTTCCACCCTTTTAATTATACGGCTTACCGTAGTATAGTGCACACCTACATATTCTGCAATATCCTTCAATGCACCCCCATAACTTAGTGATTAGAGGGCCGCTTCCCCTATTTCATGAATTCCCGTTCGGCTTCTTTGAACTTGGAACATCATACATAATCTACTCTCATATCGCCACTTCAAACGAGATCTTATCGTAGCGAAACTGAGGAATCTTTTTATTCCCCGTATCTGTTACCTCGATGATACCGAGTTCCTGTAGGTATGCTACATCCTGCAGAACATTCTTTAAGTCTCTATGCAATATCTTTGCAAGGTCATATACAGATGAAGGTTTTTTCTGCTTTATCGTTCTAAGTAGGAAAATAGGGACAGCGCCCATTATTTTGCCTTTCGTGGCCTCCCGTGTGCCAATGCCTTTAACCGCCGCCCAAATCTCCTCTCCAGCTTTTTAATAAATGGCTCGTCTCCGCAGGGACGCCCCGTCATGGAATTTTTCCTGATGTCCTGGACTAGATACTCGTCCCCTCCCTCATGCAGGTATCGCTTCCAGCTTTTTATTTCAGACAGTAAATAAGAATCAGCAGACAGAACACCATCTGAAGTCTCCTGAACATGCGCACTCGCACTTGACCAGTAATACTCTTCAGCTTTTGTGACTATCCCTGCCCGAACCGGGTTGTTCTCCACATACTTTACTGCTGCATAGACATGAGGTTCATCAAGGATCGTTGAATAAAATCTCCCCTGCCATAAGTGACCGCTCGCCTTTCGACGACGATTCACATACTGCGCATATCTCATGTGAAGCATGTTGAAGGTGCGAGCAAGGGAGTCTTCCCGCTTCGGCACACACACAAAATGGACGTGATTGCTCATGAGACAGTAGGCCCATACATCAAGTGAGTATTTATTACGATAGGCTTTTAACCATTCGAGATACCGACTATAGTCTTCATCAGTCTCAAAAATTGTCTGACGGTAATTGCCTCGCTGGGTGACATGGTGGGGATAACCGCGTGCTACTATTCGTGACATTCGGGGCATGTCGCAAACCTTACACCGCCTCTTAGCGTTTGTCAATCTAAAAATAGGCGCTGTCCCTATTAAAAAAAAATAGAAAACAGATGAACCTTACTTGCTGAAAGTGAGCTTTGAAAACAGAGCAGAGTGTGGTATAGAGAACTGCCATGATTGAAGTCGAGGGTCTTACTAAATATTACGGGGCGGTACGGGGGATTGAGGATGTCTCCTTTAAAATTGCCAAAGGTGAGATTGTAGGATTCCTGGGTCCCAACGGATCGGGAAAGAGTACAACCATGCGTATCCTC
>JAPLJA010000109.1 GCA_026388815.1 Pseudomonadota bacterium
AGACTACGAAGGGCTGCTCACCAAAAACAGGATCTGGATGAACAGAACTATCGGAGTAGGGGTCATATCAGCCTCAGAGGGAATAGACTTAGGTCTTTCCGGGCCCCCCCTCCGTGCCTGCGGGGTGAAGTGGGATCTCCGGCAATCAAACCCCTACAGCAGCTATGACCACTTTGCCTTCGAGATACCTACCGGCACCCATGGAGATGTCTATGACCGGTACTTAGTCCGTCTGGAAGAGATGCGCCAGAGCAGGGAGATCATAAAACAGGCCCTGGATAAACTCCCCTCAGGACCGGTAAACGCCACCAACCCGAAGGTAATACCGCCCCCCAAGGAGAAGGTATTTGAGAGCATCGAAGCGCTGATTCACCAGTTTCACATCATGGTCGAGGGGTTTGATGTACCACCTGGTGAGGTGTATGTTTCCGTCGAGTCACCCCGGGGAGAACTTGGCTTCTACATCAAGAGTGACGGGACGAGCAAGCCATTCCGTCTCAAAATAAGAACCCCGTCCTTTGTGAATCTCCAGTCGCTTTCGACCATGGCAGAGGGTCGTATGTTGGCAGACATGGTGGCGGTGATCGGCAGTATTGATATCGTGCTGGGAGAAGTGGATAGGTGAAGACAAAGTTTGTAGTTACAAGTTTGTAGTTTAGAGTGAAAACTACAAACGATAAACCATAAACTACAAACGGCATTGTAATAGGAAGGAAGGGTTAATGACACTAAAAGATGTTGTAAAACTACTCAATGCTGAAGTCATAGTCTGTGAAGATGGGCTGGATGTTGAGGTGAAGACCGCATTTGCTGCTGATCTCTTGAGTGATGTACTGGCATATGCAAAGGAGGGTACACTTCTGATAACAGGCATTACCAACCCTCAGGTGATCAGGACTGCCGAGATGCTGGAGCTGATCGGAATTCTTGTGGTGAGAGGAAAGAATCCCGATGAAGAGACGGTTAAGCTGGCCCAGACCAAGGGGATTCCTCTCATGGTTACCCGGTACATCATGTTTGAGAGCTGTGGAAGACTCTACCAGAATGGCGTGGTAGGATGTGTCGAGTCAGTACCGAATGCAAGATCATGAAACGGGGGAGCTTCTCTTAGAGAAGAGATTCTCTATTGAGGGCGGAGACTTCATCCATGCGGGAGGGGTCTCCAGTGCGATTAAAAAAATTCTGAAGGATATTGGCATTCGATCGGAGATTATCCGGAGAGCGTCGATTGCATCCTATGAGGCTGAGATGAACGTAGTTGCTTATGCAAAAAAAGGGGAGGTTACCTTCAGGGTTACCCATCAATACCTGCAACTTCTGTTTAAGGATGAAGGCCAGGGTATAGAAGATATCGAACTCGCCATGCAGGAGGGATACTCTACAGCGACGGAGGCAATTCGGGAGATGGGCTTTGGTGCAGGAATGGGGCTTCCCAATATCAAGAAGAATGTGGATGGGTTAAAGATAGAGTCCGAGGTAGGTGTTGGTACCCGTGTTGAGATGATTATTAACACCTGAAAAGAAATGGGCGAGTACTTACTTTCTGTAGCAGTGGATGAAGAGAAGTGCACTGGCTGTATGAAGTGCATGAGAAAGTGTCCTACTGAGGCCATCCGGATACACAAGGGGAAGGCCAGAGTAATGGAGGACAGGTGTGTTGACTGTGCGGAATGCATGAGGGTCTGTCCAAACCGGGCCTGGGTGGCCCGCACCAATCCTCTTTCTGTCCTGTCTCGCTTCAAATACAATATTGCCCTCCCTTCGCCTGCACTGTACGGTCAATTCAGCCGCGATATTCTCCCCAATACCATCCTCAAGGGGCTTAAAGAGTTGCCATTTGATGATGTGTACGATGTGACCTTTGCCTGCGAGTTCTATGGAGTGGTACTGAAGGAATTTTTTGATCACTATCGGGATCGAAGACCGGCCATTTCATCGGTCTGTCCGGTGGTGGTGAAGTTGATTCAGGTAAAGTTTCCTGATTTGACCGATCTCCTTGTCCCCCTTGAAACCCCGCGGGGGATTGCAGCCATGGATATCAAGTCGAGGAAGTCAAGGGAACTGGGCATTAAGTATGAAGATATCGGGGCGATCTACATAGCCCCTTGTCCTGCCAAGATCATTCCCATTGTTCAGCCTCAATGCAAGGAGGTTTCCCCACTCGATGCGGCTGTATCCATTGCAGACATTTATGGACTCCTTTTGTCTGCGATGCGAAAGGTAACCAACAAAAAAGAAGAACTCCATCTCTCTGGAGGGTCTGGCATCAGCTGGGCAATCACCGGGGGGGCGACTCAGTATTTGGGAATTGAGAACTGCCTGGCGGTGGATGGGATAGATAATGTGATTGAGGTCCTGGAACATCTGGAGGATGAGAAGCTCAACGGGATTAAATACCTTGAACTTCGCGCCTGCCCGGGCGGCTGTGTGGGGGGAGCATTGAACGTGGACAATCACTTTCTTGCCCGGAACAAGATATTGATGCTTATTAAAATGTTCGAAGACCGAAAACCCTTGGATCGGGGAAAAGTGAACGAGCTTTACCGCCAGCAGTTTTTCACCTGTGATATCAAGCCAAAGCCGTTGCCCATGGAACCTCTGGATCGGGATACCATGAGAGCCATCCAGAAGGTTAAGGAGAGGGATAAGATTTTCGAGACCTTGCCCAGGATTGATTGCGGCGCCTGCGGTGCCCCCACGTGTCGAAGCTTGGCTGAGGACATCGTTCAGGGAAGGGCTGCAATTACTGACTGCATCTTTAAGCTCCTTGAGAAAGGGAAGGCGTGAGAGGGGCAGTTCACACTCATGTAAAGGAGTGATTATGAACGTAAAAGAGATGGTTGAAAAATTGGGGCTCGAAGTGAAATCAGGTGCCGGGCAGCTGGATAGAGAGGTGGAGGGAGGCTACGCCAGTGACCTCATGAGTGATGTGATGGCCAATAGCAGGCCGGGGGACATCTGGGTAACCCTCCAGGTCCATCAGAATATCGTGGCGGTGGCCAGTTTAAAAGAACTGGCAGCCATCGTTATTGTCCAGGGAAGGCAGCCAGAGAAGGAAACGGTGGAGAAGGCTGAGCGGGAAGGGATACCAGTCCTGGTCTCACCCCTCCATACCTATGAGCTGGTGGGAAGACTGTACCAGATGGGGATCTCCGGGATGCGTTGATGGGAAGAGTATACCGGGCAGATCTCCACATCCATACCTGCCTTTCACCCTGCGGCAGTCTGGATATGTCTCCCCGGGCAATTGTGAGAGAGGCAAAGAAGAAGGGCATTGAGATCATTGCAATCTGTGACCACAACTCAGCGGAGAATGTGTTGCCCGCACAGAAAATTGGCGAGGTTGAAGGAGTAACCGTGCTTGCCGGGATGGAAGTAGCCTCCCAGGAAGAGGTGCACATCCTGACCCTCTTTGATACTGCAGAAGGGGTTAACCGGCTGCAGGAGATTGTCTACGAGCACCTGTTGCCGGGAGAGAACGATGAAGATACCTTTGGTCCCCAGGTGGTCGTGAATGAAGAGGATGAAGTGGTGGGAATGAATACGAGGCTCCTTATTGGTGCTACGGAACTTTCCATCAATACCCTTGTGGATACAGCCCTGAAGCTGGGCAGCGTGGTTATTGCCTCCCATGTAGACCGGGAGAGTTTCAGCCTCCTTGGGCATCTGGGATTTATCCCTGATGACGTGAGGCTCCATGCCCTGGAGATTTCACCGCACACGACGAGGGAGCAGGCGAAGGCAACCTTCCCTCAGATCAGCGGGTATCCCCTGGTGACCTTCTCGGACGCTCACTCCCTCGAAGATATCGGGAAGACCTCGACCTGTTTCTTCCTTGAGGAACCGACGCTCAGGGAGATCGCCATGGCACTGCGGGGAGAAAAGGGGAGAGGAATTGTCTATTAATGCGGATTGCGGAACAAAAAGTGAGAGACGCGGAGACGCTGAGAAGGGGGGACGCGGAGAAATGGTAAGATTCCCGCGTCACCGTGTCACGCCATCCCCGCGTCGAAGATATAAACACGGTACGCATTAACGAATAATGGAGGATCTATCGCTTCATATCCTGGATGTGGTGGAAAACTCGATTGCTGCCCAGGCAAAGAAGGTTGAGATCAGGGTGCATGAGGATGTGGAGCGAGACCTTCTCTCCATTGAGATCAAGGATGACGGAAAAGGGATGACAGAGGAGATGGTAAAAAAAACACTTGATCCTTTTTTCACTACCCGCACTACCAGGCGGGTGGGCTTGGGGCTTCCCCTGTTTGCTCAGGCTGCCCGGGAGAGCAAGGGAACATTTGCAATTGAATCGAAACCGGATCATGGGACACAGGTGCACGCAACCTTTCAATACAGCAATATTGACCGGAAGCCCTGGGGTAAAATGACAGAGACACTTATTACCCTGATTGTAGGGAATCCGGATGTGGATTTTTATTACTGTCACCAGAAGGGGAATTTCGAATATATCCTGGATACCGAAGAAATACGGTCAGGGCTTGAGGGGTTACCAATCAACCATCCCACGGTGGTTGAGGCAATCCAGGGGAATGTAAAAGAGAACCTCGGAATGATAGGCATAAGCTAAGGAAAGGAAGTCTGGACAATGGGTGAGGAATGTTCAGGAGGAAAGGTCCAAATTATCAGTAACGAGATTACACCAGAGATGTACGGTGATCTGGACGGCATCCTGGATCAATACCGGGAGAGGCCGGGTGCACTCATCCCGGTTTTACAAAAGGCACAGGGGGTATGCGGATACCTTCCTGCCGAGGTCCAGAGGCATATCGCCGAGGGGCTCAATATCTCCCCCAGCCAGGTCTACGGTGTGGTGTCTTTTTACTCTTTTTTCACGATGAAGCCCAGGGGGAAATATACCATCCGGGTATGCCTGGGGACTGCCTGCTATGTGAAAAGGTCGGACGAGATCCTGGAAAAATTGAAAAATGAGCTCAAGGTTGAAGTAGGGGGGATCACTGATGACCGCAGGTTCTCTCTCGATGCGGTGCGGTGCCTGGGTGCCTGTGGTCTTGCGCCGGTTGCGGTGGTGGGAGAAGATATCTATGGTCTTCTTGATCCGGTGAAAGCCCTGGAGATACTGAAAAAATACAGGGAGGGGAATGGCCATGCCTAAATTGACACTCGAGGATTTGAAAAAGATTAAGGAGGAGGTCAAGACCTCCACCTCCTTGCGGGAAGGAGGACACAGGGCGAAGATTACTGTGCACATGGGCACCTGCGGGATTGCCTCCGGAGCACGGAAGGTGATGAGCGCCCTCATGGATGAAATTGCAGCCCAGGGCACCAGGGACATCATCGTCACCACCTCAGGGTGTGCCGGACTCTGCAGCAGAGAACCCATGGCAACAATTGAGATCCTGGGTGAAGCCCCGGTCAAATACTGTGATCTGAATGAGGTGAAGATAAAGGAAATATTCAATGAGCACGTTGTAGGCGGCAGGATCGTTGAGCGGTATGCCCTCGCTATCGGAAGCGAGACCACTTTTTAACCATAAGGAGTTTTAACCGTGAAGATCTTTCGATCCCATATGCTTATCTGTGCGGGGACGGGCTGTGTCTCCAGCAATTCTCTCAAGGTGAGGGAGGCAATCCAGCAGGAGCTCATCAGGAGAGGACTCCAGGATGAAGTCCAGGTAGTGACCACCGGATGCAATGGCTTCTGTGCGGTGGGGCCGGTGATGGTGATATATCCTGAAGGGATTTTCTACCAGAAGCTCACCCCGGAAGACATCCCCTTCCTGATTGAGGAACACATCCTCAAGGGGAGGCCGGTCCAGAAGCTGATGTACAAAGAGCCGGTGAAAAAGGAGCTGGTGCCCAGGATGCAGGATATCAACTTTTTCGGGCTCCAGGTTTTGCGCGCCTTAAGGAACCGGGGGATCATCGATGCTGAGAAGATTGATGAGTACATTGCCCGGGATGGATATGCCGCCATGGGCAAGGCGCTCCTCTCCATGACTTCTGAGGAGATCATCAGCGAGATGAAGGAATCCGGATTGCGGGGACGGGGGGGAGCAGGATTCCCGACCGGGCTGAAGTGGGAATTCTGTGCCAAGGCGAAGGGTGATATCAAGTACGCCCTCTGCAACGGGGACGAAGGTGATCCCGGTGCCTTCATGGACCGGAGCATCCTGGAGGCTGACCCGCATGCGGTCCTGGAAGGAATGGTGATTGCAGCCAGGGCCATCGGCTCTCACCAGGGCTATATCTATGTCCGGGCTGAGTATCCCCTGGCAGTGCAAAGACTCAATATTGCTATTGAGCAGGCCAGAGAGTATGGATTGCTGGGCAAGAACATCCTCGACTCCGGCTTTGACTTTGACGTGGAGATTTACCAGGGTGCAGGTGCCTTTGTGTGCGGGGAAGAGACTGCCCTCATGATCTCCATCGAGGGCAGGCGGGGGATGCCGAGGCCGAGGCCGCCGTTCCCGGCCTATCAGGGCCTCTGGAGAAAACCCACCATCTTGAACAATGTGGAGACCTATGCCAATGTGCCGCAAATCATTTTGAACGGCGCCAAGTGGTATAACGCCCTGGGCACTGAGAGGAGCAAGGGGACGAAGGTATTTGCCGTGACCGGTGCAATAAATAACATCGGCTTAGTGGAAGTGCCTATGGGGACCAGCCTCCGGACCATCATTTATGATATCGGCGGCGGCATACCCAATAAGAGGAAGTTCAAGGCAGTTCAGATGGGCGGACCTTCCGGAGGGTGTATACCGGACAGCCTGCTCGATACGCCGGTAGATTACGAATCCATCACCAAGACCGGCGCCATCATGGGCTCAGGGGGGATGGTGGTCATGGATGAGACCACCTGCATGGTGGAAATGGCCAAGTTCTTCCTGCGCTTCACCCAGGACGAAAGCTGCGGCAAATGCACGTTCTGCCGCATCGGCACCAAGCGCATGCTGGAGATCCTGGAACGCATCACCGACGGTAAGGGCCAGGAAGGAGACAACGAACTATTGGAGGACCTGGCCGACAAGAACCGCAACAACAGCATTTTCGCCTAATGCGGGACCGCGCCCAACCCGGTCCTGAATACCCTGAGGTTCTTCCGCTATGAATACGAGGCCCACATCCGCGACTAGAATTGCCCGGCGCACCGCTGCGGGCCGCTGCTGACCTTCACCATCC
>JAPLJA010000273.1 GCA_026388815.1 Pseudomonadota bacterium
GAATTCCGGTGCAGCGCTCGCTGCTGCCCTGTTTGTCTTAAGAAGGCTCAAGGGGATCGAGCGGCCGGCGATTAATACCGTTATCCCGACGTTGCAGGGTGCTGTATCCCTGATCGATGCCGGTGCCAATCCCGCCTGCAAGCCCTACCACCTGGTCCAGTTTGCCATCATGTCATCAATTTACATGCGTGAGGTCCTGAAGATCAGCTCACCGCGGGTCGGCCTCCTGAGTAATGGCGAGGAGGAGAGCAAGGGAATTGATCTCACCCGTGAGGCGAATGAACTGTTAAAGAGGAGTTCGCTCAATTACATCGGCTATGTAGAGGGGAGGGATCTCTACAAGGGCGGGGTGGACGTAGTCGTCTGCGATGGCTTCGTAGGCAATGTCGTCCTCAAGACGAGCGAAGGGGTGTTTGAAGTTTTCGAGCAGGCACTGAAGGAGGAGATCAGCAAAGGGTATCTCTCCAAGTTTGGCTATCTCCTCTCGAGGAAGTCTTTTGCCAACCTGAAGAAGAGGTTTGATTATTCGGAATACGGCGGGGCTCCCCTGCTGGGGGTAGACGGAACCGTCATCATCAGCCATGGCCGTTCCTCTTCCAATGCCATAAAGAACGCTGTCAGGGTTGGGTCAGAGCTGGTGGAACGGGAGGTCATCAGACATTTTCTTGAACACATGGAGAAGAATGAAGACCTGTTCCGGGTAGGGAAGAAGCCGGGTATCTTCAGCAAGATTTTTGGAACAGGAAGTTAGCAGGAGCTACTTAACAAGGCGGGTACATACATATAAAAATATTACTCCTCACATCCTTCGACACACCTTCTCTGTCAACTGCATCAAAAAAGGTATCTCTACCCGGGCTCTCATGACAATGCTGGGCCATGACCGGCTAAACACCACGGAGCTTTACCTCAACCTATCCCCGGAAGACGCCATCCGCGAATTTCAAAATAAGTGGTAGAAAAGATAAAACTTGCAATATTTCCTAAATTCTGCTATTTTCTTGTTCAGGAAAATGGAGATTATCAGGAAAAGTATAACAGAAAGGGAGATTATTGAACAGCTGCGGAGAGGCAAGGTTTTATTGCCTCCCCTGTCTTTACGCTTGCTGAAAGTTCAGCCGGAGACGGGCAGAAACCGTCGTTTCGATGCATTGGTTGAGGCAAAATGGCGGGACAGCACGGCAAGGTTCGCTATCGAATGCAAATCCATTTCTACGCCTAAGGCATTTCAGGACGGGCTCAATCTGCTAAAATCATCGCCGCTCCCGAAGGGCTGCCGGCCGATGCTCATTATGCCTTTCCTTAATGAACAGCAATTGCAGAAGCTGGGACAGGAAGGGATCAGCGGCATTGACCTGTGCGGCAACGGCGTGGTGGTTGTACCGGGTAAGTTTTCCGTATTTCGCAGCGGCGAGAAGAATCGTTTTCCCTCCTCGGCCCCGATCAAGAATATCTATCGGAGGAACAGTTCGATGGTCGGGAGAGTTTTCCTCCTCCGTTCCACCTACGACACCGTTCAAGAGATTTGCGCTGAGATCAACCGGCGAAACATGCTGGTGAACCGTTGGGACAAGAGGCCCATGAGCCTTTCCACGGTGTCGAAATCATTAAAGACACTGGAGGAGGATTTGATCGTCGAACGCAAAGGTATCATTCGTCTTCTGCAACCTGACAAGCTTCTGGAAAAACTGAGTGAGAACTATGCTCCCCCGAACATCAAAGAGCGAGTTCACCTCAGGGTCTCAGAAGAGAGTGGAACAATCCAGGAATTACTGCTAAAGCAATCGCAGGAGTTGAGATTGCCCCTCGTAGCTACAGGGACATCATCAGTTGCGCAATATGCAGTGATGCAGAGAGGAGATGTGTTATCTGTCTACTGCCCGCGTCTCGAGATGCTGTTGGAGCGGCTGAGCGGAAGTCAGTCGGATCGCTTCCCGAACCTCGAACTCATCGAGACGGATAATGAAGCGGTCTACTTCGATGCCCGGAAGGATGGGAACTTCTGGTGGGCAGCTCCTGTGCAAGTGTATTTGGAGTTGATGGCTGGCGATAAGCGGGATCAGGAAACTGCCGAACAGGTGAAGTCATTCCTCTTGAAGGATCTTCAGCCGGTGCAATAATGATCACGATGCGCAGTCTTCAAACGGCGTTGCTCGACCTGCTCCACGAACTGCAAAACACGGATATCAGGCTCATCATCGGCGGTGGGTTCGGCATCTATCTCAAGACCGACCATGTGCGCCGGCTGGGTGTACGGACACTTCTTCGTGAATGGCCTGAACCACGTTCCACTAACGATCTCGATTTGTATCTGCGACCGGAACTGCTCATCCAATCAGCGAAATTGAAACCACTGGCAGAATCCATTGCCAGGCTTGGTTATCAGGTTATTCCCGGCGCGGAGAAGTACCAGTTTGTGAAACCCGGGCCGGGAGGCGTCCCGACAGGCAGCATCAAAATTGATATTCTAACCGGCCCGGAAAGTTGTTTTAAGGGGACAAGGGTAAAGACGGATGCCCGACGTGCCCGGCCACATCCTCCCGTTGGCATTCATGCCCATCCCGTCAACGAAGCGCTGACGTTGGAGGAAGGACTTTTGCCGAAAACGCTGGCAGGAAGACTCAGTTCAGGCGACGACTGGCAGGCTGAGATTTTCCTGCCCCATCCCTACACCTTCCTGATGATGAAGCTGTTTGCTTTCAAAGACCGGCTCAACGATGCCGACAAGGAACTTGGCCGCTACCATGCCCTGGATTTGTACACCATCCTGGCGACTACAATGGAAACGGAATGGAGGCAGGCCCTCGAATTCCGCGATCAACTTAGAGACGAGCCATACATTGTGGAGGCTGGGCAGTTGGTCTTGAGGCACTTTTCGGCCCGTGACCGTTTAGGCATGGTCCGCATGATGGAAAGTCCTTACTATCGGCCCGGATTGCAGCTTGACGAATTCATTTCAGCCCTGAAGGAGTTGTTTCCTGCAAGATTAGACACTGATTCAGAGGGAAACTGAGGAATAATCACATTAGTTTATATCCTCTGGCAATATAAAATCCTCATCTGGATTGTCAGGTCCGCCATTTTCAAGAGGATTAAAATTATAAATTCTGCTGGCGATCTCCTGGTATTTAATAAACCATTCGCTCCCCTTAAGTTCTCCGGTATGTATCATCGCCGCAACTATTTCCCCTGCTATTCTCTTAGCCCCGCTTACAGCTATCCCTTCCTCTTTCCGGTCTTGGGCCTGTTTTATTGCTCCATTCTTATAATCTATTACTTTTTTAATCTGTTCGCCCTCTTTATTAGATTTAGAGAATTGATTAGAAAGACCTTGTTTTGCATTCTGGGTAGTTTTGCACTCCGGGCAAGACCAAAAGGCTTTATAAGGCTTGCCTGCTTTGGAAATGCCTGCCTTGATGTATTTCATCTCGGCTTGGCAATTAGGGCTATTAAAAAGGCGAAGCGGAATTCAAAAAAATGTGGTATATAAAATCTGTGAATAACTTGGCAGGTGGTATCGGATATTTATATAGCACACACTATAAAGCTCAAAGTGTGTATAACTCTTTCACCAGATTATCACCAGAAATGAAAAAGGAGTTATGCTATATTAGCTAACTCCTTGAAATTGCTAAGCGTGCCTGGATGGCGGAATTGGTAGACGCAAGGGACTTAAAATCCCTCGGTGCTTAGCACTGTGCCGGTTCGATTCCGGCTCCAGGCACCATAATAAAATCAAGGGCTTAGCCAATAACTGACTAAGCCTTTTTTATTTGTTTTTAAAATTCCGGCGGAAGAATGGCGGAAGTTATTCACGCTTGATAGCTTATAGTGTATGCCATACTGCTACCGTTTTTCATAGCAGGAGAAAAAGATCAGAGAAGTTTGCCTAAAGTAGGGAAAGAAGCAGAAAAGGCAGGAGCCATGTGACCCCTGCCTTCGTGATAACCGTTAAAACCCTACTTACCTGCCAGTCCCGTAAATCCCCCTCGGTGTTGCACTCACAGGGTCATGGAAAGTGCTCTTTCCGTTGAGGGCGATGTCTTCTAACTTGTAAAGATACGTATTTCTATTCTGAACATTTTTATCAATGAACTGATACGACGCACCCTGAGTTGGTAAACTTTCTGCGTGGGTACTTAGCTCACGAGGATTAGTCAGAATCTGCCCCTGATGAACCTGCCCATTCTACAGCATTGACGAAAAGGGTTGCGTAATTTATGTCACTTAGTTCGATATGGGTGAACAAGGTGGAGAAACTGATCACTCGGCCGCTTTCTTTCTTCCAACCCACCACGCCAGATGTACGAAAAATCAGCTTTCCATTTGCAGAAGTGCGATAGTAAGTGGTGGCACCCTTTTTCCCAAGAAGAAGTGATTCTGAGCCGCCGGCGATCTCTGCAGTAGAGAATGTGAAGTTAGTGGGTAAGCCATTGTTGAGAATCGGATCGGTTTTCTTCCTACACTGACGGTATTTGGTAGAAGGCTCCGCAACGAAACCTCCGGACATACTTTTAACCGGAATTATCAAATCGAGATCTTGAAACCAGACATTATTGTAAATTAACCAGACCAGCCGTTCTCCTGTTACAAGACCGCCTCCCTGCTGTACGTAGGAGATTAATGCAACTTGACCATCCTTCGGCATGTCCTGTGGTAGCTCAGCTATAGCTAATGATAATACAACTACATCATATTCCGACAAGTCAGCCTGACTGCCGTCCCATTCAGAAGGATCTACCCCAAGAACAGGATCATGTCCTGCTGCCCTCAGAGTATTAAGGATTGCCTGGTTGTCTTGCGAGTCTCCCGCACTCATAACATAGACCGACAAGGCCCAACTATTTACAGTTAATGCACTTAATATCATCAATGCCGCGAAACTGATTCTTAGAAATTTTAACATAATTATCCTCCCCCTCCTTATGGTTTACAGTGTGCTAAGAAAACGTTTCACCACCTGATACATCTCTTTTCGGTTCCTGAAGGCGGTGATGCTCTTGCCTGCATGGTGATCACTCACTGAGTCTA
This sequence comes from Pseudomonadota bacterium, assembly GCA_026388815.1. Taxonomy (GTDB): domain Bacteria; phylum Desulfobacterota; class WTBG01; order JAPLJA01; family JAPLJA01; genus JAPLJA01. The sequence goes on from JAPLJA010000273.1 coordinate 5,032, forward strand.
AAGTCAGCCACTTTAACTACTTTTTTGGGTGTGACTTTGAGACAGATAAAAGGATTTATACCACTATGATTAGAGAATGCAAGAAGATAAAGCAGAGGGGGTGACAGAAGATTTTAGTAAATATAAACTATAACTCAGAAGAGGGCGTATTATGACAAGAAGAAAGAAGGGATAACACCGGAAAAGATGCTATCCCTCTATCTCATTTTACTGTGCCTAAATTGTGCCCATCAGGGTTTCATTCTACCTGATTCCACCTGACACCATCTGACTTACTTAAAATTTGCAAGTTAAGGGAATATTGAGATAATCTTGAAATTGCCGGTAGTTAGGGGAATGGTAAAAGGAAGGCTCAGGAGGTCTTAAAATCCCTCGGTGCTTAGCACTGTGCCGGTTCGATTCCGGCTCCAGGCACCACTTCTCATAAAAGAAGCTGAGGCCGTTTCAGAAACCCGCCTTGTAAAATTCACCTTTACGCTAACTTTCAGAGTGGTACAATTGAGGGCAGGTCAGCTACACTCCAAATATTATGTGGTCGGAAGAGAGGATGAGGTATGAAGATCATAGGCATTAATGCCAGCCCAAACGGATCATCAGGCAATACCGGCCAAGTCTTGACGGCGCTGCTGGACGGTGCCCGAGAGGCAGGCGCAGATGTGCAGGTATTTCTGTTGGGAGAGCTTACGGTCAAGCCCTGCAGGAGCTGCAGGGTATGCCAGAGGATCGGCACCTGTGCGATCGAGGATGACTATCCAAAGATAAAAGCCGCCCTGCTTGAAGCGGATGGCATGGTGCTTGCCACTCCCAACTATATTTACAATGTCAGCGCCCAGTTGAAGGCCCTGCTTGACCGCAGCTTCAGCATGTTCCACTGTCAGATGCTGGCAGGCAAGTACGGTGCCGCTGTTTTAACATCCGGGGGTCCGCTCTATCAGCAGGTCGAGGAATACCTGATGCACGTCATTGGCAACAGCGGATGCTGGAAGGTGGGCAGCATCACCGCGATGGAGGTGCAGCTCAGAGATCCCGAGGAGAAAGCACAGGCACTGAAGGAGGCAGCCAGTCTGGGGCGCAGGCTTGCTGCCGCAATAAGCAACCGGATGCGGTTCCGCGATCAGGAAGCCGAGCGTGAGCAGTGCTTCGAGATGATGCGGTGGCTGGTTGCGCAGGAAAAGGATAGCTGGCCCTACGAATATGAATACTGGCAAAAGCACGGGGGGAGTTAACAGGCTTTGTGCCGCTTATAACAGTAAATTTCTTAAACCCAGGATGCTTAAAATTTTAAAGTATTGGCTGCCGGTAATTTTGTGGGCTGGTTTTATTTTTTATCTTTCAGCTCAGCCGGGATTATCATCAGGATTACCTTGGCTCTACGATCTTGTTTTGCGCAAGGGCGCTCATGTTGTTGTGTTTGCCATTTTATTTTTATGGGTGGTCCGCGCCTTTAAAAATTATGGTTTGTCAAAGAGAAAAGCCCTTCTCTGTGCTTTTATTTTTACAATTCTTTATGCCGTATCTGATGAATATCATCAAACCTTTGTCTCTCAACGAGTTGGCAGTCCACGTGATGTTGCGATTGATTCGTTGGGCGTGGTCTTCTTTACCTGGTGGCAGATGCGAAAACGGCCTTAATAAACTTCGGCATCGCACTCACCGGTCCATACGTTTCTCTTTCCATTCTCGATAGCAATCTATAACATCTCTCAAGGAAGCTTGGTTATTCTTATAGGCTTGATATTTTTCAATTACATCAGCCCAGGTTGAACACCCTGATATGCATTCTCCAAAATATGCTATCGATGTCCCCTGGCAGGCTGCGAAGCATTCATTATCATAGGTAGTGCCATCGCACCCGCAAACAGGGGAGTAGTATTCGGGGCATATGCACTGTTCAGGTTTCGAATCACAAACACCCCCACCATCACAATCACCTGCTGACTTTGAACAATAAAAACCCTGATCACAGTCGGAGTTGTCAAAGCATATTTCAGATGTCGCAGTAACAGTCCTTTGAACAATGATGGTGTCTGCAAAGGCAGCTGAGGTCAAAAAGAGAGACAGGATAGATAACGCATATATCTTTTTCATGGCTATTTCCTAAAAAGGTGATATTTATTTGTTCTCCCAATGGGCATTGGCAATCCCTTTATTGTTGTGACAGTAGATTATCTTCGTGGGAGTAACTCGGATCATCCTCAGCATTCCTTTGGGTATTTCGATAGGGGTACCCATTTCCTTCTCCATATCCTTTATAATGTGACTGAAAAGTTTCATGCCATGGGCAAACTCCGGAGTGTCCTCAGTAAAGACCTCAGCAATGCCCCATAGGTTCATACCTCTCACAGACCTGAAAGTCTGGGCAGATGTCCCGATCCCGATTGCCACTTTGTTGTTCTCTTTAAGGTTTTTAAATTTATTACCACCCTCACTGAAAACATAGATAGTAAGACCATCATTTACATAGTCTACTACTGAAATCCTCGGTACTCCATCCTTCCCACACGTTGCCAAAGAACATGCTTGTTTCTTACCGAGATAGTCTATGATCTCCTTCTCCAGCTCTTCCTTGGAGAGATGCTTCCTTTCTATCTTCATCTTGCTGAACGCCTGTTCAAGTATCTGTTCCCTTTCAGCTTCCGTTAATTCATGAATTTCCATCGCACATTCTCCTTAAAATCTTTCTTGGATAAAACTGTCACTTTGCATTCGCTTGAGCTGTCGGGATGGGTAAAATTACACCTCTAATTAAATAAGTGAAAGCAACCATGTAGGCGAACGTTTTGGGGATCATGAAAAGTCCGGACATCTCATTGAAGGGAAGAAGGGCTAACGTGAGGATAAAGAAAAGAAAGGAGAAAAGCAGGCTGATTCCAATAGTACGTAATGCCCGTTCCTGGGTTTTGATTATACCGTCTGATGCTTGTGCCAGGGCATGCGTGGAACAGCGAGTCAATTTCCATACCGTCATCAAACCAAAGATGAGGAAAAGGATGATGTGAGGGGCCCAAATTGCAATATCATATTGCAGGGTATAGATTCCAAAGGCATTAGGAACAGCTCCGGGGAGCATAAGAATAATAGCCCCTATAGCCAGACCAACAGTTGTTTTATCTCGATTATTAAATTGCCCCTGTTGATATCGGGCAACGATGAAAAACGCCCATAGCATGTAATAGACCATAAACACTAACCCGTCAAAAAACAGGGAGAAGGTCCGGGATTCAAAAGGTCTTCCAAATAGTTCTAAGAGCCCTGTCGGGCTACCATTATAAGCACTGATCGTATATCCGATGGTGTGGAGTAAATCACCGGTGAATACAAAAGTACCACCCAGCCATATATAAAACATTTGTTTCTTCAAGAAATCGTATGTCTTTTGCCATTTTTTAAATGCCAGAACAGCAGCGGTAGCGACAAGGACAAGCCAAAGAGTCATCAGAATCCACATAGACACAATTGCCATAAGAGTTGAAGATGTCATGTTGATTTTCCCTCCTTATCTTTCTCCCAGTTTCAAGATTAATAGTAGTTATTTTATCAGCATTGGACCGGGCATTTGCTATTCAGTTCTCTTGTATCCCGTCGTAAGGATATGTGCATTTGTAGCATTTCCAGCGGAAACTGCAAGAAAAATTGGGTTTTATTTCAGGAGAGAGGCACCTAAATCCCTCGGTGCTTGGCACTGTGCCGGTTCGATTCCGGCTCCAGGAACAAGATTATTGAGGGCTCACAAAACCATGATCAGCGGGCACATCCGGATGGGTGTGGAGGTAAAAATCCTCGAGAGAGGTTAGAGGTGCTTTCCTTCTTTCAGGAATTGGGTAGCCTGTTCCGGGGGTACAGGGGGGCTGAAGAGATAACCCTGCATCCCGTCGCATTGATGTTTACTTAAAAACGCAAGCTCTCGTTTTGTTTCCACGCCTTCAGCAATGACTTCAAAATTCAGGCTGTGCGCCATGGCAATGATTGCCGTGGTGATGGCTGCATTATCGGAATCAGTAGTGACATTCTTCACAAAGGACCGGTCAACCTTCACCGTATCAAAAGGAAAGCGTTTCAGATAGCTCAGGGAGGAATAACCGGTACCGAAATCGTCTATCGAGAGCCGCAGCCCCATGGACTTTAATTCATGCAGCATAGTAATGGTTGTTTCCGCATCTTTCATGATGTTGCTTTCCGTAAGTTCCAGTTCCAGATAACGGGGGTCCATTCCAGCTTCATCTAATGCCTGGGTAATAGTCCTTATCAGTGTTTCCTGCCTGAACTGTGAACTCGAGAGGTTTACTGTCACACGGAATGGAGAAAACCCGGCCGCCTGCCAGGCTTTATTCTGGACACAGGCAGTGCGGAGCACCCATTCGCCGATGGGAACAATAAGGCCGGTCTCTTCAGCCAGCGATATAAATGCTGCCGGTTGGACTAACCCCCTCTCCGGGTGCTGCCACCGTATCAGGGCTTCCATGCCAATAATCGCGCCGGTACGGAGGTCAAGTTGCGGTTGGTAGTACACCAGGAACTGCTGGCGGTCGAGCGCCCTCCTGAGATCGTTTTCGAGGACAAGCTTTTCTAAGGAGGTAGCATTCATGGCCTGGTTGTAAAACTGGTAATTGTTTCTCCCCTGATCCTTTGCGTGGTACATTGCCGTACCGGCATTCTTGAGGAGGGTATCCACGTCTTCGCCATCGTAGGGATACACGGTAATGCCGATACTGGCGGTGATAAACACCTCATGGTAATCCAGGATGAACGGATGGGAAAAGACCTCGAGGATGCGCTGGGCAACTTTGGCAGCATCCTGGGCATCCTCAATCTCTGTCAGTAATATGATGAATTCATCACTGCCTAAGCGGGCCACGGTGTTTATTATGTGCTCATTGCTGAAACGAGCAATGACGTCACTTTTCCGCACGCAATTTTCAAGCCGTTCAGTAACGGCTTTCAGCAACAGATCACCCACCGTGTGGCCGAGAGTCTCGTTGATCTGCTTGAAACGGTCGAGGCCCAGGTTCAGCGCTGCTAACGGTCGATCATACCGTTTGGCTTGAGTTAATGCCTGAGTGAGCTGGTTTTTAAAGGAGTGACGGTTCGGCAGGCCGGTGAGTGTATCGTGATATGCCAGATAGATGATCTGTTCTTCTGCCCGCTTGTGCTCGGTGATATCACGGACGATTGCAAGGACTTCATCTTCTCCGCTCACCACGATGCGGGCTTCATGAGTATAGGTTGTGTCATGGAAATGGAACTGGTACTCAAAGATCTGGGTCTCGCCAGTTTGCAGTGCCCGCTCAATGTAATGGATGGCTTTGGGGACTACTTCTTCAGGCAGCAATTCATAGAGCTTCTTCCCTGATAATCCGCTGATGGGAAATACGGTATCAAAGTCTTTTGCTGCCTTGAAGTCCAGGATGGTACCATCACTGTTGATGTGAAACATTAAATCCGGTATCGCATTGAGGAGGGCTTTATTTTTCCCCTCACTTTTATGCAGTTCGCCCAGGGTCCTGCTTGCCCGTAACATGTACCGGATGCGGTGAGCCAGGATTGTCCAGTTGAGGGGCTTGGTGATAAAGTCCGTGGCACCCGCTTCGTATGACCGGTTAATCGATTCAAGGTCATCCAGTCCGGTTGCCATGAGGACTGGCGTCCGTTCACCACCAGGAAGCTTACGGAGTTCTCTGCAGACCGTAAAGCCATCCATTCCCGGCATCATAACATCCAGCAGCACGAGGTCCGGTTTCACGCGGTTAAATACAGAGAGCCCTTCTGCTCCATCACGGGCTTCTTCGACCACAAAATCAGACTCTTCCAGCAGGTCGCGGGAGATTTCTCTTACTGCATTGTCATCGTCAATGACCAGCACCACCGGTGCTTCTTTCATGTCTCTGTTCTGCATCATGATATTCCCTTCAGCCCTTCAATTATAACACATCAGATATTTCCGCTTTACGACGCACTTTTTCTGTCTCACCCGTTCTTCACGGTTGATGAATATTCTAACTATCGGTCTTATCAGTGAGATTCTTTAAGCCTCTTTGCAGGGGGCGAAGCGTTGTTTCGGGATAATTGGAGGGATAGTCCTGGTCAGACTGTAAGCTTCTAAAGTTGGACTAATACGAACGCATTAAGTAAAGCGTCATTGCGAGGAGTGAAACGACGAAGCAATCTTTTGTTTATGAGGTGAGATTGCCACGCTCCCGTTGGTCGCTCGCAATGACAATGTAATAGCATTTAATGCGTTTGTATTAAGTCAGGACCGTTTCCTGTGAGCCTGTTTGAAGGGTCAGTCTCTCAGTTAATTTGAGGACCAGGTAACCACTTCCGCTGAGGCCTTGAAGAATGCCGTTGATTCTCCGGGAGATTTATTGGACTGAGTTTTTTTATAGTAGAATACCGGCGACTCTTTAATGAGTTTAATTCTGGTGAGTGCCTTGGCCTGCACACCGTACAATCTGAAGGCTTCAATTTTTAGCCCTCTGATGGCCTGTTCCTCAGTGAACCCTTTTTTCGATTCGTCATATATGCTGACTGTTCCGAGGATCTTGAAGGTGCGACGGAACAGGTCGTCAGATGAAAGAAGGAAGATCTGTGCAAGGGCAGGGATGTCTTCTGCTGCTTGCTGAGTCGATATGCCTCCGGGTGTACTGGGAACGGTTGGGGTTGTTCCTGCTCCTTCTTGCTCGGGGGTTCCCTTTTTGACCAGGGTTATTACGTCAGCGGAGGCCCCTGCACACAGGCCTTTCTTAGCCAAAAGGGGTGTACCTACTCGTTTGTAATCAATGTTGATTATCCCCTGTGCGAGGTTGCCATACCGTTTGTATGCCTCTACCTTAAGATTCTGGAGCGCTTTTTCCTGGGTAAACCCCTCCTTTGAGGGACTGTTTGCCTCAACCCTTCCCAGGACCGAGAACCTGTAGTCTGTTAGGTCTTGCTGTGAAAGGAGGGGAATGCTGGCAGGAGAAGTAATGCTGCTCTCATATTCCTGGGAGGGGGGTTTTTCAGTGATGCCAGGTGTTGCGGGAGCAGGTTCTTCTTTCGCCGCTCCTTCTCTGCTCTGAGGGGGTAGGGAGGGGACTGCCGGTGTTTGTTCCCCCATGGCAGAGTCTCTGGGGGCGGTAGCAACAGTTGCTGTTTGGGATGAAACAGGTGGCTCTTCCGGCTTTGGTTTCTTTAATACGATAGGAGAACGGATCTCAATCGTAGAACAGCCAAAAAGCAGGCTTACCATGAGTATCATATACCCTGACTTCATGATTCCTTTGTGCATAGAGCATTCTCCCTCTCAGTTTTCAACCTATTCTTTCTATCTGCTTTTTGCAGAGTAATCAAGTCAATTTATTTCTTATCAGCGGATTTCCTCATCGGTGAGGACGATGCCGGTCCAGGTTATCATGTCATCATGGAATTCAGCGTCCAGGTGCAACCTCTTGAGCAGGCTCACCACGTCTATCGCTACCGCTTCCATGGAAACCCTCGCCGTATCAGGATGAACACATGGATTGCCGCTGAAGCCGGCACATTCATCGCACAGGTCGCACCGGCCACCAATCATACCCCAGATGTGTTCACATTTCATTTCTTCTTTCAGGTACCGTTCTGTCTCAAGTACGATGCGGTGGAGCTTGAGTTTTGTCCTCTTCAAGCTCTCCGGATCATTCCGGACATCGATATGCTCGGAATACTGGATCAGGATTCCTGTGCGGAATGGCTTGAGCTTCCCCGTTATTTCTGCGATCGTACCGGTATATGGGGGGCAGGTTAAGTGCTTATGATAATTTCCGCAGATATTCTGATAACAGTAACTCCTTATCCGCTCTTCAGGCATGAGAAGCTGAGCGGGGATGAACTGACAGTGAATTGCCCCTGACTGAATAATATGGTCCAGAATAGCCTGCTGGTTTCTCAGCATCCTAGTTGGCCTTTTACCGGGCAAAGAATGTTTTTCTGTCATGAATACCGTTCTGATCAGCAGAAAAAATATACTGCATACAAATACAGCAGTCAATGAAAAGCACTCAAGGTGAAAATTTTTCACTTTACTTTTGGTTGATTTTACATTAAAAAAACGTCAATATATTTATTGGGTATGTAATGTATTTGAGGTAATTTGCTCCAGATTTCCCCTCTGTTCCCTTCGGGAATGGGGGGAGCCGTATATATGTCAACAGAGTCAGAACGATTAGCAAATATCCTGAGAGAGCCTTTATTTCCCTGCATCCAGTGCGGAAAATGTACCGGGGGCTGCCCCATCTCAGTCATATCCCCCCACTTCAACATCAGGCGGCTTCTCTATGAGACCCTCAATTCAAAAGGGGAGGAGATTGCCTATCAGAAGGAAATGATATGGGATTGCAGCACCTGTACTACCTGCGTTAAACGCTGTCCCAAGAAGGTTGATCCTTTGGATCTCATCATCAGCATGCGAAGTGTTCTCGTGGAGGACGGTCATTTACCCCCTAAGGTACGGGATGTCTTGAAGAGTATCTCAGTCCGTGGGAACCCATGGAACATCGGGCAGGAAAAGAGGTCTGAGTGGGCGGAAGGGCTGGACATAAAGAGTATTGCAGATGCAGAGGTTCTCTACTATGTATGCTGCACGACGGCTTTTGACCCCAGGCTGCAGAAGATAGCCCGGGCCCTGACGAAAACATTCCAGAAGGCGGGGGTCAACTTTGGGACTCTGGGGAATGATGAAGTCTGCTGCGGGAATGAAATCCGCCGCATGGGAGATATCTGGTCCTTTGATGCCCTGAAGGAGATGAACCTTGGAATGTTCGGCCAGTTTCCCATCAAGCAGATCATAACCACCTCCCCTCACTGCTACAACACATTTAAGAATGAGTATAAAGAGCTTGCGATCGACGTAAAGCACTATACCCAGGTAGTCTCTGATCTCATCAAGAAGAAAAAACTGAAGTTTTCCCGGAAACTGGAGAAAACAGTAACGTACCACGATCCCTGCTTCCTGGGGAGGCAGAACCAGATCTTTGAAGAACCGAGAGCCATCCTTATGAGCATCCCCGGCCTCACCTTCATCGAAATGGACAGGGCCCGGGAAAGGGCACTCTGCTGCGAAGGGGGCGGCGGAAGGATGTGGATTGAAGCCTTCGAGGCAAAAGAACGAACCGCCACTATCCGGGTGAACGAGGCACTGGAACTGGGGGCAGATATCCTGGCAGTGGCATGCCCGTTCTGCCTGTTAACCCTTGAGGATGCAGTGAAAGGCGGGGGGTACGAAGACCGGATCCAGGTTCTCGACATAATGGAGATCGTTACTCAGGTTATTGAATAAGGAAGAGGAATGGGAAAGATAAAAGTCGGCGTTTATATCTGCCACTGTGGGGTGAATATCAAATCTACCGTTGATGTGGATAAACTTACCCGGTTTGCATTAACCCTGCCTCATGTTTCCGTTGCCAAAAACTATATCTACCTCTGCTCTGATCCCGGCCAGGAACTGATTAAGAAAGATATTGAGGAGAATAGCCTGAACCGGATCGTCGTGGCGTCCTGCTCACCCCGGATGCACGAGCCTACCTTCCGGAAAGTCTTGAGGAGCGCCGGTCTCAACCCCTACTGCCTCGAGATGGCCAATATCCGTGAGCACTGCAGCTGGGTTCATAAAGATGCGCACAAGGCAACCCGGAAGGCAGAGGGAATCCTTGCGGCGTCGGTAGCAAAAGCCAATTTGCTTGAGCCTCTTGAGGAAAAAGAGGTTGATGTGACACCGACAGCACTCGTCATAGGTGGTGGCATTGCAGGTATCCAGGCAGCCCTTGATATTGCCGATATCGGATTTAAGGTGTACCTCGTAGAAAAAGAGCCGAGTATCGGCGGGCATATGATGCAGCTTGACAAAACCTTTCCCACCCTCGATTGTTCAGCGTGTATCCTGACACCGAAGATGTCGGATGTGGGCAACCACCCGAACATCGAACTCCATACCTACTCTGAAGTTGTGGACGTGAAAGGATACATTGGCAACTTCAAGGTAACCATTAAGAAGAAGCCCCGGTACATTATCGAAGAGAAGTGTAATGCCTGTGGTCTATGTGTACCCTACTGCCCAGTAGAAATGCCCGACCCCTTTAACATGAATTTATCAAAAATGAAGTGCCTGTACATCCCCTTTCCCCAGGCCGTCCCTGCCTGTTATGTGATTGACCCTAAACACTGCCGTTACACTTTGAAGAGAGAGTGTAAGCAGTGCGATCCAGTATGCAAAGAGTTGAAGGCAATCGATCTCAAACAGAAAGAACAACTGATCCAAGTCAACGTCGGGACGATCATTGTCGCTACCGGCTTTGACACCTTTGACCCAACCCTGAAACCAGAATTGGGGTACGGGCTGTATCCCAACGTGATCACCGGCCTGGAATTTGAACGATTATCTTCTGCCTCCGGTCCAAACCTGGGCGAACTCCTGATACATGGGAAAAAACCGAAGGATGTTGTTTTCATCCAGTGTGTGGGGTCGAGAGATAAAGCTGTCGGGAATGAATACTGCTCAAGGGTCTGCTGCATGTATACGGCTAAACAGGCCCACCTCGTACGCGAAAAGATACCTGATGCGAATATTACCATCTTCTACATGGATGTGAGGGCGTTCGGGAAAGGGTTTGAAGAGTTTTACGACCGGGTAAAACAGGAAGGTGTCATGTACCGGCGGGGGAATGTCGCTGAAGTCTTTAAGAGAAAAGGCCGGCTCATCGTGAGGGCAGAGGACACCCTGATGGGTCAGCCTATCGAGGTAGAAGCAGACCTCGTTGTCCTGGCAGTGGGGATGGTCCCCAGACAGGACACTGCTGCCGTCGCTCAAATATTGAAGCTGTCTCAGTCGGCAGACAGGTTTTTCCTCGAGGCGCATCCCAAGTTGAGGCCTGTTGATACAGCGAGCGACGGAATATTTCTTGCCGGCTGCTGCCAAGGCCCCAAGGATATTCCGGATACGGTTGCTCAGGCGAGCGGGGCAGCAGCACGGGCAAGCATCCCCCTCTCCCAGGGGAAGGTGAGAACAGAAGCCATCGTATCCTACGTGGACGAACGTGCCTGTCGCGGATGCGCACTGTGCGTTGAGGCCTGCCCTTATGAAGCGATTGAACTGAAAACGATCGAGCGGGCAGGGCAGCTGGTACAGGTAGCGTCGGTGAATGAAGTCATCTGCAAGGGATGTGGCACGTGCGTGGCAGCCTGTCTCTGCGGTGTCATGCAGCAGAAGTCGTTTAACGATGAGCAGCTCCTCTCCATGATTGCAGCATTGGGTGAACGCTATGAGTGAATTTGAGCCGAACATAGTAGCATTTCTCTGTAACTGGTGCTCGTATGCAGGAGCGGACCTTACGGGGACCAGCCGCATTCATTACCCTCCCAATGTGAAGGTGATCCGGGTGATGTGCACAGGGAGGATGAATCCTCTCTTCGTGGTACAGGCCCTGAGGCAGGGTGCCGATGGGGTGCTCATTTCAGGCTGCCATCCGGGAGAATGCCATTACCTGAAGGGGAACTACCTTGCTCGCAGGAGGTTTATGTTAATGCGGAACCTCCTCGGGTTTATCGGCATTAACCCCCTGAGGCTGAGGATGAGCTGGGTGTCAGCTTCAGAGGGGAAGAAGTTTGCAGATGTGGTTACCACCGTCACAGAGGATATAAAGAAGATTGGTCCCCAGCAATCGTTCACGAGAGAGGCCATATGAACATCCAGAAGATCAGGGATGAGGCGTCGAGAGCCCTCGGCCGCAAAGATGTGAAATACCTCATCGGATACCAGAAGGGGAGCTACGGTTTCAGGGTTTCCCCTGCTTTCTTTCAGACAAAAGAAGAGGTAGAGCGGCTCATCTTTTCCCCTCTCTGCCAGGTGAGCCTCGCTCCATACCTTACCCTTGAAGAAGTACTCCCTCTGCCGGGGGAGGAGAAGCAGAAAGCTTCAAAAGTCGCTCTCCTCGCCCGAGGGTGTGATTCGCGGGCGATCAATCAGCTCCTTGCAGAGAAAGGGATACCCCGTGATAGACTTTATATTATCGGTATTCCCTGTGAGGGGGTAATTGATCGCAGAAAGATTGAAGCCCGGTTCCCTTCTGTGACAGAACCTGCAGAGGTAAGGGAAGAGAATGGGAAATACATCATTGCCATCGGGGATCAATCCCATGAAATTTCCAAAGAAGAGCTGCTGGCTGACGCCTGCAAGGTCTGTCGGTACCCCAACCCGCTCATCTATGACAAGCTGGCAGGTGACAAGGTGGCTCCTCGTCAGGCCAATTATGATGACATAACGTCATGGGAAGAGAAGCCGCTGGAGGAGAGGTTACAGTTCTGGCTTGACCAGTTTAGCCGGTGCATCCGCTGCTATGCCTGCAGAAATGCCTGCCCTCTCTGTTATTCTAACGTCTGCATTCTGGACCGGCTTGATCCTCAGTGGGTGAAACGCTCGAATGATACGTCTGAAAATCTCATGTTTCATGTCTCCCGTGCCTTCCACCTTGCAGGGAGGTGCGTCAGTTGTGGTGAGTGTGAGCGTGCCTGCCCCATGGACATTCCTCTCATGAAGCTGAACCGCAAGCTGGAAAAGGACGTGAACGACCTCTTTAGCTATGAGGCAGGCAAGGATGCAGAATCAAAATCGCCGATGACCACGTTTCACGTAGAAGACCGGGAAGATTTTATTCTATAGGATTTTTCATGAGTGCTCTTATTTTACAAAAAGACAGATTGACAGATTTTCTGTCGCTTCTCTATGAATATACCCTGTGGGCACCTGTCCAGAGGGACACAGTCACCCTCTTCGAAGTGATCAAAGACCCTAAGAACACCCCTGTAGACCTTGAACATCAGGCAAGCCTTGCAAAAAGATCGATCTTCCCTCAAAGCGAAGAGCTCTTTTCCTTCGATCAGAGTGGAATCCTGAACGATGCAAGCAAGGAGGGATCGAAAGAAAACATCATCTTTGGTATCCGTCCCTGTGACGCACGAAGCTTTCGTATTATGGACCCGGTGTTTGAAGGAACCATGCCGGACCCCTATTACCTTAACCGGAGACAGAGGACGGTACTGGTTGGCATTGCCTGCAGGGAACCATTTGCAAACTGCTTCTGCACCTCATTGGGGGGGAACCCCTTTTCGCAGGAGGGTCTTGATCTCATCCTCACAGAGCTTGACGGCAGGTTCTTCGTTGAAGTCCTCTCCGAGAAAGGGAAGGAGATCGTTGAAAAGACAGCTTCAGTTTTTACTCCTGCTTCAGCGGAAGATGGCAAGCAGAGGGAAGATCTGGCAAAACGGTCTGAAGGCGCCATAAAGAGAAAGGTTGATCTTGAGGGAATAACGGAAAAACTGAACGGGATTTTTGAGCACCCTGTCTGGAAGCAGATGGCTTCAAAGTGCACGGCATGTGGGATCTGTACCTATACCTGTCCTACCTGCTACTGTTTTGACATGCAAGACGAGACGACGCTCAGGAAGGGCAGGCGGGTCAGGAACTGGGACTCATGCATGTTTGCAGAATATACCTTGCATGCTTCAGGCCATAACCCGAGACCGACCAGAGCCGAAAGGCTGAGAAACAGAATCTACCATAAATTCAAGTTCAACGTAGATAACTTCGGGACATTTGGCTGTGTTGGATGCGGCAGGTGTATCTCTCTCTGTCCCTTTAATGTTGACCTTATTGAAAACCTCTCAACCATCAAGAGCTTGGCATGAATAATCCCTATATCCCTGAAACAGCGAAGATTGTAGACATTCGGGAAGAAGCCTCAGGGCAGAGACCAATCAAAACGTTCAAGGTGGCACTGACTGATGGGCGTGACTTCAACCATCAGCCGGGACAGTGCTCCATGGTGGGTATTCTGGGCATCGGGGAGAGCATGATCTCCATTGCTTCATCACCCACAAAAAAAGGATACCTGGAATTCAGCATTATGAGACTGGGGAAGGTTACCTCAGCCTTACACGCATGCGAAGCAGGCGATACCATCACCATACGGGGACCGTATGGCAACGGGTTTCCGGTTCATGACTGGAAGGGGAAAAACATCATAACGGTCGGCGGTGGAATCGGACAAGCACCCCTGCGCCCGATCATCCAGTATATCCTGGACAACAGGAATGACTTCGGCAGGCTGGATGTTATCTATGGTGCTCGGACTTCACAGGATCTCTGTTTTAAGCAGGAGATTCTTGAGCTGGAAAAACGTGACGATGTGAAGATCCATCTTTCCATAGACGTCGGAGAACCGGACTGGACACGGTTTGTCGGGTTTGTACCTACAAACCTCATGCAGGTCAAACCCTTCCCGGAAAACGCCATCGCTATCACGTGCGGTCCGGTGGTAATGATAAAGTATGTGATAAAAAATCTCCTCGCACTGGGATTCTCTGATACGCAGATCTTTACTACTCTGGAAAACAGGATGAAGTGTGGCATCGGGAAATGTGGAAGGTGCAATGTGGGCAGTCTTTATGTATGCAAGGACGGCCCGGTTTTTGCCTATGCTACCTTAAAGAACCTGCCAGAGTATTAATTTCTATTGACAAAACCATACCGTGAATATCAGAATGTAACGTGGGGGAGGAAAGATTAGCCTCATTACATACCCTAAAAAGAGACAGCATTAATAGGAGGGAAAGGAGGTCCAAACATGAACGGTTGGGTTGGTAAGATTTTACGAGTAGATTTGACGAATGAAAGTTTTGCCGTTGAAGATTTAGATGAGGATTTAGCAAAAGATTACATCGGGGGAAGAGGCCTTGCGACCAGGATGCTGTATGATGAAATTGATCCTGCCATTGACCCGTTGAGTCCCGATAACAAACTGATTTTTGCTACCGGTCCCCTGACCGGCACAGGGGCTATAGCCGGATCCCGGTATATGGTAATTACCAAGTCACCCTTGACGAACTGCATTGCCTGTTCAAATTCTGGAGGCTATTTCGGTCCGGAACTCAAATATGCCGGATACGATATGATTATTTTTGAAGGCAAAGCCCCGGAGCCGGTGTATCTGTTCGTAAGTGACGATACGGTAGAAATCCGGTCAGCAGCCCACCTGTGGGGGAAAACCACCCATGAGACGGAAGATATCATCCGGGATGAGATAGGGAAACCGTGGAAGGGCGAGCAGTTCCGCATCGCCAGTATCGGTCCTGCCGGTGAAAAGCTGTCCCGCGTAGCATGTATCATCAATGACAAGGCCCGGGCAGCCGGCCGTTCCGGGGTCGGGGCAGTCATGGGATCAAAAAATCTGAAGGCAATAGCAGTGAAGGGAACCAAAGGGATCACGGTAACCGATCGTGATAAATACCGGGAGATCATCCGTGATAGCATCGAGAAGAACAGATCAGCCGCAGCCAAGGTAACTTCCCAGGCATTGCCTCTCTTTGGAACCGCTGTGTTAGTGAATATCATCAATGAGAGCGGTATCCTCTGTACGAGGAACTTCCAGACTGGCAGGTTTGAAGGGGCGGAGAAGATCAGTGGAGAAACGATTGCCGACACTATTTTAAAAAGGAAGAGGGGCTGCTTTGCCTGTCCTATGGCCTGCGGCAGGGTAACTGAAATCCATGACCCGAGGTTTGAAGGGAAAGGCGAAGGTCCTGAATATGAAACGGTTGCACTCTTTGGTGCGTCGTGCGGGGTCGACAACCTTGCTGCAGTAACCAAGGCAAACTATCTCTGCAACGAGCTGGGGTTGGATACCATCGATGCAGCTAATATTGTAGCCTGTACTATGGAGCTGTTCGAGAAAGGGTACCTGCCAGAGAAAGATATTGGATTTAAAGCAAATTTCGGAAATGCTGAGGCGCTGGTGAAGCTTGTCGAAATGATGGGGAAACGTGAGGGTATCGGGGACCTTTTATCCGAAGGGGGATATGCAGTGGGTGAAAAATACGGTCACCCTGAACTCTTTATGGGGGTAAAGAAGCAGGGCCTTCCTGCCTACGACCCTCGTGGGGTTCAGGGGATGGGTCTCAGCTACGCTACCTCTAACCGGGGTGCCTGTCACGTACGGAGTTATCTCATCGCCACTGAGATTTTAGGGGTCAATAAAAAACGGGACCCCTTTACCACGAAGGAAAAACCTGAGGTATTAAAGGCTTTCCAGGATATAACAGCGGTAATTGATTCAGCCGGACTCTGTCTGTTCGTAAGCCTGGCAGAAGGATTTGGACCAGATGATTTAGTGCCCTTGCTGGAAGTAGCTACCGGTGCTGATTACACCACTGAAAGTATGCTTTTAGCAGGGGAGAGAATCTGGAATTTAGAGCGTTTGTTCAATCTTAAAGCAGGTCTTACCAAAGCGGATGACACTCTGCCCCCGAGGTTTTTAAAGGAGCCCATGCCAGAAGGTCCGGTTAAAGGTATGGTATGCAAGCTTGACGTGATGTTGCCAGAGTACTATCAGTTGAGAGGGTGGGACAAGAATGGTGTTCCAACCCCTGAAAAGCTGGCAGAGTTGGGATTGAAATAAGAGCGATCCCGTTTAAAAGAAAAATACCAATAGGTGAGGGAGGGTATTATGAAGGCAATGGTAAAAAAAATCCAGATAGATTTTGATAAGTGTACGGGGTGTCGTCATTGTGAGACCGCATGTTCTCTGGCGCACACTGACAAGAATACCGTAAATCCTTATCAATCCCGCATCAAGGTTTGTATGGATATGGACAATGGATGGAATTTCCCTGTCATCGCCGGACCGTATACTGATGCCAAATGTACTGCCAGAAACTATGCAATCATTAGCGGACAGAGGTTTAACTTATGCATGCTCTGTCGGGCAGCCTGTCCGGAAAAACCTTACTTTTTTGAACCAGGCACGGAGGTTCCTTTGAAGTGTGATCTGTGTGGTGAGCCACCCGATCCCTGCTGTGTCAAGTGGTGCACGAGTGATGCTTTAAGTCTTATCGAAGTAGAAGAAGAGGTTGAACAGGAAGGTTAGCCTTTCATCTCTTCATTGATCGGATACTGTTTCTGGGGGTTGCAATAAGAGAATTGCAGCCCCTTTTTTTGCAATAATAGTTACGACTTCGTTCAATAACTTTTCCCCAGGTGAGTCCATTCTAAGGAAGACTGATAAAAAGCATCAAAACTTGATTTTTTGCAGAAGATTTTATCTGTAATTTTTCCTTGACATTTGATTTTTGTTGTAATTAAGATATGCACGTAATTACTGAGGGAACTCTTCTATTGAGGCCTGCATCATGGGAGGGGTGGTAATTAACGTGCAACTCCTGTAAAGGATAAGTAACGTGATTACCAGACAGCTATTAAATCGAAGAACCGTTTATAAACCAAAAAGAGGAGGAAGAAGAATGGTGAGAATTAAAAAAGCAGTTATATGTTCAGTTTTGGTTTTTGTGGTCCTGTTTGGGTTTTCAATAGTTACCGTTGCGTTAGCCCAAGCTCCTGCCACGGAACAGGAGGAAGAGGCAAGGCCCACACTCTCAGCTTCTTATACCTTTTTTTCCCAGTATATCTGGCGTGGTTACGAGCTGAGCAAGGACAGCCTAGTCATGTTTCCCTCGATCACCATATCATACAAAGGTTTTGGCCTGAACGTATGGGGTGACTATGACACTCACTATGAAGGGACTGACCACAAAGAGTGGTGGGAAACAGATTTCGTATTCACCTACAGCAACAACTTAGGGAATATACCTCGCTTAGGGAGTATGTGGGACAAATTTAAGAATGTAAACTACACCATCGGCTACATCTACTATGATACAAACGCTGATAATGTCACCTACGAAACGAATATCTATAGAAGGGGAAGGTTAGTAACAACGAAAACCTATCATCCCGGAACCGGTGATAACGAAGAAATCTACCTGATCCTCTCGTACTCCATGTTTGCCAATCCCACGTTCAGCGTATGGAGACAGATCGAGGACGGAGAGGAATGGTACTTCAACTTTGGCCTGTCCCAGAATTTCCCGTTCCCTGTGAAGTGTTCATGGGCGCAAGACTGGACGATTGATGTCGGTACCTGGATCAGCTATTATGACCGGGAAGCAAACTACGAGAAAACCGCATATTCTGCCATGCACGATGCCAACCTCTGGATGGCTCTCAATATCCCGTTGAACAAGTATTTCACGCTCTCTCCCACCATCCAATATTCAGCTCCGCTGAGTAACAACGCAAAGCAGGAACTCGAAGCATGCAGTTTTAGCGGTGATGCATCGAGATTTCTCTATGGAGGTTTGGTCTTTAAAGTAGCTTTTTAATGGTAGGCAGGTTGATAGAAGCTACACATTGATGAGGGGAATGAAACGAGGTAATTAGGTTTAAAATAACTTTTACTGAGAAAGGGGGAACCAGTATGAAAAGAATTCTGTTTGTGATAGGTGTTGTTTTTCTGGGAATTCTTTTCGCGAGCACGTACTGCAGTGCCATCGCCATCAAGGATGTAAAACCCGGCGAGGATGTCTTTAAATACATCCAGCGGGTAAAGGGACAATTCGATCAGGAACTTTATAAAAAAGTAATCGGCGCTGCAAATGCCTTTAAAGAGGGTGACGAAATCCTCGGCGTTGCTGCTGATGATGAGGTAAGCCGGGAAAATGCCCGGAAACTTTTAGTCAACACGAAGATTAAAGATCTGCACGAACACCCGTTGCTTGTGGACAGCGTGCAGAAGTTCATCTGGGAGACCACTGATAAAGCGCAGTATGAAAAGGTAAAAAACTGGACCATGGGGGAACTGAAGAATTTCCTGCTCACCAAGACCGAGGCAGAGATCAAAGGAATTATGTGGGGCTTGAACAGCGAAGTGATCGGCTGCGTACCCAAGCTCATGAGCAATAAGGAACTGATAGCCATCGGTTCAAAGATTTTTAACCCCCTGCCAGGAAGCAAGCTCGGGGCAAAAGGCTATATGGGCGCCCGGATTCAGCCCAATTCACCTACTGACAATACTGAGGATATCGTCTGGCAGACCTTTGATGCGTTCGCCTTTGCCACCGGCGATATCGTGCTCGGGACGAACCCGGTAGATGGCTCAAAGGAGAGCTGTGCAAAAATTGAGGCAGCCCTTGCGGATGTGATCCATACCTTCAAGCTTGAGGATGTCATGCCCTGGTGCGTCCTCTCCCATGTCGATGTGCAACGCACGGTTTTCAATGAGAATCCCGAACTGGTTAATTTCATGTTCCAGAGCCTTGCCGGTACTGATGTTGCTAACAAGACATTTGATGTTTCCGTTGAAAAGATGATAGACCATGCCAAGTCTCGTAAAGGCACGAAATACGGGCTCTACTATGAGACCGGTCAGGGCGCTGATTATAGCAACGGAGGAGCCGAGGGCGTGGATATGGCTGTACTCGAGTCTCGAAAGTACGGGTTTGCCCGGGGCCTGAAGAAGGAGCTGGCAAAGGTCCAGCCCAAAGGTGCCTGGACTCACTTTAACGATGTGGCTGGCTTTATCGGTCCCGAGATTTTCAAGACCCGTGAGCAATTGGTGAGATGCTGTCTGGAGGATATACTCATGGGTAAACTCAACGGAATGACTGCCGGCCTTGATATTTGCTCGACCCTGCATATGCCTGTCACTCTGGATGATCTTGAGTGGTGCATCGATCAGGTCATGCCGGCCAACCCTGCTTACCTGATGGCCCTTCCTACCAAGAACGACCCCATGCTGAGCTACCTTACTACCGGCTATCAGGATCATGTACGTCTAAGAGCGAAATTCGGCTACAAGGTCAACGATGCCATGTGGGATTTCTACAAGAGAATCAAAATAGTCGATGCGAAAGATAATTATACCGAGCA
Organism: Pseudomonadota bacterium; assembly: GCA_026388815.1. Taxonomy (GTDB): domain Bacteria; phylum Desulfobacterota; class WTBG01; order JAPLJA01; family JAPLJA01; genus JAPLJA01. The sequence goes on from JAPLJA010000273.1 coordinate 24,794, forward strand.
TGTGGGAGATCCCATCTGGGTGTATTATCAGTACTGCTTAGCCAAGGGTGATAAACGTTCCAAAGATGAGATCTATGCTGAAGGCAAGAAGCACGTCGATGCAGTTCAGGCCAGAGGCGTTGACCTGGCCATTGGCCACGGTGCTAATGTGTGGGATCTGAACCCGACACTGAAAAAGAGACTCTACGGTCTCTATGAAGATGCCAAGAAATGCCTGTGGTCTGAGTTCACTCCTGAATTTATTAAGACCATCCCCAATCCTGTACAGATAGCCACCAAGTCCAAGGATCGTGAGGACTATGTTGCCCATCCAGCCAGCGGTGAAGTTCTGAGCGAACAGGCGGTAGCCACCCTGGATAAACTCAGAGACTCATGGGCAGGAAAAGATCCTGATGTCCAGATTGTAATTTCTGATGGCTTGAGCGGTAATGCAATCATGGACCCAGGACACCTTGAACCATTCCTGAAAGAACTGAAGAAGGATTTAAAGGATGCCGGCTTCACCACGGATGAAAAGATTGTTGTAGTAAAGAACGGTAGAGTCCGTGCTGGTTATGCCATCGGTAATGAGCTCTTCGGAAAATCTGATCCCAGCAAGCCGAAAGCCATTCTGCATATAATCGGTGAGAGACCGGGAACTGAGCATCACAGTTTCTCAGTCTACCTGAGTGCTCCAAAGTCAAAGGTATGGGCTGAGAAGAAGTGTGACCACGACATTAGCAAGGTTGTTTGCAACATCTCCAATACATCAATGATGCCTGAAGCTGCAGCCAAAGATACAGTCAGGCTTCTCAAAGAGATGGTGAAGATGTAGATGATACATTAAACTCAGGAAAGTTTAATCGTTCAACTAAAAGGGCACAATCTTGTGCCCTTTTAGTTTTTTCCCTTAATTCTGCTTTCCAGCTGAATCATAAAACAGACGGCTACATTTTTTTGCACTTAAAAAATAAGCTGACTTGCCTTTTTATTCTTTTTTCTTGGATTTAAGTCCTAAAAATGAGATAATCTATTTATTTATAACTTGGGAATATTTAAATGGTTTTTATAGTTGCTTATTATTATACTCTAATCTAATCTTCCGTTAATCAGAGACTTCGGTAGAGCTGTTTCAATGGACAAGCACCGACTGGCATCTGGATATGAGCATAAAACCCCGACTTTACCCCAAAAAGTAAAACTGTATATCCTGGCCCTGAAAGAGGTGCCATTCTACCGTTACGGTGAATTCGGCAATATCTTTTATACCATTGGCAGGAATATCCTCGATGGGGTTATCCTGTATACCATGTTTTCCATGGCTGAAGAAGAGCTGAAAGTGGCAGCAGTTTTGGGCGTCATGGTTAAGTACGCCTATCCAGGTATTACGATCATCAGCAGTACCTATACATCAGGCTTTATAGATCACCTCGAGTCTTTTCGGGAGATCAAGAACCAGATTTCCCAGTTGATAAAGGCTCTCGTAGGAATCGGCATCGGCGAGTCCCTGGGGGGGATTTTCCTGCTCCTCTGTTTCCCGCCTGTTTTTAAACACTTTTTCTATGGAATTTCCTTTAAGTCTTACCTCATCATTGCTTTCTACCTTTTGTACCACATCTGCGATGGTTCATCTCAGATCGTAGAGGGACGGACGTGGTTTAAGATTATCGAGATCAAGATACGATTGGGGGACATGGTAAAGCTATCCCACAACTTCTGGGTAATCTATGTTACCTCACAGAACTTCCAGCTCATTCTGGGACAGATATTCTTATGGGGCGCATTGGGCATCACAACCTTCTCTACTCCTAACCTTACAACCCCCGTGATGACAGCTACTGTTTACTTTGGACTTTTCTGTGTGATGGTATCTAAATTTATCCTTCCCCTAGCGTATAGATTTAAGTTGTGTTCTTGAAACGGTAAGAAAACCCAAGACCATGCTCAGGTTAGAGAACCTTCACTTCTCCATCGATGAAAAAAAGATCCTCAACGGCATTTCCACCCACTTCGCACCCTGTAAAATTCATGGTATCATTGGTCCCAATGGCTCCGGAAAGTCCACCATGCTTAAGAATATTTCCAGGGTTTGGGAGCCGCAGGAAGGTACGATCTTTATCAATGGGAAGGACTATAGATCAATAGCGAGGAAGGAACTCAGCAGACTCGTTACCATGGTGCCACAGAATACAACGATCAATTTCCCGATCTCGGTTTACGACATAGTTGCCATGGGGCGAAACCCTCACCTCGGGCGTTTCGAAGGGCTGAAGAGGAAGGAGCGGGAAATCGTCGATTGGGCGCTCAAAGAGACCCATACCTATGAATTGAAGGATCGGAATATCAATGAGCTATCAGGAGGAGAGGGTCAACTGGCGATAATCGCCAGGGCACTTGCCACGGAGGCATCACTCATTTTGCTGGATGAACCCGTCTCCGAGCTCGACATAAAACATACCCTGACGATCATGGACTTATTGGTTAAATTAACAAAAGAGGGTAAAACCATCCTGGTGAGTATCCACGATTTGAACCTTGCCAGGCGATACTGTGATACAATCTCTATTATTGATAAGGGAGAAATATTTTACTCCGGGTTGCCTTCCGAGGCATTTTCAGAGGAAAATATTAGAAACGTTTTTCATGTTGACGTTGTGGAAATCAAGAGTGACTCGAGATGTTTTCTCTATTTCCATGAGTAGGAGATC
>JAPLJA010000072.1 GCA_026388815.1 Pseudomonadota bacterium
TACTTCTTTTTACCATTTGACTGATTTGCCTGTCAAGCATTTGTACTCTATCATAAATGGTCTTGAAAAAAATCCCTCGTGGGTAGTATAGTTATACATTATCATGAATTATCAGCCGTCTAAAATACTTATCATCAGGTTAGGTTCCGTAGGCGACGTAGTGAGGACCCTGCCTGCCCTGGGGTCACTCAGGGAAAGATTCCCTTCTGCGTATATTGCCTGGCTGGTGGAGGAGAAAGCGAAGGGGATACTGGAGGGCAATCCGGACCTTGACCGGATAATCCTCTTCCCCAGGAAAAAGTTGGTCAAAGGATTCATTCATCCCTTCACCTTCCTGCCCACACTCATTGACCCACTGCGGTTCATCAGAGAACTGAGGAGAATGACATTCGACCTCGTATTAGATTTCCACGGGATACTCAAGAGCGGGCTCATCTCCTTTCTCTCCGGGGCCACTCATCGAGTCGGATTCAGTCGTGGATTCTGCAAGGAGTTAAATTACATCTTCAATAATTACCATGTTAATCCGAAAGACAAAAGGTTAAACCGGATTGAAAAAAACCTGGCGCTGATTTCAGCCCTGGGCATCAGGACCGCTGAACCTGATCCAATAATCCCGGCCAGTGAAGACGACCGGAGAAAGATCGAAGCCTTCTTCATGCAGCACATGGCCGGAAACCATCGGCCGCTCGTCGCCCTCCATCCCGGGACCAGTCCGGACACGCCCTATAAGCGATGGGATGAAGAACGGTATGCCAAGGTAGCTGACACCCTGATTGAGAAATACCATGTCTGGGTCATTCTCACCTGGGGTCTGGACGAGCGTTTAACCGTCGAGAAGATAGCCCGGCAGATGAAACATGCTCCCCTGATTGCCTGCGAGACTGAGAACCTCAGGCAGCTGGCAGAGATCTTCCGGAGGTGCAGCCTCTACATCGGGAGCGATACCGGTCCCATGCATATTGCCGCTGCCGTAAGAACGCCCGTTGTTGCTCTCTTCGGGCCCACTGACCACCGGGTCAATGCTCCCTCCCCCAGAAACCGGAATATCATCGTGAGAAAGGACCTCGCCTGCAGTCCCTGCCGGGAGTTCCGCTGTGCATCAAGGGAGTGCATGGAGGCAGTAACACCTGAAGAGGTGCTGGATGCAGCGATAGAGCTTCTCAACCTTCAACCGGTGCATTAGAGGCTATCCTTATGGAGAAAGCCAAACTTTCAGTCTGTATCGTCACCTATAACGAAGAGGAGAATATACGCAAGTGCCTCGAGTCCGTGGCATGGGCAGAGGAGATCATTGTGGTGGATTCTTTCAGTACTGATGAAACTGTTGCCATCTGCAGGGAATATACGGACAGGATATTCCAGAGGCCCTGGCCCGGTCATATCGAACAGAAGAACTTTGCCATAGAACAGGCAACCCGCCCCTGGGTCCTCTGCCTGGATGCAGATGAATACCTCTCGCCTCAGGCAACAGCAGAAGTGATCCGCGAGGTATCCTCCGCGAGCAACACGTTCGACGGCTTCATCCTGCCCCGGCATTCCTATTATCTGGGAAGGTGGATCAATCACGGCGGATGGTACCCTGACTATAAACTGAGATTGTTCAGGAAAGAGAAAGCCCGCTGGGGAGGGAAAAATCCGCACGATAAACTCATTCTGGACGGAAAGAGTCAATACCTCAAAGGAGATATTCTCCATACGGTCTATAGAGACCTCTCCGACCAGCTTAAGACCGTAGACAGTTTTTCGGGCATCGTGGCCCGGGAATGGTTCAGAGAAGGCAAACGGTTCAATCCCTTCGCCTTCCTCTTTCATCCTCCCATAAAGTTTCTCGAAACCTACATTTTTAAACTGGGATTCCTGGACGGATACCCGGGACTGATCATTGCTCTCGTCTCCTCCTTTTACTGCTTCTTAAAATATGCTAAGTTATGGGAGCTTAAAAGGGGGAGCAATTCATAAAGCCTTCCTTTAACCTGAAGGGGTAGAAAAAACAACGTGGAGCACTATATCCGATTTTCCAGCAAGGGAATGAACTGGCTCATAGCACCGGAGTACCAGGATGTTATCTCTGAGATTACCGATATACCGGAGAAGCTCCCTGCCGAAGCACAGATCATAAAAGAGAACATGGTCCGGCAGAGCAGTGTGATTCCCTTACCGGGCCACGGCGAAATCTTTGTAAAAAGGTACAAGATGAAGGGGTGGGGAGAAACCCTCAAGTACCTCTTTCTGCCCTTTAAGGCTGATCGGGAATGGAGAAACATCCTCTTCTTTAAGCGGTACCATCTGCCCACCGTTACCTCTGTAGCCAAGGGGATAAAGAGGCAGGGTGGCTTACTCAAAGATTCCCTGCTGGTCACACAACATATCCCCGGCTGTCAAACGCTGAAAGCATTTTCCCAGTCTTGCCGTAATCAATCCTCACGGGATTACCTGAACAGGAAGAAAACAATCATCCCTGAAGCAGCGAGTAAGATCAGGATGATCCACGACAAAGGATTTTTCTACCGTGACCTCCACCCCTTTCCTCGCCCGCATCCGGGACCTTGCCCAGCTTAAAAATTCCCTCCCTTCCACCCGGTCTGACCGGATACGGTTCCTCAAGGCCTACCTCAAAGAAAGTGATCCGCCGCTGCTCATGATCGCAGGCGAGATTGACAGGTATGCCGAAAGGCTCGAAAGGGCTCACCTGAAAAGCCGCACCAGAAGATGCCTCATACCGAGCAGTGAGTTCATGGCTGAAAAGAGTCTCAGGAAAAGCCTTTACTTAAAGAAGAGACGCGGGAAAGATTTTTTCAATGCGGTCTTTGAGGAGTACCTGAAGGCACGAGGAGAGGGAAGGATCCGCATCATAAAAGAACAGCCGAAATCTTCCGTATCGCTCCTTACCATCCCCCGGAACGGCGGACAGCAAACAATATGCATCAAGGAGTTCAGCTACCCCGGCCTCTTTTACGCCCTCCGCAGTTCCTTCAAAAATAGCCGGGCAGTGAAATCGTGGGTCGGGGCAAACGGCCTGAGAGTAAGGGGATTTTCAACTCCTGAACCCCTGGCGCTGTGTGAGGAAAGAAGGGGGGGCATCTTGAAGAGCAGTATTCTTCTCCTCGAATACCTCGATGGCGTTGAAGAGCTCAACGACTACATCCTGAAAAATTTTGACCTGCCTCCTTCACCTGAAAAAGCAGTTAAGAAAAAGAAATTCATCGAGTATCTTTCCCGGGAGATCAGGAGACTCCATGCCCAGGACATTTATCAGGCAGATCTGAAATCAAATAACATCCTGGTGAAAGAAAAGGATGGGGGCTGGGAATTTTTCTTTATCGATCTCGACCGGATACGATTCGGACAGAAACTTTCCTATCAGGAGAGGGTGAAGAACCTGGCTCAGGTCAATGCCTCTGTCGCTGACTGCATTACTATCTCAGACAGATTAAAATTTTTCAGGTCCTATGCAGCAAGGACACCCCTTCTCCTGCAGAAAAAAAACATCTACCGGAATGTCCTTGAAATCGGGCGGACAAAGGTCACAGAGCCTTACAGGTTAAACTTTAAAAAGAGTCTATAACAATTTGAAAATACTACATCTTTTCAGCAACTGGAAGTGGACCGGCCCGGCAGAGCATGCCCTCCATTCAATTGCCTGCCTTAAAGGCCGGGGACATGACCTGACCTTCGCCTGCGGCAAGCCACCTCATGGGGTTGAAGAATCTCTTGTAAAGATGGCGGGCGAAAGGGGCATTACCCCCCTCACCTCTTTTCACCTTAATAAGCACTTCCATGTATTTTACAATCTCTCTGATCTCTTAAGGCTTAAACAGTTCCTGAAGGGAAATGAGTTCCAGATTATTCATACCCATCTTACTAATGACCACTTTCTCGGCCTATTCTCTTCGCGGAGTTTTAAAGGCATCAAAATAATCAGGAGCTGTTATGACGGAGATGACCTGAAAAAGAACCGGATAAACCGGATCCTCTTTTCACATCGAACCGACGGAGTAATATGTGTTTCAGAGAAGGCAAGAAAATCCCTCATCAATACATTCCATTTCCCTGCAGATAAAATCTGGAAGATTCCGGTTCCGGTAGATGGAGAGAGGTTCACTCCGGGGAAACGGTCAGAAAGCGTCCGGGCAGGTTATGGGATTAAAGGTGATGAGGTTGTGGTGGGGATCGTTGCCAGGGTTCAACCTCACCGGCGTTTCGATATCCTGCTCGATGCCATTTCCCGAACAATCCAGAAGGTGCCCAACCTCAAATTCATGATCGTGGGCAGGGGAACCCATATTGAGAAAGTAGCAAAAAAGCCGGTTAAAGAAATGGGGATTTCTCCCCAGGTCATTTTCACCGGTTACCGCGACAGGGACTATGCAGAGACGCTCGGGTGTTTTGATATCAAGGTATTCCTCGTCCCCGGAACTGACGGCGCCTGCCGGGCTGTACGCGAAGCCATGGCAATGGGGATACCGGTCATCGCAGCCCGGAGGGGGATGCTCCCTGAGATCATCGATGACGGGATAAACGGCCTGGTCATTGAAGATACACCTGAGAATCTTTCTCAGGCGATTGAGAAGCTCGTATCAGATCCAGCCCTCAGGAAAGAGATGGGAGCACGGGCCCGGGTGAAAGCCCTGTCTGAATTCTCGCTTTCTACCTTTGGAGGGAGCGTGGAGGAGATTTACCGGAAGGTCATCGAAGCTTGATAGTGAAAATTAATAATCGTCGTTACTTCTTGCTTCTGTTAGCACTGGTCACCGGCGCATTAGGATTAGTTTGCTATAACTGGTATCTTAAAATCCACCCCAAATCGCCTCCCGCCATCGGCAATCAAGCAGCCAAAGTGTTCACGAAGGGAAAAGAGAGTTCCGGAGAACCCTACTCCTTCTTCGTCCTGGGAGATTCAAAGGGAGGTTATGAGGTGCTGGAGAGTTTCTTTCAAAGCATTCAGAAGAGCGGAGCATCCTTCCTCGTACACCTGGGAGATATTGTCAACTACCCTACCCTTGATGAGCACAGATTTTTTATAAGCGAAATATCAGAGACCGGCTTTTCCAAACCGATTTTTATTGTGCCCGGAAACCACGATATCAATAAGGATTTCCCTCATTCTCAAGAGTTGTTTGAAAAGTTCTATGGTCCCGCCAATTACTTTTTCAGATTCAATGGTTCTCTCTTTGTTATTAGTTTCTGTACAAACAAGAAGGAATTTCCAAATTTCCTGGACTTTTTGGAAGAAACCCTCAAGTCAGAAGCCGCACACTCCCGCTACCGCTTTGTCTTTCTCCACGATCTGCCAGTCAATTTCTATCCTGGAAAATCCATTAAGGATGATCCGGATGCCGGGAGACTGTTAGCGCTGGTAGAGAGATATAAAGTTAACTATGT
>JAPLJA010000275.1 GCA_026388815.1 Pseudomonadota bacterium
TTTTTTTCATATCCTCGGCTATGTCAGGAAGGTCAAGAGACAGGAGCCTTTCGGGTGTCGGGATTCCGGCTGCCTTGTCCCATCCCCTTACCGCATAGTATTCATCCTTCATCTTCTCCAGCATCTCCTCGGTAATCACCATCCCCCTGGAAGGTCCGTCCGGGATTGGCTCAGTCAAGAACCGCTTGGGGAGGGTATCGTTTTTCCTCCGGAGTCCCTCACGCACCGCAAATGCGCGCATCACATTCCAGATACGTTCGGCGGTAAGCTCTGCCTCCTTCACGGTTAAATCCATTCCTGTAACCTTGTTTAACGTTTCAACTAAGAGCTGTTTAATCTCAAGAGGTCCCCAGACCATCTCGGGAAGGTGACAGAGAATCAGTGAATCCATGAAGATCATGAGGTGATTGATCTTTACCGTATAGAGTCCCTTGCCTTCAATAGTATCCCTGGAGATCAAGCCAGTCCTCTCACCGGTCGGACGACTGTCGTGGTGCGATCCTCCCCGTGGGCCGGTAGCATACCCCAGGGCAAAGCCCGGAAGACCACGGGCTGAATGACCGGCGAAGGTCAATCCCTTATTGTGCATGGCAAAGGCCTCTGATCCCTTGCCGATCTTCTCCGAAGCCCTCTTCACTCCTTCAGATAGAAGGTTTCCCAGGCTGCCATCCCGCATGCCGATTTTTTGCACCAGGGGGAGGAGCAGTTCTGTTTTCCCGAATGTGAGCTCTATCCCCTCAGTCTCTTCAAGCGTCAGCAGCCCCTTTTCAAATGCCTCTGTGGCAAAGGCGATGGAGACGCCGGTCTCTATTGCATCCATGCCCAGGTCGTCACATTCACGCTCTGCTGCAGCAACAGCTTCAATGGAATCAATCCCGCACATGGAGCCGAGGGCAAAGATGTTTTCATACTCAGGTCCCTCTACCTTCTTTCCTTTGAAAGGACCTTCCAGTACCTCGCTGTACTTTCCGCACATAATCGGGCAGGCAAAACAGGATTTATCCCTGATGACAATCTTTTCCCTCATGGTTTCAGCGGAGAGACCTTCAGCACCTTCAAAGGTCTCCTTCTGCCAGTTGCGTGAGCCAAATACCCCGAGGGCATTGTTAGCATTGACTAAAACTGGGGTTCCATACTTAGGCAGGATCTGACCAGTGGCAGGATTCTCCCTCATGATCCGTATGATCTCATAGGAGAGATCGAGGGTTCCCTTCATATCATGCACGGTGACCTTTCCCTTTCCCCGCACAGCGAGGGCCTTGAATTTTTTCGAACCGAGAACCGCTCCGATTCCTCCCCTGCCCAGAGACCTGCCGCCGACCTGGATATTGGCAAATCTGACCAGGCGTTCTCCCGCAGGGCCAATGACAGCAATCTGGACCGCCTCTTCGCCGATATCCCCCTTCAGCAACTGCTGGGCAGCATCAGTCCTCTCTCCCCAGATGCTGGATGCATTGCGGAGTTCTACGTGCTCGTTATGCACGAAGAGGTAGACAGGGTCTTTACTTGCACCCTCAATCACTACCCCGTCGTAGCCTGCGTACTTCAGCTCGGCGGCGAAGTGCCCGCCGGAGGAGGAGTGAAAGAATCCATTAGTAAGAGGAGATTTCGTGTAGGCACCGATACGGCTTCCCCCCGGTATGATGGTTCCCGCTAAGGGGCCGGCTAAAAAGATGACCTTGTTTTCGGGAGAGAGAGGATCGATACCCGGCGCAAGTTCGTCGTAGAGCATCCGGGCAGCAAGGCCAGCTCCTCCAAGATATTTTCTCAACTGGCCATTGGGAAGGTCCTCAATGCTGATCTTATGTTCTGTCAGGTTGACCCTGATGATCTTCCGGGTGTATCCCTTGTAGAGCATGGCACGACTCATGCGGCTTCTCCTTTGACGTTTTCTTCTTCTTTGCCTTTGAGAATCTCACAGGTGGGACATCCCTGCGGATAGGCCCCGCAGAGGTTGTCACAAGTTACCGGGGCTTTGGAGAAGGGATTGAGTTTCCGGACGAGCTTTTTAATTCTCCCCGGCCTTTTTACCTTGATTCCTTTCCTCACCCCTTCCTTGTCCCAGATAATCACCCGGGCAGGGCATACCTTGATGCATTTGGGGTCACCGTTGCAGGCATCACAGGTGTCCTTGATCTTGGGGACCGGTATATCCGGGATCCCTTCCGTCTCTATCTGAATGTTGGATCGGGAAGGATCAAATACGCCGGTGCGTTCCCCTGAGCAGGCGAGCTCGCAGAGCCTGCATCCCACGCACCGTTCAGGGATGACATTGATCCTCTTGATCTTGCCTCGAAAGACACCGTGGGGACAGGTATCCCGGCACTCATAGCAGAGCGTGCAGGTAGCAGGCACTTCACCCAGGCTCCTGATAGAGAGTCCCTCTTCACCCTCCGGTTTTGACTGGAACTGGTACCCCATGGTGCAGTGCTGTTCAGGAGGGCAATCCGGGCAGATACGACACCGGTCAGTCTTAAAGGGAACCCGGTAGAGAGCAGGCTGCCCCAGGGTCACGCGGTAGCCGATGTACCAGCAGAAGTAGCGGCAGTATACCCGCCAGGCAAAAAAGAAGGAGCCAATGAACATCCCGTTGGTCAAAACTTTGGTCCAGACCATCGGCTTCCAGAGGGTCTTCCAGTCAGGAGAGCGGATCATCTCGGCGGACGATGCGAGCTGGAAGACACGCTCAAAAGTGTAAATGACAATAATGAAAGCGACCATGGTGGCCGGCACATAGATGCGGTTGATCACGGAACGGAACCTTTCAGTAATCTTGATTCCCCTGAAATTGAAATGTTTCAAGATCCCATCTTGCAATGCACCAACTGGGCACATCCAGCCGCAGAACCAGCGTCCGATGAAGAAAGGCAGGAGGAGAGACCCGACGAGCATGGCTAAGGCCCAGAAGAGCAACTCCGGGTTTTCTACCGGCCGAGCTGTCATACCCTTTGCAAAGATGATGAGGTAGATGCTTAAAACGAAACTCTGAGAGAAAATGCGCCATCGCTTGGTCGCAACAGTCTTTTTCGCACTGGCGACAGAATCGGGAGGTGTCTTTAAGAGTCGAAGGGCAATGTAGCCGGTGTAGAGGACTATGGGAAGCGAAATGATCAGGTCTGCCTTGGGTAAGAGAGACGTGCCGTGTCCTCCAGCCAACCACTGGATGATATCATTGGTCTGCAGCTTCCACGCCTCTTGGTCAATGGGGAATTTGTAAGGGCGAAAGTTGCCCAAACCCTGGATGAAGAGGAAAAACCAGAAGTAGGAAACCCCTCGTGTGTGTGCCAGGAAATAGTCTGTAAAGAAAATCGTTAATGCACCCACACCAACCATTACACATACCCAGTTCGTAACAAAGCCCGTGAGGAGTCCCATGATATAGAGAACAAGCCCCAGTCCAGCCATATTCCTCACGTGTCGAATGAAATCTTCCCGGGTAAAGGCTGTCAATATCATCTCACATCCCTCCGTAGAGATACTGGAACCGGGTTACAATATAGTGATATTCAGAGGCAGAAATACCAAAACCCATCCTCAGCAGGATAATAACTACTGCTACGTTGATCATCTGCAGTTTAAAATATGCCTCCCTCGGAATCTTGTTTCTCTTAAAGAGGCGGTGGGCGCAGAGGAAATAGAGGCCAAACCAGGAGTACATGAAGATCAGCGATGCTATCCACCATCCGTGAGCACTGCCCGGATCGTTTGTCTTCACCTTGCCGAAGGCTGCAAGCAGCGGAGCATTCTGGAGGGTGATTTTAGTTCCCTTGGTGAACGCACCGTAGTCCTGGGCAAGGTATTTCCCTTCCAGTTCCTCCGGAGCCTTCTCCTGAATGCGGAGCCCCATTCCGATACTCTCACAGAACATATCAGACATAAATCCCGTCATGAGGGCAATGAGAATAAAAGCCAGTGATCCAACCCGTGTTGCCTTGGAGTATGCCCAGTCTTTCAAGACCCACTTGTAGAAGACCCCAATCAGAAGAGCAAACAGCACCCCCAGCAGGGCGCCGGAAAAAACACCCAGGAAACGGGCCGTGTAGTGGCCCACCGGGAGGTCCCGGAAATAACCACAGAATTTAATAAAGGCTGTAGGGTACATGAAGGCGTCAAGGAAGCGGTACTTTGCATCAGACGCACCGAAGGTCTTTCCGAAGAAATAACCAGGGATGATCAGCTCCAGCCAGATGGAGCTTCTCACCCAGAAATCAAGTCCTTTTACCTGTTTCATGATCTGCTCCTTATCGTCGTAGTGTTCCGAGTTTCGAGTTTCGGGTTCCGACCGTCTCGAGCTCGCCGCTTCTGAACAGGCTGAGCCTCTTTTCCCCCTTCGCTGTCAGCCTGACGTCTGAGACCCGTTTGTCGTCCTTGTTCTTGGACCGTTCCAGGTATCCCAGTATCTCGAGCCGATGGATTAAATTGGTAGCGCTCTGGAGTGACATGCCGAGGGATCGGCTGATATCAGTGAGTGTGATTATCTCCCGCTCGTTGAAGAGAGAAAGTGCCCGCATCTGGGTAATGGTGATGGGCAGGCGTCTCCCCTGAAAGCTCCTGCCGATATCCAGGCATCTCAATATCTTTTGCAGGTTTAAATAGGTCTGGTAGGGAAGCGCTTGGGCATTATTTTCCTTCGGCGGGGCGGGTGATCTTTTCATGTTACTTCACCTATGTGTACTGAATACAATTACTACACATATATTAACTATATTTTCGGTGTTGTCAATACCTTTTTCGGGAAAAGGGATGGGGTTGAAAATCTAATGAAGAATCCAGTTGATATGGAAAAAGGTGCCTGGCCTGGATTTTTGACAGTTGCATAACTCGAACAAGTGCTTCATAAAAAAAGAAGCCAATCATGCATCTCGGATAAAGTTTCAATTCCACCCAGTAATCCTCAATTCAAAAAGGTATCCAAAATTATACCCTAACAAGGCCTTCTTCTGTTATAATTTCCCCTCACACTCTAAAAGTTTGCTGAAAAAGCAACTTTTGTAAGGCTGATCAAAAATGTCCAGATGCAAGGCGCCCGAAATCCTGAGGAGTGAGGCGTAGATAGA
>JAPLJA010000134.1 GCA_026388815.1 Pseudomonadota bacterium
ACCTCCATCCATGCTCTTATAAAGACCAACAGCACTGCTGTCTTCAGGAGCAAAGGTGCCTGTGTACAAAATTTCCGGGTTATTCGGATCCAGGGCAATGGCGTTTACCACTTTCTGCTGGAGGCCGGTGAGGTTCCAGGTCTCGCCTCGATCGACGCTCTTATAGAGATTCCCGGGGAGAGTTGGTTCTACGAGATGGCCGCTTCCCGCATAGACGATAGAAGGATTTAACGGGTTTATTTCAATTGCATTGATAGGCCTTGACGTTTTCATTACTTTCTTCCAGGATTCTCCTCCATCAGTACTCTTGTAGATTGACCCTTCTCTTCCAGAATAGTAGAGCACCCCGGCGTAAATGAGTTGAGTATTTGCCTTGCTTACGGCAATGGCTTCAATCCGGCATGGATCAAGCCTGGAGGGAGAAAGTATTTCTTCCCAGCTCAATCCTCCATCGGAACTCTTCTCAAGCCTCCAGTTGAATCCGCCCCCCAGGTAGAGGCCTGCAATCGTTCCGCTATAAATTTCTCCACCAGATCCAACGGCACTGCAGGAAACAGCATTGGCTTTAATCCCCTGATTAACAGGTATCCAGGTTGCTCCCCCATTCTCGCTCTTAAAGACACCGAGGTTGGAATCTCCTCCGTATATGACATCAGGATCTTGAGGGTTGATGGCAAGGGTAAAGAACTCTAAAGGGAAAAAACCCGTAGAAAGGTCATAGGTAATCCAGGTGTTTCCTCCATCAGTGCTCTTGGAGAAATTCAGGTTCCAGGCAGCATAGACTGTTTCAGGGTTGTGCGGGTCAAGGATTAAAGCCTCACACCAGCTGTCAGGCAGGAGTTGCTTCCAGGTCTTACCTCCATCCTTCGTCCGGTAAACTCCATTCTCTCCACCCACATAAACCGTCTTCGGATGCAGGGGATTGATGACAATCTCTTCAAACCATCCCGGTGTGAGACCAGTCTCCACCGTTACCCAGCTTAACCCGCCATCTTCACTCCGGTAGATACTCCCGTCTTCACTGGAGAAGGTATCGGTGACAAACCAGACTTCCTGTCTGTTCCCAGGATTCACAGCAATAGCCCAGGGGATATGGTCTGCCTTGAGGGCCAGTTGTTCCCAGGATCTGCCGGAGTCTGTCGTCCTGAATATAACGCCGCCGTCACCCGATCCATATAAACCGCTGCACCCAACATAGACTACACCCTGGTGAAGGGGATCAACGGCAACGGAATAGTAGTTGCGCCACACCCTGCCCTTTCTGGCAGGATCGTATTGCACCCACGTTTTGCCCCCGTCTGTACTCTGAGAGATGAAAGAAATGGTGGCAACCCAGATGGTCAGATGATCGTTTGGATCAATGGCGATGGAGCGGAGATCCTCATTTCTGAATCCCTCAATACTCTCCCAGGTAACTCCTCCATTTATGCTCTTAAATAATCCATCACCTTCCCAGCTCCCGGCGAAGATACAGTTGCCATCTGATGGATCAGTCGCAAGAACAGGGATCTGCCCTCCGTAAAGACCCTGATCTTCCCAGGTCTGGCTGAAGCCTGAAGATGGAAGGAAAAAGAGAAAAAGGAGGAGGTACGCTATCCACCGCTGGATCATGAGGGTATCTTGATGAGCCTTTTCTGCTTTGTATTACTTGGTAATTACCTTATCCTTTACCTGGATAGCAACACTTTTTTTTGCAAGAACCCTTCCTTTAGAGAAGTCATCAAAAACTTCTTCCACCCGTATCTCACCCAGATCCATGGACTCATAGCCCAGGAATTTTCCGGTAACAGGGTGACAAATCTTTTCTCCTTCCCGATAGACGATAAACTTCATCTCCTTCTTGATATTCTTATTCAATCCAGAATCAGTATAGACCTCATTCCCCTTTACCTTCACTACCTGACCCTCAACCAAAGGAAAGCTGTGCTTGAATTTTAAGGCAAGGCCCTCGGAGAGAAACTGTATCTGGGTGATACTCTTGTCCTGCGAAAACACATCCTTGGCTGCAAGGACGGATGTGGTCTCCGAATTGATCAGCCGGGCAAAGATCTCAATGGAATTCGGGGTTTCATTGATAGTGCCCATAATAATTCCTTCAGCCGCTATCATCCTTCCCCCTTTCAGGGCTTTGGAAGGATCAACCAGGTCAGTCCTGCTCAATTTGAGTTCCTTCAAAACCTCTTCCATCTTCTCCCTGCTCACAATGTTAAATCTCCCCTGATTAACAAATGCACTGGTCAGGGCATCAAAAACAACATCCCCTGCAGATGGGGCTTGCCCTTTCGTCTCAAAGGGGAGAAGTAAAATTGACATCCTGCTGTTCACCCTTTTTACTCTGGGTGTCTCACGGATGACTATGATATTTTTCATCGCGGTATTGCCTTCTTTATCAGTTACCTTGATCTCGAAACGGTTCTCACCCTCTCTCAACTGAGCAAGGTGGTTGAAGAAGAGATTCCTCGCCGGTTTAACGAAAAGATAGGTGCCGTTTATTTCAATTGATTTTATCTCATACGGTCCACTTGCATTTCCGTCTATCAAGATTGTCTCATAATGGACTGTCTGCCGTTCGGCGAGATCCTTAAGATGAATGGTTACGGGAGGTGCTTCTTTATCTTTTGAGAACAGGCCAGCGCCCAAATCCCTAAGCCGCTTATCGAGAAAGGCAACCTGGATGACAGGGTTCAAACTTTGTACCGGAGTGGAAGAGAGGTTGATCTCACCTGCGGTTATATTACCCGCCAGGTCCTTTACCTCAAAGGGAATGCAACCTTCTCCGGCTTTAAGAATAACCTTTTCATCAATCTCGGCTTCCTTCTTACCTCCGAGCTCACGTGTCTTGCCGTAAAAATTGAGAGACGATAATCCTGCTTCATCAGCTACGGAGCACTGAATCCCTACAATCCCGTCCTTTATCTGTTCATGGTTCACTTTCTCGACGCTGAAAAGGGGCCCTTGCCTGTCAACAATAACCCGAACAGCTGTTTCAGATTTTCCACCGGTGAGGTCTATTGCCTTCACGCTGATGAGGTTGATACCGTCATGCAATTCGACAGCCTGTTTGAACTCAATCGTCTTCTGTGCAAGCTCGATGAATAACGGCTTATCGTTGATCTCAATCCGTGAGACAAACTGGTCGTCCTCCGCTATTCCAGATACCTCTATCGAGAAAAGATTGGTATATTCCCCTTCCAGAGGAGTAGTTATCTGGATACGGGGAGGCAGTTTCTCCTCACCATGGGCGATGAACAGAGCTTCCCTCGCCTTGTTGAGAAAATATTTTGCCTTGGCACTCTCCTCCTGGGAGAGAGAAATCTCCAGTTCTCTGATCGCTTCTGGATACTTCTTGAGCTGGTAGAGGGCAATCCCCATTCCCCGGTGGGGGAAGTAGTCGAGGAAATGCATTCCATAGCTGCGCGCCCTTCTCTGATCCTGATCCCTCATTCTGATTGCCTCTTTGAAATCAGTAATCGCCTCCTCATAGAATTCCCCTTCGGCAAAGGAAATTCCCCTCTCATAGAAATTCCACCAGCGATTGCGGAAGAGTCCCTTGGTGACTCCGTAAACTTTTCCGTCCTTTGTATACCGTAAAGGAGGTTGAGCTGCACAGCCATACAATTGAATAAGGGAGATGAAGAGAAGAGAAGCAAAGAGCATGGAGCACGTAGGGGCGAACCTGTGTGTTCGCCCCTCTGAGAAGGGAGAAGACCTACCCGCAGGGCGGGCCTTCGGTCTTATGTAGGGGCAACCCCCTGTGGTTGCCCTGGGTCTTCGCCCTGCGCTGACCGCTGAACGCTGAAAGCTGATTGCTATTTTGCTTGTTTTCATGGTCATTGGAAATGGTAAATGAATGACATCAGCACTGAATGCTGTGTCACATCCTCTTTGATACCTGCACTGCCAAAGGAATCACCTCTCACATTCCCTCCATAGCGGAAAACATAAGCCCAGTCAATGACAACATTTTCTATCATGATACCTGTGCCGAGGGTAAAACCGAAGAAATCATCAGGATGTTTTTCAGAGGGCTGAGGGTCATAGAACAGGCCAGCCCTCAAGGGGATTACCGTCTTTTCCCTGACGATCAGGTATTCAATGCCTGTCCTTACCTGGGTGGTGTCATGGACATGGGAATCCTTCCGGGGTACACCGGTAATCGGACTCATATCATTACCCTGTCCATCTTTTAGAAAGAACTTTGACCACTCAGTGCGGTAAACATCAAGGGATGTTGTCAGCGCATCTGAGAGGCGGAAGGCAAACCCGAGACCATAGGACATGGGTATCCTGAGCTCTACCCCTTCAGAAAATCCAGACGTACTCTTAGTAGGGGGCAGTTCACCGTTTGGGTAAATCTGCTGGGTGTGGAATTTATACCGGTGATGCATGTCTGCAGTAAAAGGAGTTTTAAGAACTCCGCCCACTGTTACAACTGAATTCACGTCCCAGAGAAATCCAACGTTGCAGTTGAATCCTTCAAAGGAGGAGTATTTTTCATGAATGCTTAACTTGGTCTCAACAGGGATACCTTTTTCAAGACCTTTGCTTTTTATATAATGCCTTTGGCTCCACCCATTCTCCCAGAAGAGCTCATCAGTCCAGATGTTCAGGGTTATCCCAAGTGATACCTGGGGATTAATCTGGACAGCTAAGGCAGGAGCAAGTGCCTTTACCCCACCATCCTGTTTATACGTATTCACCATTCTACCGGACGAGGATTCTGTTACATAGTTGTAGTCAAAACGAACATTCTTGTACATGTCATAGAGTCTCTGGTAATTCAGGGAAGCAACCATATTTCTATTTAAGAACTTGAAGGGATAGGCAAAGCTCAGGTAGTTCAGGTCATAGCTTCTCTTTTCATTCATCCCTGAAGCCTCGGGATGAGACGAAGATTCCAGTTCCTCCCGTATATTGAAATATGACCCGACCATCGATACTTCAGGGAGTTCAAGCTGAATCAACCCGGCTGGATTCCAGGAGGCGGCAGTGGCATCATCAGCTACGGCTATGAATGCCCCTCCCATGCCCATGGCCCTCGCCCCGGAACCAACGGAATTGAACGATGAGTTGATCTGCACCTGCTGGAAGATCTGCTGGGCAGGAGAGGTGTTGATACATAAAAAAGAAATGAAAATAACAGAAAGGGTAATTACTATCTTTACAAGTTTCATAGGTGTATCTGAGCTCAACCTTCAATCAACTCTTCTATCCTTGCTCCAGGAACAAGATCTTTGATTTTCTTGATTACCTTCGCCTGGGATTGACCAGGATTTACTGAAACAACTTCAATGAGACCTGCCTCTTCCATCGTTTTGCTCAAAACCCGCAGCGATAGACCTTTTCTCATTCCCTGATCTGAGCCAATGTTGATAGTAACCTTATCTCCTTCTATGGAGGTAATTTTACCCCGCAGCGGATACTCCTTTTTCAGTTTCGAGATGATCTCTTGAGCAATCTTTTTCATGAGGGCATCCATTGCCTGTGGCTGGTCAATACTCTCTGAGAAGGCCGCGATAACTCTGGTGGTCTCGGTCTCGATGAACTTAAGGGTCAACATACTCTTTGAGCCCACCTGAACAATACTCCCTGTCCCAATCAGGCGGGCAGCTAAAATCCTTCCCACCTTCAGTGATGTTTCCTGATCAACTAACTGAGTGGTACTTAATTTCAGTTCCTGAAGGAGCTTGTCCAGAATCTCCCGCTCTACAACTTTTATTCCCCCCTCTGATTGAAGTGATGAGGTAAGCTTCAGTACAATGTATTCCTCTTCCCCTTCCCGGGAAGAAGCTAATCCCCCCTTTCTTTCCAGAGGGAAAAAGGTCAGGGTCAGGGGACGGGACGTCCAGGTATCTGTCTCCTTTGGCCTCATACCTTTCTCTCTCGAAGCCTTGAGCAGGTCCTGCACCAGTGCGTCAATCTTTTCCTGCCTTTCCCGGTCGTGAGCAATACCTACCTTTCTCTTCGCCTCCTTCAAAAAGACAGAGGCAAAAGAATCATTGGGATTCTCTTTGAGGGCCTTTTCGTAATACGACACTGCTTCATCTAACCTGCCTGCTTTCTCCATCATCATACCCTTACTGGTATAGGCTTCGGAGGAAGGATTATATTCTCCAGTTTTATCCTGAGATCTCTTCCATATACCAACGCCGATGCGGGATAATACCCCGGCCATGATGATGAGAAAGATAATGGCTGCAACACGTTTGAGGAGATTTCTTTTTTCTTTCACCCTCTCCTTGATAACGATCTCTTCCGATGACCGTGAAGGCGACGTAATTCTTTGTTTTTCACCTTCCGCTTCTTTAACCTCCTCCCGCTCGGACACATCAAGGTAACTGAAGGTTGGATCTCCATAGAGCATATAGCTGGCCCAGACTATGGTATCCTCACCATACTCGCGAATCAGGCTCATCCTCGCTTTCCTCACTGCCTCGCCTATCGGACACCCTTCCGTCATTGCCCGGTAGAATTCCCGGGAGAAGAGGGAACTCGGCCGATCCAGAATCTCCCAGAAGGTCCCGATATAGTGCTGAACTCCAGCTAAGAGAAAGGCATTGGCGAGGCCGTAGATTCTCTTGCTATACCCTTCGCCAATCTTCCATTCCTCGGTTTGACCTGACTGGCAGGCATTGGAAAAAACCAGTGCAGGAAAAGGCTTGGCACCGATCATCTGGATGATATCTGATGAGGTAAACTTACCGTCTTCAAAGATCCACCCGCTCCGGGATGGGTCTTGCTGGTCATAGTCCGCATGACCGGCGTAGTGGACAATATCGAAGTTCTGGATCTTCTCCTTCACGTACTCTACGACGGTATGCCCGCTCTTGTGGTTGGCATGGATTAATGAGGGATTCTTGTCCATCTCCTCCCTGATCCTCTTCCCCTCAGCATTTGCATCCTTCAGGTTACCTCTCGGGTCAGTTAAGATGAGCATCTTAAGGGGCTTCTCCAGCCTCCGCTCACTCACCCCGCTTATTCTCTGCCTGGTTCTCACGAGCCTCCCCATATTGAACCTTTGGCAGAGGAACTGTTCTCCGTCAAAGAGGAGCTCCCAGGGAATCTGGACCAGTCCATCATCGATGCTCAAGATAAGATCTTCAGCCTGTGTGCTCTTGAGATCCCTCTTGGCCTGCAAGATAAGAAGTTCATCGTAGAGAAGCTGGCCGGCATCTTTCAACTGGCGCAAGATATCTGTGGAAACCATCCCCCGGATATTTGCCCGTCCCAGGAGGTCCTCTATCTCTTTACACCGCTCTTCCACCCTGCTCAGGGAGATGGAACTTTCTTCGTAAGGTTTTATCGTCTTCTCTTCCTGCTCTCTCTTCTCAAACGTGCTGATCTTCAGCTTCTCACCTTCCCGGGTGATCTCCAGCTGAAGAACCTTCCTCTTCTTTCTCATCGCAAGTGGAGGCTTTTCTGCTGCCCGGGTAGGGCCGACAACCATCTCTTCTTCACCCCATACTACCCGATAGACCTCCAGAGCTTCGCTAATCCCTTTCAGCTTTTTGGTATCCAGATAGCGGCAGATCACCTCGTCTGAGTTCTTTACCTTCTCATAGACCTGCTTGGAGATTAAGATCTGTTCGGGCTGGGCGATGTTTTCCAGCCGGGCTGCGACAATTACTACCTCACCGAACACATCCTCAGTCTCTACCAAACCGCGGCCGGTATCTATCCCGATCCTCACCTGAATCTGCTGTGGTTCCTCCTTACCCTGGTTATAAAGGAAAAGTGCTTTTTGAGTATCAATGGCAGACTTTACCGCTTGCAACGGTTCTTTAAAGGAGGACATAATTGCATCCCCCATGGTCTTGATCACCTTTCCTCCGTGTCGCTCAATCAAAGGGAATAGTAGTTCGTTGTGTTGCTGAATCATGGCCCGGCCTTCAATGTCTCCCCGGGACTCGAAAATAGCAGTAGATCCCTTGATGTCAGAAAACATGATGGTAACATCACGGCTGTAGCGGGATTTCAGAAGTTCATCAATACGGGTACGTTCTCTCAGGAGAGCTTCGAGATCTTTTTCGTTTTTTTCCTCTCGCTCAGCCATATCTGCTTCTTAGGGTATTCTACGTAGTTGAGGTAACATATGCCTGATAGGTAGCTATAAATTTGCTCCAGGAGACCTGACCGTTTGGACAGGCTTGATAATCTGCGATTACATCATACCCTACATGCCGGCCGCCTTGACGGTTGCCGTGCCGTTTTCCCATGTTTTCTTCAAGGGCGGGTTATACCTGTCCATGTGGAGGAGAACCACCTTCTCTGGCGTTATTCTGATGAGATTGAAACGTTTGAAGATTTTTTCCTTAACAGCTTCTTCCTGACCTGCTGGAATTATCCCCTTCTGTGCAAGTTCATCCATCATACCGCTGGCTGCTTCTCTGATACCAAAGGCTTCTACTCTTTTCTGAAACTCTTCAGGGTTATTCTTCATGTTGATGAGCTCAGCCTTTCCCCAGAGCTGGAGGCTTTTCTGCTCGACGCTGTGGTTCACAGGTTCATAGATCCCGACAGCCACCTTGGGATTCCTCATGATGTTAGCTATCTTTCCTCCGGGCTCGCCAGCAATCCATACGGTCATTCCCTCATGAAAGAAATCTACCGGGGTGACTCTCGGCTCGTTATCTACGCACGTGCCCAGGGCACAGGCCCTGCCGTGTTTCAAGTTACACCCGGCCTTCGTCCTTGCTCCACCGGGCTTGGTGGCCGTCCTGTCCAGAAATTCTATGATTTCCCTTGCCAGCTCTTCTCCGGTCATCGTGATATTCTTTTCCTGAGACATGTTATCCCTCCTTCATATAACGAGACCTCTGCAAAAGTCCAAAACATGGTTCTGAGTGCGAATGAAGATTTTTTCGGTAACAATGCTTATCGAAGCGGAGCGGTCGCAAATTCGGCTGTTTGACCCACCGCAGGCGGGGAGTTTCGAATTTGCAGTAGAGCGAGATTTAGCATTGTCGAAAAAATGTTGTTGAGCAACGAGGAACCCTGTTTTCTGAGTTTTCACAATTAGAATTTGACCAGCGGCGGCAGCATGTGGAGCATGAAACTCTCCGGAGGAACTCCCAGCATGACACCGCCTGAGTAGAAACGGTTCTCGGTAAAAGTGAACCTTACCCACTCTGCCCGCTTTTTAAACATCTCCTCGATCTGTTCCGGTGTTGGCTTCTCTTTTCTCCGCTTTTCCACAATATGAAAATAGGCCTTAAATATTGCCTCGGCAGCATCCTGAAAACAGTTACTATCTTCCTCCTCCGGACCGAATGCTATACCGATTCCATAGCCTACACCGGCGCCTGCCTCTTTCACCTGAAACATTTTCAGATAACCTTGCCGTAAATGCTCATAAGCCCTGCCGTGTTTTCGTGCAACGCTCTCCATCTCCTTTTTAAAATATTCCTTGTCCTCATCAACAGGTATTACAGGATAGACATCGAAAAACCCCGGGCAGCGCTCGAAACCCTGTTCAGAAACGTGCTCAAAGACCCCCATGAACATGGGAACCAGCGGGTTAGAAGGAAAGGTCTGAATACCAACCCACTGGATGCTGCTCTGGTAGCCTCGTCCCGGAATGGTGACGGTAGCGTGAATGGATGAGACACATGCCTTCTCAAAGAGTTCGCCCCTGATTGAGTTCACCTCAACCTTCCCTGCCTTCGTCAAAAAATCCCATGCCTTCTTTTCAAAAGTCTTCCTCGCATGCAACTGTGAAATGGTATCCAAGTACTTCTGTTTCAATGCAATGAGAAAGGTGTCTGTGAGCATGGAATCTCCTTA